>JBBKVR010000156.1:0-5584 GCA_037968575.1 Bdellovibrionales bacterium | reverse complement strand
AATCTTAAGAATATCATGAAAGAGAATGGAGCGAAGGAAGCTCTCTTTAAAGTAGACCGTCTTCCTGTAAAAAACCGTGAAGGTCGAAAAACCATGCAGGCCTACTTTAAAAAGCGCGGCGTGAAAGTCAATTTTGAGAAATAACCTACCCCGTTATTCCGCAGCAGTATCTTCAAACTAATCCGCAGTCCTCAAAAATACTGCACAACTGATATATAATGAAATAAATAGCAGGGGCATGGACAATCAATGGCAATTCTTTAATTGCTTCTTCAATAGCCAATGATTAACAGGCCAAGTCACAATAAATCCGGCTGGAACTGCCATAGCAATACCCAACCAAAATATCAATGAAAACACCGATCCTGCCTGCATACCGCCAACGCTATAATCTACGCCGTTCATAACAACCTCCATAACAAAGATTGAAATGGCCTCGCCCAGCCATATGATCTTGAAGGCTGTCCAGGCATTCACTTTCTCGCGTTTCATGATGGGTAAAATGCCCAGCATAAAACCAAAGAAGTAAGCCAACGCAAATGTTAACGATATTGTTACTCCAACGCCAAGCCCCAGAGAAACGCCAATAAGCAATCCAAGAACTTCACCAATCACACAGCCCGTCAGACAATGTAGCGTTGCATGAGCTGATGTCACCCATGCTGATCCATGTGCATGATTATGCTTTGTATGTACGTGACCGTGCCCGTCAGGGGTGTGGTGACGACAAGATCCTTTATTATTATGTTCATGCTCCATAATTTTTATCCTTTATGTTTTTGATTGTTATTCAAGAAATCTGCTATTGGGCAATCACTCAAAGATGTATCTCCGCCGAGACATTCATCTGCCAGCGTTTCAAGGGCTTTCTTCATATTCATTAAGTCTGCGATATCTTTTTGCGCTTTCTCAATTTTATTTCTCGTCAGATCAAGCATATCTTGCGCCGTACCCGCGTTAGAGGCGTGCAATTCCAACAAGCCTTTAATTTCAGAAAGAGTAAAGCCAAGCGATTTTGCCCGTTTGATAAATACAACACGGTTGACCGAAGATGAATCATATTGTCTATAGTCAGACTCTGTTCGTCCGATAGGTTCTATCAATTGAAATTTCTCGTAATAACGGATTGTGTCCGTCCTTACGCCACTTGTTTTTGCCAATTGCCCTATGGTCATATTGCCCATTATTTTACCTTTCATATAAGAGCATACACCTTTGAGTACACTCCAAGGTCAAGGCTTTTTATCACTATAATTTTACCTTAAAATTCGGCACGGGGCGTTGCTTAGCTTCGGCTCCAGTTGTGGCTTTTCCGTTATTTTTGATATCTTCCAGCAACCATTTCATTTCTTCAATCTCACGGCGTTGCGCTTCGATAATGGAATTAGCCAATTCTTTAACACGAACATCGTCAATATTGGCGCGTTCACTTGTTAAAATAGCAATAGAATGATGGGGGATCATCGCGCTCATCCATGATGAATCTTCTACAGTTGCTTGAGAACGCACCAAGAAAAGCGCGCCTAAAAAAATAATCATACTGCCCAAATAGATAAGGAAATTCTTCTTTTTATCCTGATACATACCTAACATAAAGGTAAGCATGACCAAAGCCATTGCCGCTCCCATATAGATAGCCATATAGGTTCTCGTTTCACTAAAAAAAACGTGATCCAACGCATAAGTGTTAAGATACATTAAGCCAAGCATCACAATCGTTGATGTCACAATCATGGCAAAGAATTTCGTATATTTAGACATCTTTCAAACCTTTCATTTACCAAACAAAACGCTAGAAACTCATTAAAGTTCCTAGCGTTTTAAGTATTACATTTGGTCCATAGCATATTTATTGAGATTTTCTGCGCTCTCAAAATACTTAACGGCTCCATCTTCAGCGGCGCCAATCACGGCAGTGGCTTTGTCGACTTCTACTCCGCTTATAGGATCAACGGCTTTACGAATTACCGCATCATCTTTCAATCTGGCTTCACACATTGAACAGCAGCCATAATAAGTCTGATTGCCTACTTCAACAGGAATTTGTGGGGATGAAAACGCTCTATCATTCACCATGCAGACCATTTGATTTTCAACTTGTTTGAATGACATTTCGTGATCGCCATGATCCATACCAGACATATCCATCTTGCTATGATCCATGTCTTTCATTTCTTCACCATGATGCTCCATCATATGTTCGTCATGACTCATTTGCGCGTAAGATGGCATGGCAATAACCATTAGAGTTAGAGTTAAAAGTAGTATTTTCATTTTTCAGTTCCTTTCGTGGTTTAATAAAAATTAGTGAGGGTGATTAGTATGATCGTGTTCTTCCGGTGGTGCCGTATCTTCATGTTTGGTTTCTCCATGCCCATGCGCCCCATGAACATGACTTGAATGACCGCCATCGCCCATAACCATCGGCATACGCATGACGCCTGCTCCGTGACGATAAACAACTTCTGCGCCTTTATAGCCTGTGATAGCGAGGGATATAGCGGCCAGCACCATAATCAAAACAAAGACAGGATGTACGGTTTTTGCCCCTCTGTGTTTCCACAAGGACCATAGAGCAAGTAGGATAAACACCCCGCCTGTCGGTAACGCCCATTTCTTGTGATCTGTCATTGCTGCATGAGACAACGCGTCATGAGCCACTGAATTATAGGCGTCAAGTCCCGCCAAGATTGTACCTATGGTCAAGAATGCCCCAATCCATAAATTCCATCGGCCGATTAAAAGTAAATGTGGTTTTTTGAATATAAAACCAGCGAGATACATCAAAACCGATATGCTGAGCAACCCAATTGTAAAATGCACCAATAGCGGATGCCAGTTTGGTATTATTTCCATGTTCATCATCATCTCCATAATTCTTCTCCTAAAACATTAAGCGCAGACCAACGCCCGCAACAAGGTTGTCATTATCTTCGCCATTACTTTTAGCCATTGATGAAGTTTCACCAAATTTCCTCTCGTAACGAACATCCACATAGGGTGCAAATTTTCTGGTAATTTCGTAACGGGTTTGCAAACCAATTTCACCATCCGTAAAACCTGCTCCTACTTCCTGTTCATCAACATCCTGCGCAGATAAATTCAGTTCGGCATAAGGCTGTAAAATCAGGCGCTGTGTCACAAGGAAATCATTTTCTTGTCTTACACGTGCCGTTATATCACCTTCATCACTGACAAATAAATGCGCTTCGGTTTCAAAGAAATAGGGCGCAAGTCCCTCTACGCCCAATACGGCGTATGATGTTGAATGAGGCTGGATGTCATGGCGAATACCACCCTGCACATCCCAAAACGTGGAAACATTCCGGCTATACATCGCCCAAAACTCGGCTTTCTCTAGTGTGCCATCCGAATTTTCGCCCTCACTTTTTAGCCAGAGTTTATTTTCGTCCGTGCCATACCAACCATCAAAATCCCAGCTTGCAACAGGACCTTCCTGCCCTGCTCCATAACCCGTTTCCAATTTGAACATATGGTAGGCCTCCGATCCATGCGGATGGTCACCCGAACTCTCGTGATGCTCTTGCGCCAAAGCGGGATTAGATAGGGTCAAAAATAAGGCCGCCGTTATAAATAATATTTTAGTGTGCATGATGTTGCCCTTCTTGCTTTGTACTATTCATCTCTATTTTTGAATGATCCATGCCCTTCATACCGGACATATCCATCTTGCTATGATCCATGCCTTCCATTGCAGGCATTTCCTTTTTCATTTTGGAGTGGTCAATCTTTGAATGATCCATTTTACTGTGATCCATACCGCCCATATCATGCTTCATTGGTTTGGACGCGGCATCCGGCTTATACGGCGCGGCTTTGGCATAGTCAGGAATATCAGACGGATCAAGTTTAGCGACAACCGCCTTGGTCATCATGCCCGCCATCATGTGATAAAGAAGGTGACAGTGGAATGCCCACTCTCCTGCCTCATCAGCCGTTAACAGCACCGAATAAGATTGCCCCGGCGGCACAATAACCGTGTGCTTATTGGGCAGTTTTTCCATTGGTTGACCATTTTCAAGCTGCACGAACATGCCGTGCAAATGCATTGGATGCGCCATCATCGTATCATTCACAAACTTCAGACGAACACGCTCGCCGTATTTGAGTTTCATCGGCCCTGCATCGGCATATTTCTTGCCGTTCATTGTCCAGATATAACGCTCCATATTTCCGCCAAGACGAACAAGAATTTCCCGCTCTGGCTGACGCGTATCTTTTTGTGTGCCGAGATAACGTAGATCGGAATAATTGAGCTGCTTGTTCCCTTTTGGTGTTCCGGCTTTTGCCCAACCGCTTTCCATTTCCGCCCGCATGTCCTCCATCTCCGCAGGAGTCATCTTGCTATGATCCATACCGCCCATATCATGCCCCATACCCATATCGGCCATGGTTAGCAAGGTACGAAAGCGTTGCTCAGGAATATCACCGCGCATACCCTCACGCGGGGCAAGAGTACCCAATGCAAAGCCTGTGCGATCAATCGGCTCGGCAGCAATGGTGTAGGATTTATCTTCTTTGGGAGTCACAATAACGTCATAGGTTTCAGCAACACCAAAACGAAATTCATCTACTGGCACAGGTTCAACATTTTGCCCATCCGAGGACACTACCTGCATTTTCAAGCCTGGTATCCGCACATCGTAAAACGACATGGCAGACGCATTGATAAAGCGTAAGCGTACTCGTTCACCAGCCTTAAAAATCCCTGTCCAGTTCTGATCGGGTGTTTTACCGTTTGTAAGAAAAGTGTAACCGCTGACATCCGATAAATCGGTTGGCATCATGCGCATTTCGTTCCACATCTTGGCATTTTTCCATGCCTTGCTAAAACCGTCTTCTTTTACACCAGCAAAGAAATCACCAATCGTACGGCGGGCATAGGCATAATATTCCGAGGACATTTTAAGGTTGGACATGATGCTGCCGGACTCTTCATCCGTGAAGTCGGAGAGTAACACAACGTAATCACGATCAGCCTTCACCGGATCATTCTTAGGCGTAATCACAATAGAGCCGTAATGTCCGTCCTGTTCCTGCCCCATGGAGTGCGCATGATACCAGTATGTTCCGCTTTGGCGAATTTTGAAATTATAGGTAAATGTCTCACCAGGCTTAATACCGGGAAAGCCATTAAAGCCGGGAACACCGTCCATTTCACCGGGCAACAGCAAGCCATGCCAATGAACGGACGTATCTTCATTCATGTTGTTCGTAACATGGATGGTGACATCTTCACCTTCTGTAAAGCGCAATGTCGGGCCAGGAATACCGCCATTAATAGTAATTTTTTTAACGGTTTTGCCTGTGATATTTACAGGCTCCCGATCAATGGTAAGGCTATATTCGCCTGCTTGTGCCACTATCGGCATCATCAAAAGAAAAAACCCGAACAGGGTTAAAATGGTATGTTTCATGTATTAGAGTCCTCGTATTAAAAAATTCTGCAAAAATAGAAAATTGCAGAAAATCTAGATACGAAATCTCTGTGTTGTCATGAAAATGGGAAGTGTTTGGGGAAGAACATTTGCCCTCTCTGGCGGCCCACGAATGGTATCTGCAC
>JBBKVR010000155.1:0-4169 GCA_037968575.1 Bdellovibrionales bacterium | reverse complement strand
TTCAAAGAAAGAAGTAAGGCATTTGTCGGGCTATTTTATAGTTTGGCGTTTCTGTTATTCCTATATGCCATTCTGACTGCTACAGGCCAAGTTGAGCCTCTATATCTTTGTGCTTGTAGTGGCATCTTATTTGCCTATCAAATAGTAAAATGGAATGTCCACGAGCAAAAAAGCTCACTTGCCATGTTTAAAGCCAACAAGGAGTTTGGGTTACTTCTTCTGTTAGGAATTTGTTTCATTTAAAGCGCAAATTTTTCTCGTCGAAAATCTGCCATAGAAATTATATTTATATCTGCTGACTCTGTTTCATCAGGTACAGCTGTATTTAAAGAATTAAGTGTCATTCCATACCAAGAATTAGATCCCTCAACGAAGGCGGATCTTATGTAGGACAATAACAATCTTTCCTGAGGTTTAAAGTGATAAATACTATATCCAGAATCTTGTCCAACCCCTGCTGATTTAAGGAAATCAAATAATAGGCTTTTAAGCGATGCCCCAGTAGCCTTATGGGAGTAATCAGGATAATAATTATCATCTCCTGCATAAATATATCTGCTCATAAGGGCAGGTTGAGATGCGCCCTGATAAGTAAAAACAAATTGTGCAATACCCTCAAAGCCAACTCGGGCTTCAATCACAGGAGCAGCAGTGTCTTCACTGGCTCTCGTCTCATGATAATCAACAGCTTCCACATGCATAGCACGCAAATACTTTGGCAACACGTGCCGAAGTATCGTTCTAAAACTTAAATCTCTTTCCTCGGATACATTGTCAAAGCTATGTGCGCACAATGCAGCATCAAGTAAAGACGACAAAGGCATCTCTCTGTTGGCACCATTAGCCTCAAGCCTATAGCCACTTTCTGTCCTTGTAAGTTTCTGTCCCTGAGCACCGGCAACTTCAAGAAAGTGGACAAACCAGTTTTGGATAGCTTCCACTTCGCCGCAGGCAATATCTATAGTGGGGTATAGTCCAGCAGGCACTGTACTGTTCCAATACTCATTATTGGCGTGTTGTTTCTCAAGAGGGAAAAAGTCTGTTTTCTCTTTTAAGCTATTTAATGTCCTAAAATTCGGTTTTAAGCTTACCGCAAAAACATTGTCATCAGATCTACCACTCCATACCCAGCCCTCGACAAAATCTTTTTCTAGGGTATGTGTAGGATAGTACAATTCTTCTGAACGTACATCTAAAGCACTCAGCATCTTCTTCTCCCTTTACTCATAAAATTTCTTATTTTTTCTATTAAAAGCAAATAAATTACGTTCTGTAAATAAAATCATGAAGATTTATTCAAAAACTATATAGAAATTTAAAGATAGTTTCAGGCTGCGCCCGTAAGAAATCCACCACCTGATGGTTGAAAAGCCGTTTTGCCATTCATATCTTCGAGTGAGAGGGGATTGCTCCAGCGGATTGTATTGAATGATCCATGAGGCTCGGCAATCGCATACCACTGCTCGTATTGCCTGTAGGTGAGCTTGCATACCCACTTTTTGGATGACTTGGCATCAGAGGCCTTCCTAAGCCATGCAGAGACGGCTTCCTCGTTACGTGTAGATAGTTCTTCTAAACGTGCCCACAGTTTATAGACGTCAGCATTAGCATCTAATTTTTCTGCTTGCGTTAGGTAAGCTCTCGCCTCGCCCCATAAACCGTCATCAAGTGCGATTTGGGCAATTGCCAATTGTCCTTCAACGGCATCAGGGTTTCTAGCAACCAGTTTCTCAAACCATTTTAAACGCTGTGAAGTCTTGTTTGGTTTGTTTTCGGGTGCCAGCATTGTCCATATTTTAATAAGTTCTGGATGGGGGGTGATATCCCAAGCCTTTTCAACAACTTTCCGTGCTAATTTTTTCTTGCCGTCTTCAATATATATCAGCGCCAAGCGCCTCGCCGCAGGAATAAAGCCTGCATTGATAGACAGGGATTTTTTTAGATAACTAATGCTTCCTTTATGGTCTAGAGAAGACTTCTCATCGGCAAGCACAACATACAGCGCCTTTTTATCACTTTCATATATTTCATCATCAAGGCCTTTGACTTTCTTTAATTTTTCAAGCGTCAAAAGTGCTTTGTTCCAGTGACCATTTTTAATCTCAAGATCATAAACGGTTTTGATTATCCATGGTTGTTTGGGGTGGAGTTCGAGTGCCCTGTAAGCCATACGCAGTGAACTTTCAAAATCACCAGCTTCAATTTCGGACTGCATCAACCCTTGTATACCTAAAAATGCAGATTCTTTATTCTCGAGAAGATGCTGATAATTTTGTCTAGCGCGTTTATCTTGTCCTGCTTTTTGAGAGGAATGCGCTTCAATAAAACCTGCAACACTTCCATCAAAGCCTTTTGGTAAAAGCGCTTGTGCCCTGTACGCATGATACGCTGCATGTTTGTAATCGCCTGCTGAAAGCAAAACCAGTGAACGCGTCAAAGAGATATGACTTTTCTTAAGAGAGCGTTCCCGCCAGTAACGCTGAACGGTTTTGGGAACATCGCCAACGTTGATTGCAAATTTATGAATAAGAAGAAGAACAAAGAGAAAACCAAAAAATCCGACAAGGAATAACCCCATATGAATATCAAGAACATAGTCTCTCCATTCTATGTGGACTTCACCTTTTTGTTCACTCAAAAAGAGGAAAAACAGGCAAACCAACAATATTTGGATAAGAACCCAAAAAGCCTTTAGCATAGTATCCTAAGCCTTATGAACAATTCTACCTTCCTGTTGGTAAAGACGTTCCTTTTTTGTAGATTTTAAAACCTGAATCAGGATCTTCAACAACTTCACCACCTAGAGGTACGGCTTCTTTCAAACCATCAAGCATGGTTTCCAAGTCTATGTTTTTACCCTTAGTTTTTATGGATGCGGGAATTTTAGGAAAAGCATTGGGAGATAATCTTAGTTGTGTCTCAATGCTCTGGCCAAGAAGCTCTTGAAGTTGGCCGGCAAGAAGTGTTAATTCGGCTTCTTTAATGAATGGAGCTGCGCGATTAGCTGCCTCACCATCAAGACCTTGAAGTAATTGAATTGCGCCCTGTATGTCGCCCTCATCCAGTTTATTTTGGGCTTTGGCAACGGTCACTTGTGTGGGTGTACCTGTAAGAGGTTCGCCATCTTTTTTAACATTTAAAAGCTCACTAAATCTAGCGCGCGCCTTGTCTGTAATTGAAACATCTTCACCTTGAAGAGAGGCAACAACCACATCCCCAGCAATAGCTTTAAATTCATTCTTTAGTCCATCAGGAGACAAAACACCTTCATCCGCATGCGGTGAAAGCTTATCAATTGAGGCAACCAGTGCTGGATTTTCAGAACCAATCAATTTTTTCAAAAGACTTAAGTCTGTCTCAAAAGATTCATTGTCACGACGTAACGTGTCTCGCATTTGTGACATCGCCAACAGTAATGCCGCAGCTTTCATGTCTTCATCATCAACACCTTCAAAGGTTTTTTCAACAACGTCACTCTCTTCACGAATAACAGGCAGAGATTCTTCAACTGTAACTTCATCGCTTTGAAGCCTATTAATCCATGATAGTAACTCTTCTGACGTGTTATCAAGCTGTGTACGTCCTGCATCTGTTGTGCGTAAACCTAGAAAGCTTGTCCAGAGGCTTGCCAAATCAAGAGAACCCTTTTGTTCTAAGAACGTCCCCATTGTTGTTTCCAGCGTGCCAAGGCGTTCCTCCAGCGTGCCTGAATTCATACTTGCAACCAGACCCGTTGCTTGAGACGCAACAGATTGAGCTCTTTGTGCTGCCTTACTGGCTTGGTCTTGTAAAACTTCCAGACGTGTATCAAGGTTTGACGGAATATTTTCAGATATCTCTACTTGTTCTTTTTCAACATTTTCAAGTTTTCTCTCTAGTGAAACGATTCTATCAGCTTGCTCCGTAACAACCTTTACCTTTGGTGCTAGAGTCATAAGACCTGCTGCTAAAAAGGCGACAACCACAATAAGAGCTATAAAAACTATTTTTCCAGTTGGCTCACGCCCACTTTGAGAAGTCTCACTTTGTTGCATGTATAAAGCATCAGTGGATAGGGACTCTTCATTATCAAAGTTTGAAGCAGAGAAATAAGCCTCTTCTGTACGTGAATGATTAGCAGATGTTTCTTTTTCTGTACTTGCATCATCATTTGAAACTTCTGTAGATTT
>JBBKVR010000154.1:0-18171 GCA_037968575.1 Bdellovibrionales bacterium | reverse complement strand
TCGACAATGTTGGTATCGTTATTTTTGGTGATGACCGTGACATTAAAGAAGGCGATAGCGTGAAACGAACAGGTGAGATTGTTCAGGTTCCTGTTGGGAGAGAGCTTCTTGGTCGTGTTGTTGATGGTTTGGGTAATCCTATTGATGGAAAAGGCCCAATCAAATCAAAAGAATATTACCGTGTTGAGCAAAAGGCTCCTGGTATTATCCCGCGTAAATCTGTGCATGAGCCAATGCAGTCAGGTCTGAAAGCGATTGATGCGCTTGTGCCTGTTGGCCGTGGACAGCGTGAACTTATCCTTGGTGACCGTCAAACTGGTAAAACTGCGGTTGCGGTTGATACGATTATCAACCAGAGAAACGTCAATTCATCCAAGAATGAAAAAGATCACTTATACTGTGTGTATGTTGCGATTGGGCAGAAACGTTCAACTGTTGCCCAACTTGTGAAAGAACTGGAAGAAAAAGGCGCAATGGAATATTCCATTATTGTTGCGGCGACTGCCTCCGACCCTGCTCCTATGCAGTTCTTGGCACCTTATACAGGTTGCGCGATGGGTGAGTGGTTCCGTGACAACGGACTACACGGATTGATGGTTTATGATGATTTGTCAAAACAAGCTGTGGCTTACCGTCAAATGTCATTGCTACTTCGTCGTCCTCCTGGTCGTGAAGCTTATCCTGGTGATGTTTTCTACATTCACTCCCGTTTGCTTGAGCGTTCAGCTAAAATGAATGACGACCATGGTGGGGGGTCATTAACAGCCCTACCAATTATTGAAACACAAGCTGGTGATGTGTCTGCTTATATTCCAACAAACGTGATTTCGATTACTGATGGACAGATTTTCTTGGAAACAGGATTGTTCTTTAAAGGTATTCGCCCTGCGATTGATGTTGGTGCCTCTGTTTCTCGTGTGGGATCAGCGGCTCAAATCAAGGCGATGAAACAGGTTGCTGGTTCTATCAAGTTGGAACTTGCTCAATACCGTGAAATGGAAGCCTTTGCTCAGTTCGCATCTGATTTGGATGCTTCAACGCAGAAACTTCTGGCACGTGGTGCACGTTTGACTCAGTTGTTGAAACAACCTCAATACTCACCGCTTCCTGTTGAAGAACAAGTTGTGTCTCTATACGCAGGAACACGCGGTTATTTGGATACTGTTTCAACAGATGCAGTCAATGAATATGAACAACGTATGCTCGAAGATATCCGTGCCAATGGCGAGGATATTCTGAAGGACATTCGTGAGAAGAAAGCTTTGGATGACGATATTGAGAAACGCTTAGGTGCATTCCTTGATGGATTTACACAAGGTTTTGTTCCTGCAACGAAAAAGGCAGCTTAAGCCAAGGTTATAAAAACAAATGCCAAGTTTACGTGACTTAAGAGATAGAATTACTTCCGTGAAATCTACACGGAAGATTACCTCTGCCATGAAAATGGTGGCAGCGGCAAAGTTGAAGCGTGCGCAAGAACAAGCTCAAGCCTCACAGCCTTATGCAAGTGCTATGGCAAAGATGTTGGCGCGTGTAGCTGAGGGTGTCACTGAAGGCACAGGCCCCAAACTTTTGACAGGTACTGGCGCAGATCAAAAGCACCTACTTGTTGTGGTGACGTCTGACCGTGGCTTGGCTGGTGGGTTTAACGCCAACCTTATCCGTCGTGCGAGACAAGAAATCACAAAACTCAAAGCTGAAGGCAAAGACGTCAAAATTATTTGTGCTGGTCGTAAGGCGCGTGACCTTCTAAAACGTGAGCATAAAGATAATATCGTTGAGAGCTTCATTGGTGTAACAGGTGGTAAGACTGTTGATTACGCGGATGCGGATGCAGTGACACAGCTTGTTCTTGAACAATTTGAGGCTGGTGAAGTTGATGTTTGTACATTGATTTACAATGAATTTAAATCGGTACTTGTTCAGACACCAAAGGCACAGCAACTTATTCCATTCGCACAAGATGCATCTGCGCCAGTTAACGATAACGCTGAAGATGAAGAACAGGTTGAAGAGAAATACCGCTCACCTTACGCGTTCGAGCCAGAAGAAAGCATTATCTTAGGGCAGTTACTTCCACGTAATATAGGCGTTCAAATTTTCCGTGCTCTACTTGATAGTTCTGCTGGTGAGCAAGCAGCACGTATGACAGCGATGGATAATGCAACACGTAACGCTGGTGACATGATTAACAATATTACACTTGAGTATAACCGCGCTCGTCAGGCCTACATTACAAAAGAACTAATCGAAATTATTTCTGGTGCGGAAGCAGCCGTACAAAATTAATAACCAACTTTGAATTTGACTATTTAGGAGAAGAAAATGGCTAAAACAAAAACAGCAACAGGCACAGTTCAGCAAATCTTGGGTGCTGTCCTTGATGTGCAGTTCAGTGAAGGAAATGTTCCTAAAATTCTGAACGCCCTGAAAACTGATAACAATGGCAAGACACTCGTTCTCGAGGTTGCTCAACACTTGGGTGAGAACGTTGTGCGTTGTATTGCGATGGACTCAACGGACGGTATGGTTCGCGGAGCAGAAGTCATTGATACAGGCGAAGCGATTTCCGTTCCAGTTGGTGAAGCAACTAAAGGTCGTATCTTTGACGTAATTGGCCAACCAATTGATGAAGGTAAAGAAGTCAAAACCAAACAAAGATGGGCTATTCACCGTCCTGCGCCAACATTTGTTGAGCAAGCCACAGAAACTGAACAGCTTGTGACAGGTATTAAGGTTGTCGACCTTCTTTGTCCATATTCAAAAGGTGGTAAAATTGGTCTGTTTGGTGGTGCTGGTGTTGGTAAGACAGTGACAATCATGGAATTGATTAACAACATTGCAAAGGGTCACGGTGGTGTGTCTGTATTTGCTGGTGTTGGTGAGCGTACTCGTGAAGGGAATGACCTTTACCATGAAATGATTGAGTCTGGCGTTATTGTTCCAGGTGATGAGAAAAAATCAAAAGTGGCACTTGTTTATGGTCAAATGAATGAGCCTCCTGGTGCGCGTGCCCGTGTTGCTCTATCTGGTCTAACAATGGCTGAGTATTTCCGTGATGAAGAAGGACAAGACGTTCTATTCTTTATGGATAACGTTTTCCGTTTCACACAAGCTGGTGCTGAGGTGTCTGCGCTTCTTGGTCGTATTCCTTCTGCTGTGGGTTACCAACCTACACTTGCTACTGATATGGGTGCATTGCAGGAACGCATTACATCTACAAACAAGGGCTCGATTACATCTGTGCAAGCCGTTTATGTACCTGCTGATGACTTGACTGATCCTGCGCCTGCAACAACGTTTGCCCACTTGGATGCGACAACTGTTCTGTCTCGTCAGATTGCGGAACAAGGGATTTACCCTGCGGTTGATCCGCTCGATTCAACATCGCGTATTCTTGACCCACGCGTTGTTGGCGATGAGCATTACAAATGTGCAGCTGATGTTCAGAAAACATTACAAGCTTACAAATCTCTACAAGATATCATTGCTATTTTGGGTATGGATGAACTCTCAGAAGATGACAAACTCGTAGTGACACGTGCGCGTAAAATTCAGCGCTTCTTGTCTCAACCATTCCATGTTGCCGAAGTCTTTACAGGATCTCCTGGTGTGTTTGTTGGTTTGGAAGACACAATCAAAGGTTTCCGTATGATTGTTGACGGTGAACTTGACCACCTTCCAGAAAGTGCCTTCTACATGGTTGGTACAATCGAAGAAGTTCAGAAAAAAGCGGAAAAAATGGCAGCAGAGGCGGCTTAATTAATGGCTGAAAATACATTTAATTTTGAACTGGTTTCTCCTGCTAAAAAGCTAATGGATAGCGAGGCTTTTCAAGTCACTATTCCTGGTGAAGCAGGGGATATTGGTGTTCGCAAAGGACATTCCTCTCTTGTGATTTCTGCACGCGCCGGTGTTGTTGAAATACTCCGTGAAGAAAATGGCAAGCCTGAGCGCCTGTTTATTGCTGGCGGGTTTGCCGATGTCACAGCGAATAACACAACCTTGCTGGCTGAAGAAGCTGTTCCTGTTTCTGAACTTAATCGCGCTGAGCTTGAAAAAGAATTAACCCATCTGAATGAAGATTTGGTTTCTGCCACAACTGATATTGAAAAGCGTCGTGTTGAGCGCAAGCTATTTGTTATTCAAGCTAAACTCAAAGCTCTTTAAATATTTTCAAACACAATTTCTTTTATCTTTCTCAAAGCCGTAATGCTGTTTGAGAGATAAACACTCTCTGCACTTTTAATATCTTCAATTTTTAAAGTCTGTTCTTGTACCTTACCACTATCCAGAAGGCTTTGGCGTGTTGTTCCATAAAGGCATCCGCTATCGAGTGGTGGCGTGAGCAAGACTCCCTCTTTCTCAATAAAGATATTGCTGGTAGAGGCACAAGCAATGTCTCCTTTAGTGTTTAAAAGTATAGCCTCGTTACAGTCATGCCCTTCGGCAAGTCTTCGTGCGGCGTAACTGCGTGTGTAATCTATTCTTTTACATCTCTCCAAAGAACAGCCCGCTATACGCAAATATTTATCAGTCACTAACGCTTTAATAGGCGGTAAGTCATTAGGGTGAGTAGCGGGTGCTGTAGAGATAAGAATATTGGGAGAGTTTATCTGTTCCAGAGGTTTTTCAACCTGTCCGCCGGTGAGTTGTGTTCGTACTCTTACATTTCCTATCACCAGACCGTTTTTACGAATAAGCGAATGGATAATTTCACTCCACTCGTCAAAAGAATAAGGAAAAGCAATATTCATGACTTTCTGGCTGTCGTAGATGAGTCTTCCGTAATGGAGTTCTGCATTGTGCAAAATATTATTGGCAAAAAGTGCAGAATCAAAAATACCGATACCTGTCATCAAAGCGCAGTCATCGGCAGGAAAATGTATATCCTCTAAATTCTTGAATTCACCATTATAGAAAGCAGTTGTCATTCAATCACTTTCGCAAAATTTTGAATAATCTGAAAGCCGTTTGATGTAAGAACGGACTCGGGATGAAATTGTAGTCCATAAACAGGGTAATCATTATGTTCAAACCCCATAAGAATATTGTCATCTGTTTTTGCGATGGGTCGTAACTGTCCATTGTCTGGGATTTGGCTAATGAGCGAATGATAACGTGCAGCTTTAAACGGAGAAGGCAGTCCTTCAAATAAAGAGTGGTTCTCATGATAAATATCACTGGTTTTACCGTGATGAGGATAGGGAGATGATATGGTTTTCCCTCCAAATACTTCAGCAATAATTTGGTGCCCTAGACAAATTCCTAATAGCGGAACATCTTTATAAAATTTTTCGACAATCTGTTTTGAAAGACCTGTTTCATTGGGAGTGCAGGGTCCGGGAGATAAAATAAGTGCCTGCGGTTTGATGTTGTTGAGCTCCTCATCATCATTCCTTAGAACTTGTGTCTCAAAACCGCATCGCCGAACATAGCCATCGAGCGTGTAGACGAATGAGTCGTAATTATCGATAAGTACAATCATGAGCCAAATGCCTTTATAAGGTGGCTCGCCTTATCCAAAGTTTCCTGATATTCACCTTTGGGGCTAGAGTCTGCAACGATTCCACCTCCCGCATAAATATGTGCCTTATTATCTTTGATAATGGCTGTGCGGATGAGGATGTTGAGATTGGCGGCGCCGTTAAAGTCAATCGTCCCCATACAGCCACAATACGGCCCACGCCTTACAGGCTCAACTTCTTCTATAATTTCCATTGCGCGTATTTTGGGTGCACCAGAAATTGAACCACCGGGAAGTGCTGCCTCAAGGAGATCGAAGATATCTTTGTCTTTTCTTAGTTCACCTAAGACAGTCGAAACAAGGTGATGAACATTGGCATAGCTTTCTAGTTTATTGAGTTTTGGAACTTGAACGGAAGAGGGTTCGCAAACCTTGTGCAAATCGTTGCGTAAAATATCAACAATCATTGCGTTCTCGGCTTTATCTTTTTCAGAGGCTAAAAGTGTCTCGGCATTTTCTTTGTCCGTCTCAGGTGTATCACCACGAGGCATAGTTCCTTTAATGGGTTTTGTCTCAACAACATTATTTTGAACAGAGAGAAATCGTTCTGGCGAGTTTGTGAAGATAACAAAGTCATCATAATTTAAGTAACCAGAATAGGGTGCAGGACTATTGTTCCTTAACGAAAGATAGGTTGAATAGGGGCTGTAATCTTCTGGAAGTTTTGATGTAAATCTTTGGGCGATGCAAGCTTGGAAAATATCGCCTGCATAAATGTAATCAATCACTCTCTGAATTGTTTGTTCATATGCGGTTTTTGTAAAATCTTTTTGCCAGTCTTTAATGGGCGTATTTTGTGACAGTGCTGGCGGAGGCGATGTGCAAAATTCAAAAACAGTCTTTGCAGTTTTATCGGCGTTATTCACATCTGTTGCGTGAACATAAAGCGTGTAAGATTTTGTTTGATGGTTATAGACAATAACTTGAGTGTATACATTCATGACAACGTCAGGCGTATCTAATTCATCAACTGCCTTGTCTTCAAAACGCTCAATTGCTTTTCTGATGTCGTAAGAAATGTAGCCCGCTAAGCCACCCGTAAAATGGCGAAGTGCTTTTTGGTTTTTGTTGATTTGAACAGAAGAAAGAAATTTTCTTAATTTATTTATAGGCTTAGAAACATTGTCGTTAATTTTAAAGGTGAATTTTTGTTCGGGATTTAGGCAAATAAAGCTATGTCCTTGATTGTCAGAGCTATCTAGGAAAAGAGTGCCTTTAACATCTTTCCAATGTTGAAAAAGTTCATGAGGAGGAAGGGAGCATTCAAGATTATATTCAAAGCGTGTCAGCATTGTTTAATCCTCGGTTAGAAACTCTTTTATCTCTGCACAAGTCTCTGCAAGTCCCATGCGTTTGACTTCAATAGTTTCAGGAAATGCAGTTAGCAATCTACTGGGCATTGCACTGTCCATCATGACGAAAACACCTTTATCGGAATTACTACGTATCAAGCGACCAAAGGCTTGTTGCAACTTCATACGTGTAATCATCTCATCATATTCTCTGCCACCAAAGGCTTTGCGTCGAGCTTTATGAAGAAGAGTGGGGCGCGGCCAAGGCACACGGTCGAAGGTCATTAATCTCAATGACCTTCCTGGGACATCAACACCGTCGCGCATAGCGTCTGTCCCTAAAAGACACGAGTTTTCGTCCTCTCTAAAGATATCTATCAAAGTACCTGAATCAATCTCATCAATATGTTGTGAGTATAACGCTACGTCTAGTTTTGTATTTAGGTGATTATGGATGGTTTTAAGACGATTGATTGATGTGAATAGTCCTAATGCACCTCCACCAGAGGCAGTAATGAGAGATTTTAGTGCACCCGATACATGATCAGCCCTGCTTTTGTTTACGTCAGTCAAAACATAAACACGTGCACATTGTTCATAATCAAAAGGTGATTTTGCAGAGAACTGTTTTGGCTCTGTTGAAAGATATCTTGCGCCTGTATGAATTTCTGCACGTTTCCAATCTTCTTCTTCGTTGCCACTTTTATCTCGTAATGTTGCAGACGTAATTGTGAGGCCATGTGCGTGAGGAAGAAGTGATTGTGCAAATGGTTTCATTGGGTCAACCCAGTGACGATAAAATCCAGTATCAAAAATATTACCTTCACTTTTTTGAATTTCCATCCAGTCAACAAACTGCTCTGGCTTTTCTGCCGTCGCTAAAGATTCCAACATACCAATCCAAGCCGCTAGCATGGTTTGTGCGCGGCGCTCTAGTGAACGTGCAAGCGCGTCCACTCTACGTCTTGTATCGGCGTCCATTAAATCTTCATCATCTTCGGCGATGCGCTTATTTAAACTTGATGCCAATTTTATCATTGGTGTTTGAATATTAAGGAGAGCAGACTTAAGTTGAGAGGCGACTTTCGTTACCGCCTCTAGTACGGGAAAAGTTGGGCATTCAATTGAGTAATTATGATCGCCTGCTGTACTGCGTGTATTCACCTGATGAAAAACAGATTGGAAGAAAATTTCAGCAGGACCTTGCGCGTTATTTTCTTTGAGACGTCTTAGCCAACCAGCAGAAGGCAATGATGTTGCATGATGCAAAATTTGTAGAAGAAGTTTTTCATCTTCGGGGTAAGCAGAGACCATTTCTTCGGCGCGTTTTTTCAATCCGCGATTACGTTTACGAACAGAATTTTCACTTCCCAATATCCAGCGACGTAAATCGCGTGTTTGTCGTCCTGTAAGATGTGCTGCAAACGCGCTATCAGCGGCTTGGAATAAATGGTGTCCTTCATCAAATATTAGTCTTGAAGGCATGGGATCATCCGCATGTGCTAATGCTGTTTGAATCATGACAAGAGCGTGGTTGGCTATCACAATTTCTGCATGGCGTGATTTACGAATAGCACGCTCTTTAAAGCATCGATTGTAATGATCACATGCAGAGAATAAACATTCACCACTTTTGAGGGCTAAACCTTTGGTGTTTGCAAAACCTAGAAGACTTGGAACCCACCCTTGAAAATCTTTACCTGTATAGTCACCGTCTTTGGTCTCCATAATCCATCGCGCTATTAGCCCCGCCGCAATGGCAACTGTAGGAGCTTTAGCAAGTGGTGCACCATTCGCCATGTCTTCATAATTCAAAAGACACAGGTAATTTTCACGCCCCTTTAATATGGCTGCCTTTTGTTCCTTGAGTTGTTCATTTGGATAAAGACGGTCAAGCTCATCTTCCAATTGTTGTTGGAGGTTTTTGGTGAAAGTCGAAATCCAGACACTGGCTTCGTTCTTCCTTGCCCAAGCATAGGCAGGTGCCAAATAGCCAACAGTTTTTCCAATGCCCGTTCCAGCCTCTGCCATCAAAACATGAGGTTCTTCCAAATCTTCTTTGGGTTTGAAAATCTGCGCGGTTGTTTTCGCGTATTCTATTTGTTGAGGTCTATCTTCTTTGAGACGGTTTCCTGTGGCAAGAAGAGATTTTAAAGTCTCTTCCGCTTCGTCTTCAGTCACAGGATATTGTGTTGGTGGCGGAGGAGGCGCACGCTCTGACCATTCTTCAAGCTTATCCCAAACGGCAAGAGAGGTTTTGCCATCAATTTGTTCTTTCGGATCATAGGTTTTACCAAGAGCGGCCATGACATAGGGTGTCCATCCCCAGCCACGTCCATTCAAACCCATGACACGTGAGATATTAGCCAAGCGTTCTTTCGTGTCGTCATCAAAAGTGAAAAGTTCAGATAGTAAAGTTTGCAAGCAGTCCATCAAAAGAAGGGGTTGGTCTTCAAGGACTGCTGACGCATCTAGCCCAATTGATTTAGCAACGCCTGAGACGGTCGGAACGGCAAAGCGGGAAGGGTAGACAAAAAGATAGAGCTCAAGTAAATCGAGAGATTGAAACTCTGTCTTTAATCTATTTCTAGCCATTGGTGCATGACACACGATGCAGGGTTTATTTGTCAGGAAATATGCCGCCTGATCATAAGACAATAATTTGATTTCACCATCGGTGGTGAGAAGGGCGACTTGCTTTGAACCTAGAACGCAAACGGGTGCGTCAGGTGTCAGAATTTGAGGAGTTAAGGGAACAGCTTTAACGGTCATGTTTTGTTCTTAGCATATCTTTTTTGAAAAGGCTTATCCAAAGTCAGGCAATGCTTGATTTTTCAAGAGATTTCAGGCTTGATGAGCAAAAATAAATTCAGGAGAAATATAATGACTATCGACCGCTCATTAGCAATGGAATCTCGCGCGTGGCCTTTTGAGGAAGCTCGTAAGATTTTAAAACGCCTTGACGGTAAGACTCCTGAAAAGGGTTACGTTCTTTTCCAAACAGGGTATGGCCCATCAGGTCTTCCACATATTGGCACATTTCAAGAGGTGGCAAGAACTTCAATGGTGCGTCATGCTTTTCGTTGTATCTCGGACATCCCCACTAAATTGATTTGCTTTTCTGATGATATGGATGGGCTGCGTAAAGTGCCGGGTAATGTCCCGAATAAAGAAATGCTGGAACAACATATAGGTTATCCGCTTACCTCCATTCCAGATCCTTTTGGCAGTAATCAAAGCTTTGCCCACCACAACAATGCAAAATTACAGGAATTTTTAGATTCCTTCGAATTTGATTATGAGTTTGTATCTTCAACTGAGATGTACAAGTCAGGCAAATTTGATGAAACACTTTTGAAGATGCTTGAAAAGCATGAAGAGATTAAGCAAGTCGTTGTTCCTATTTTAGGGCAAGAGCGTGCATCAACATATTCGCCGTTTTTACCAATATCTCCACAAACTGGAAAAGTTCTGCAAGTTCCTATTTTGGAAACTCACCCTGATAAGGGAACAGTTGTCTTTCAAGATGAAGATGGCTCAAAGCAAGAAGTTCCTGTGACTGGTGGCCACTGTAAAGCACAATGGCGTGCCGATTGGGCTTTGCGTTGGTATGCACTTGATGTTGATTACGAGATGGCAGGTGAAGATTTGATTTCATCTGCAGTTATAGCAGGTAAAATTACAGAATTGTTGGGTATGGAAAAACCTGCTGGTTTTCATTACAAACTTTTCCTCGATGAAAATGGTGAGAAGATTTCCAAATCCAAAGGTAATGGTCTCAGCATTGATGATTGGTTGCGTTATGCACCTAATGAAAGCCTGTCATATTACATTTACCAAAAGCCGATGTCTGGTAAAAAGTTATTCTTCGATGTTATTCCAAAAGCGGTTGATGAGTATCTGACTTTTGCTGACAAATATAATGAGCAAAAGGATGAGCCAGAAAAATTACTGGATAATCCATTATTCTATATGCATGAGGGTGGAGAGCCAAAAACATCACCTGTGAGCTTTGCATTACTCTTGAATTTGGCATCTGCTGCCAATGCAAAAGATGCCAGAACCATGTGGGGCTTTATTCAGCTTTATTCTCCAGAGGCATCACCAGAGAGTGACCCGTTCCTAAACAGATTGGTTGAATGTGCGGTTCAATATTACGAAGGTTTTGTTTTGCCACTAAAAAGTTATCGTGAGCCAGATGAGCGTGAACGTGCAGCTCTTGAGGATTTAGTGAAGCGTTTGGAGGCTTTACCACAAGGCTCTGAGAGTGAAACAATCCAAACGGAAATTTTTAGTGCAGGTAAAGAAAATGGTTACGAGAAGAACGAGTTGCGTCAGTGGTTTCAGGCCATTTACGAAGTTCTTATTGGACAATCACAAGGCCCACGTTTTGGCTCATTCGTAGAACTTTATGGCAAGCAAAAAACCATTAATCTTATCAATGATGCTTTGGCAGGAAAATTTTTGAATTCAAAAGCGGCTTAAGGCTCTTTGGGCTCGGATTTTTGCCTAGGAGCGTTACCTGTAAATGCACAGTAAATATGGTCGGGTAGGCCATATCCTTTCAAGTTGTTCAGAATGTCACGGCCTGTATGTAGGGTAGGTCGAGAAGTGCCATCTAAAGGTACAACAAGGTTACCTTCAAATGCAGCGTGAATGTGCCTGTTCAAATTATTTGGGCTTCTGGCGATAAGAAGAAGACATTTTTCAGCATTTTCTAAATCTCTCCTAAATTTTTGAGGAGAGGCATCTATGGTTTCACCAGCTTGATTAGTAGCAAGTACTTGAAATCCAGCTACTGCAGGATCAAATTCACCTCTAAGAGCCTGCTTGATTTCCTCTGGTGCATCCTCGTCATTTACAATTTCTTCGAATTGGCTATCTATTTGATGTTTTACAAATAGAATTTGACCGTAACTTAATAGGGCAAAATGCAATGGAGAATATATGTTTGGTGTATCGTTCTTTTCGCTACCTAATGATATGCCTTTTCTTGAGAAGTATTCTAATGCCTCTGAGTCTAGACTTTCTGCAAATCGGCTTATTAAAGGATTGTTCGTGTAAACTTCGCCCATGGCGCATAATTCGGAAGATGACTCTAGGGGGAATCTAAACTCTTCATGTAGCATTTTTACAATAGATAGGTGACCGCTTGCTGCAGTGACATCCATTAAATTTCCATCTACTGTTTTAGGTATGGCTTGTATCTCTCCAGAGCTGTCTACGTGTATAACTTCAGAGTCCTCATTAAAAACTTTGCGCCTGATTTTTAGAAGGTCACCTTGATAATCTTGTAATAGTATTCTCAGGCCAGCTTCTATACCATCGGAAGACATGCTAAACATGTCATTTATAAGTTCATCTTCTCGGTTCAATTCAGATTTAGTATTTTGTGTCATTATGTTTCTCTGTGTTTGATTTTTTAGATGTTATAAGGTTTGTTATCTCTTGGCATAAAGAGGTCAGATAGTGGTTTAGGAACACCACTATCTTTCAGCAGTAACATGATTTGTCTTGCCGAAAGGTAATCTATTTTTTCATTATCTGAAGCAACTGGTCTTGGCCATCCGCTTGTAATATTTACGGGAACTTCCTGGTCCAGATTTGATCTTGGTGCAAGTATAGCGAGAACAGTTTCTCCTTTTTCAAGCACAATATTGACATCTTCTTCATCTGAATCTTCGGTTGGCTGTTTAGAAAACATATTTACAAGACTTTCTTCTCCCTGAATATCAGCATCTTTTTGAAAAGTTTTGTCTTCAGATTTAATGTGCAGTGCGTTAGCATAACTGAACATCGCTGCATGAAGAGGTGAGTAGACATTAATGATTTGTGCCTCCAATGGAATTCGAAAATCAGCATCATTCAGAGCAAACCATGCAATGGCCTCGACATCTAAATCCTGTGCAAAGCCAAAGGTCAATTTTAGTATTTCCATCTGGTCTGCCGTATCAGCCCAGGACAAATCCTCATTTAGGGGAAATTCGAACTTTTCATGTAGAAGTTTTACAAACTCAAATTTTCTTGAATAGGCGGCATATTGCAAAAGATTGTAGGGGAGAGGAATTGCGCGTTCCTCTACGAATTGTTCAAGTTCATCAACGGCTTCATCTCGAGGAATTGGCAGTCGGAGCTCTTTAGGGTCATTCCCGCCCTTGATAAACTCCGATAAGAGACCGCTAAAAACGAGAATATTTCCTTCATCAATTAACTTAAATAGGAAGTATTCGTAGCGTTCTCTTTCTGTAAGATCATCTGTAGACACAGTAAATTATCCTTATAATTTTTACATAAGATAAAGGTAATTTATAATTATGTCAATGAAAATTAGAGCTTAAAGCCTTTGCGAGGAATGCCAAAACCGTCTTTATTATAGGTTTCGCCTTTAGCTGGATTGACGCCATCGGACCATTCGGTGACGATTTCATTTAAATCAGGACGTTCACGTTCATCCTTTTCTGTCGTTGATGTACCAATATAAATAAAGCCCGCAACGTTATCACGTTCATTTTCAAGCCCAAGAGCCTCTCTAAATGTATCACTATAGGCATACCACTCGGTGAGCCAGTTTGCTGTGTAACCCAGAGCGTGCGTAGCATGACAAATATTCATGCATACGGCTCCAGCAGTCAGAATTTGCTCCCATTGTGGATGTTTACCTTCACGAATACGGGAGATAACCGCAATAATCAGAGGTGCGCGCTCAAAGCGTTGTGCCTCTAAATCTAATTTGGCTTCTGGTGTATCTGGATTTTCATCTTCATAAGCCTTCCGAAGGTGTTTGCCAATATCTGTGCGTGCGGAAGCTTTAAAAATCAGAAAGTAATAAGGTGCCATTTTTCCATGGTCAGGTGTACGACATCCAATTTCCAAAATTTGTTGTATTTCTTCATTTGAAGGGCAGGGTTCTGCCAGTTTTTTTGCCGATACCGAACGGCGAGTGGTTAAGTGTTTAAGAACATCATTCATGATCCAATGTTTGACTGCCCGAAGATGTGCTGTCAAGCGCGCTCTGGACATTAGATGAAATTCTCTGTTCTGCCTCATCCAACTCATGCTCTGTACGCATTAACTCTAAACCCTTAAGTTTATGTCTCTCGTCTACATAATCATTAAGCACCGCTTTTCGTGTTGCATCATAAGTCTCGGATAAGCTTTCAGAAATTTCAGAGGGGTTGTCGGCGGCTGCTTTTGCGAAACCACCTTCCAGGCTTTCAATAAGTTCAGGTAGGAATCTTTCTGTAACCCATTTATATTGTAAAAGTGCGTCAGGATTGGAAACAGCAAGTTGATGTGCGTCTTTCAAATGTCTTATTGGTTGAACACCAGCTTTACGTGGTTCCATTTCAGAGCCAATAAGTAATTCTTTCTTATTAAGGTACCCAGCTTTGTAACACTCATCAAAGGTCAAGTCTTGAGGTGGTTGAGGATGCTTTTCAAGCGTTTCTGAATACATAACAGCCTCAAGAATAGTCGAGGCACCGGACTGTACTGCTGGAATGATTTGTTGCTCTGTAAGGTAACCTAACTTAACTGCATCACTTAAATTAAGGTCTATTCTATTACCTCCACCATAACGAGCTTTCTTCTTGTATTCCCGTTTGTTGGGAGTGTCACCACTTCCTTTTAACTCTTGCTTTTGTTCGCCAGTGAGTAGGCTTCCGCCGCCTGACTCAGGCATTCTCTCCCATACAGTTTCTTGACCTTGTGGACCAGAAAGAGTGCGGGCTTCATTCCCCAAACCTTCTAAACGTAAACGCTCTCCAGCAGGGTGTCTTTGGTTACGAATATATATATTTTGTAACTTTCGGAAGAAATTTTCGTATTGTAGGTCTCCCAATACCTTGATTTGGTTGGGTTTAGACATACCCAAGTTGCCTTTATGATTGGCTACTTGTACGGTAACTGGGTCAATATAGTAATTTCTGTTATTTGCCCTTGAAGGTAGCGCCGTATATCTTTCGACATAGTCTGGCGTTAAATAAGTTGGCCTATCGTCATTACTAAGTTTGTCTATATCTCTGACTATTGGATAAACATAAAAAGATGTGACTCTATCTGGGTTGGATGGATGCTCCATAATCTCCATGACCACACCGTAACGTTCTGAAATGGTTGTTCCATTTACAGCTTCACTATGAGAGAAGGAAATAATATGCCCTACCTCAATCTCATTACCTTGTTTTATCTCTTTATTATTCATTTGTCATAACTTAACAAATAATGTTATGAAAATCAATATTTTATTGCCATGAAGTTGTTTTGGAGCGTATCTTTAATCCGAAGGAAAAGAGCAATGGCACATATTTCAGTATTTGAAAAAGACAACGGAACGTTTGCGGTGAGTGAGGTTGGACGAGGATTGAGTCAATTTGCAGATGTTTCAAAAATAGAGGAGCCTACCTCTAGTATGTTAGAAGAAAGAATAACCAAAATTTTTAAAAAAGCAGGTTATAACGGACCTCTAGCTTTTCAATACCCAAGACAAGAAGTTGCCTAACTTTCCAACAATTTTAATCTAAATAATGTCCTATGCGCGGTGTAGTAGAACTCAATCAGGCGGCGGCACAACCCTCCTCCAAAACACAACCCTTTAGAATTAGTTCGGACTTTGAACCTGCTGGTGATCAACCACAGGCGATTAAGCAACTGACTGAAGGCATTAATGATGGCTTAACCGATCAGGTTCTTCTTGGTGTGACTGGCTCTGGTAAGACCTTTACGATGGCACATGTTATCCAGAACACGCAAAAGCCTACACTTATTCTTGCCCCTAACAAAACATTGGCGGCACAGCTTTATGGAGAGATGAAGGGTTTTTTCCCTGATAATGCGGTTGAGTATTTTGTGTCTTACTATGATTACTACCAGCCTGAAGCCTATGTCCCGCGTACTGACACTTTCATTGAGAAAGAAAGTGATATTAACGAGCAAATTGACCGTATGCGTCACTCTGCTACGCGCTCTTTATTTGAGCGTAAAGACGTCATTATTGTTGCATCTGTGTCTTGTATCTACGGCATAGGATCAAAAGAAGACTATTTTGCTATGACCTTCGAGGTAAAGAAAGGTCAACAGATTGACAGACAAGAACTCATCAAGGGTTTTGTCGATATTCAATATAAACGAAATGACATAGCCTTTGAGCGCGGAACGTTTCGTGTGAGAGGAGACACGGTTGAGCTATTCCCAGCTCACTTTGAAGACCGTGCATGGCGTTTTTCTCTATTTGGTGATGAACTAGAATCCATTACTGAGTTTGACCCCCTGACTGGTGAAAAATACGCAGAATTAGAAGGTGTACGGATATTTGCAAATTCCCACTATGTAACACCAGGGCCAACAATCTCCCAGATGATTGGTCAGGTAAAAGCAGATTTGAAAGAACAACTTGCACATTTTGAACGAGAAGGAAAATTGCTTGAAGCACAACGCCTTTTACAGCGCGTGCAATTTGATATCGAGATGTTGCAGGCAACTGGAACATGCCAAGGTATTGAAAACTATTCACGCTATCTCACAGGCCGCGCACCAGGTGAACCACCGCCAACCTTGATTGAATATATGCCTGATGATGCGTTGATGATATTGGATGAAAGTCATGTCATGTTGCCACAAATTGGTGGAATGTATAACGGCGATAGGGCGCGTAAAACAACTTTGGTCGATTACGGTTTTCGACTTCCTGCGGCAATTGATAACCGCCCTTTGAAATTTGAGGAGTGGGATCAAATGCGCCCACAAACCATATACGTCTCTGCAACACCTGGTGAAAAGGAATTAACTAGAGTGAATAATGTCGTCGCCGAGCAAGTTGTGCGTCCGACGGGCTTAATCGACCCACCTGTCGAAATTCGTCCAACCAAAAACCAAATTGATGATTTGATGGAGGAATGTCGTCTCGTAATTGAGAAAGGTGGTCGTATCCTTGTAACCACTTTGACCAAAAAGATGTCTGAAGATTTAACAGAATATCTCAATGAAAATGGCTTGAAGGTCCGTTATCTTCATTCTGATATTGATACGCTGGAGCGTATTGAAATTATGCGCGATTTACGTTTAGGTAAATTCGATATTTTGGTTGGGATTAACCTTCTTCGTGAGGGGTTGGATATTCCCGAATGTATGCGTGTTTGTATTCTGGATGCGGATAAAGAAGGTTTTTTACGCTCCAAAACATCACTTATCCAAACGATTGGTCGCTCTGCGCGTAATATAGAAGGAAAGGCTATCCTTTATGCTGACAAGATTACAGCCTCTATGCAATTTGCAATTGATGAAACCTCTCGCCGACGTGAGAAGCAATTAGAATGGAATAAAGAACAGGGCATTACACCTGAATCCGTGAAGAAAAATATTAGCGACATTCTGAATAGCGTATTTGAACGTTCAGATCATGTGAGAATTTCTCATGCGGCAGATAGAGAGCAGCAAGAATATCTCGCCAACCCAGAAGCCTTACAAAAACGCATTAAAGTTCTTGAAAAACAAATGCACCAAGCGGCCTCAAATCTAGAATTTGAAGAGGCTGCTAAACTGCGTGATGAATTGAGAAAGCTTGAGGCTCTGGAGTTAGGTGTTTAAATTTAATACGTTGTGAATTGTTCGCACCTGCAACATGAAAAGAGGTTTACATTGTTTTAGTGTTCATTAGGATTACCAAACATAAAAACGATATCAGTATGTTAAGTACTTCTCGTTTTGGGCTAAATATTAACAAAGGAAATTAAAATGGCTGATAACAATAATAACAACACAGGCATGATGGCGTTGATCGTAATCTTGCTTATCGTGGCAATTGCTGGTGGTTACTACTACATGCAAGAAAAGGACGATACTATCCTTGAAATGAATGTTGGTGGTGAGTCCATGAGTATTGAAGCTGACGGCAACTAAGCTTTAAATTACAGAATAATTGAGAAACCCGGTTATTAGCCGGGTTTCTTCATGTAAGCTTTTACTTCCTCTAAGTTTTTCTTTTTGCTACTCTAAAACTGAAAAGAGGTATTTCGTGAATTTCTGGTTATTTATATGGGTCGTTCTGGCCGTTTTTATCCTAGGCATATTCTTCTGGTCGATACAAATTTTGTTACGACAGAAAATGACGTGGAAGGCTTTTGCTAAAACACATAACTTGGGCTATGAAAGAAATAAGTTTCTTGAGTCGCCTGTTGTGAATGGTAAGTATGAAGGCTTAAATTTAACTGTTTATTCGGAAGAACAAGCTGTTGACGATGCCAGTAAGAGACAATTTCGAAGTATTATATTAGTCCATATCCAAGAGACGTTCCCTACGGGAGGAGTTATTGGGACAGTGGCTAATAAAAATTTCATGACACAATTGAATCTACC
>JBBKVR010000153.1:0-2904 GCA_037968575.1 Bdellovibrionales bacterium | reverse complement strand
GCCTGAACGGCAAGCTGTAAACAAGTGTTAAGCATACCTCAAAATTATAATAGATTAAAGAACCAACTGAAAAATATCATTTATGTTGGTAAATGCCATCAAAGCGACCAAAAATACCAACCCAAAACGGAAGGCATATTCTTGCGCTTGGTCTGATACAGGGGAACCTTTCACAGCCTCAATGCCATAAAACATCAGGTGCCCACCATCAAGCAATGGTATTGGGAATAGGTTGATCAACCCTAAATTGATGGAGAGTAGTGCCGCAAATGTTATCAGGGCAATAAAACCCTGCTGTGCCATATCACCAGCAATTGCACCAATGCGGATGATGCCGCCCAACTCAGTGGCACTACGTGTTCCAGTAATGATTTGCCCTAAAGCACGTAAGCTATCAGTTGTAATCTCATAAGTTCTGGCAACGGCTTGACCAACAGCTGTAACAGGGCCCATAGAGATAAACTCCTCAGGAGGCGTGTTACTTAATACCAAAGCATTATAAAATGAACTTTCCACATCTAGTATTTCACTATTACGCTCTCTAGTTGGAGATATCACAAACTGACTGTCTTCTTCATAACCAGCTAGCGTAATGTTAAATTCCCTACCTAGACGCTTTTGAATAGCACTTCGTCTCTCTTGCTCGTCATCGGGCAAAGCACGACCATTCAATGATTTAATAGACTCAAGGCTAATGCCGTTTCCAGGACCTAAAATGCCCAAAAATCCACGTTCATGCTTAAAACCAAAACGGTCAGTGAGTTCTTTTCTTTTTGGTGTTCCTGTTAGCGTAAGTGTTTTCTCACCGCGCTGAACGAGAAACTCCATTTGCTCGTCAAGGGAAATGGTCACAATGCGTTGAATGTCACCAAACCTATTCATTTTACGACCATTAATCTCAAGAACTGTGTCGTGGGGTTGAAGCCCTGCTGTGTCAGCAGCACTTCCAATTTCAACAGCAGTCACGACAGGTGGCGTCTCAGGCTTCCCGTAGGAAATATAAAGGATAGACAAAACAAGTATCGCAAATAAGAAGTTAATTGCGGGACCAGCAAAAACAATTAAGGAACGCTGCCAAACAGGTTGTGTAAAGAAGGCAACTTTGCGTTCTTTCGCAGTTAATTTACGAACTTTACCGTCTTTTCCTTTGGTTTTATCATCATGCCCTGCACTTGCTGGGTCAGTATCTCCAAACATTTTAACGTAACCACCAAGGGGTATGAGTGAAAATTTCCAACGTGTGCCGTTCCTATCTGTACGTCCAAATAATTCCTTACCAAAACCGATGGAAAATGTTTCAACGCGCACGCCACACATACGTGCAACGATGTAGTGTCCCCATTCGTGGATAAACACCAAAACAGACAAAACGATTAAAAACGATATTCCGTAAAGCCAGACGTTACCGGCTATGTTTGAAACGGATGCAAAAATATCTTCCATAGGAGAATCTACCTCAAATTGTTGACTTAGAGATATATAGAGGCTTAGCCGTGTTTTTCCAATATATAATTCTTTGTTTTTTCGCGCGTCTGGTTATCCAGAGCAATAATCACATCAAGTGTTTCAACGGCATAAGCAGAAACGTCTGCTTCCATTTGTTCTGAACAAACATTTATAATGTCCATAAAACCAATTTGCTTGTTTAAAAATGCAGAAACAGCAATTTCATTTGCTGCATTCAATACTATACGCTTTCCGACACCTTCTTTAAGGGCGGTTCTTGCCAAGCCTAAAGCTGGAAACTTTTCTAAATCAACTTCCTCAAAATCCAATTGCGAAAGTGATGTTGGGTCTAATTTTGGCGCATTTGTATCTAATCTTTCAGGCCAACTCAGCGCATGTAAAATTGGAATACGCATATCAGGCGCGCCCAAATGCGATAGAACTGAACCGTCCGAATAACTTACAAAGGCGTGAATTGTTGATTGTGGATGAATGACCACTTTAATTTTTTCATCAGGTAAATCAAAAAGAACATGAGCTTCGATAACCTCTAAACCTTTATTCATTAAAGTCGCACTATCAACTGAAATCTTTCGTCCCATTGCCCAATTTGGATGGGCTACAGCCTGTTCAGGTGTTGCCTGTTTAATATCTTCTAATGACCACTTTAGAAATGGCCCGCCAGAAGCCGTGAGTGTAATGAAGTCGATTGAAGATTGATTGTCCTGCTCAAGAACCTGAAAAACTGCGTTATGTTCACTATCGACTGGAAGAATTACAGCCCCACTTTTTTTCGCAGCTGACTTAACCAATGAGCCAGCAGCAACAAGTGGTTCTTTATTGGCAATAGCTATACGCCCACCCCGCTCCGTTGCTTTTAAAACAGGTTCTAATCCTGCAAAACCGGAAATAGCACAAACGGTCGTGTCAGCTCTCTCCGAAGATGCATCAAGCAAGGCTCTTCTTCCTGCACTAATCTCAATATCTTGACCTACAAGAGATGATTTTAATTCATCGTAGAGACTTTCATCTCCAATGACAGCGTGCTTTGCTTTAAGTTTAATTGCCTGCTCAACTAATTTTTTGACGTTTGATTGTGCAGTTAAGACACCAACTTCAAATTTATCTGAGTGAAACTCCAAAAGGCTTACCGTGTTATCACCAACAGAGCCAGTTGAGCCCAAAACATTGACGCGCTTTTTAGACATGCTAGATAATGCCTGATTTCATTAACTGAAAAAATATAATGAGAACTGGCGCCCCCAAAAGAAGACCATCAATTCTGTCAAGTAATCCGCCATGACCCGGTAAAAGATTTCCTGAATCTTTCACATTGGCTTTTCTTTTCAAGGCAGATTGTACAAAGTCACCTATTTGCGCTAATGCGCCAAATAGAATTCCAAATAGAACCGCACCAAAAATATGTGATGGATAAAAATAGAGGAATATAAGCGTTGG
>JBBKVR010000152.1:0-5410 GCA_037968575.1 Bdellovibrionales bacterium | reverse complement strand
GCCATTTTTATCCCGTTAGAATCCTTATTTATAAGTATTCATCATAGGGAAACTGCGTTAACAAAAAGTTACTATTATGTAAAATAATATTGGATTTTATTCAAATTTTAGCTAAATTTGAGATATTGCCTAAATGGCTGTTTTTCTTAAGGAAAATCTAACAAAACAGGTTCTATTCAAAAACCGCTCTGGACAAAGGGTTAACAAGGAGTGGGGAGTGCTATTTGTTAAAAGGCATAAAAAACGGGGTGAAAGCATATGCCCACACCCCGTCTTTATTAATTATACCAAAGATCCGTAATTAAGCGGCTTCTTTAAGGTTAGTAGCTGATTGCTTACCTTTTTCTTCTTGGACTTCGTATTCGATCTTTTGACCTTCGTTTAGTCCGCGTAGACCGGCTTTTTCAACTGCGCTGATGTGAACAAACACATCTCCGCCGCCATTTTCAGGCTCGATAAAGCCGAAGCCTTTTGAAGGGTTGAACCATTTTACTGTACCTGTTGCCATGAGTAATCTCCTTATAAGCAAGTTTCGGTATTGAACCCGACCACAACCGCGTGGTGGGGCATTTAGTCTGATAATGACTTAATTGTCATTTGGGTTGAGCTAAAACGAAACGCTTAGAAATAAATCGAAGGAAACCGTGAAACTACGTCATCAAACCTACCCGCAATAAATAGATTTTTTATACACAAGTCAATGAAATTCGAGATTAACTGTAGTTAAAGCTAATCATAGCTCTAATCGTCAGAAGTTGAGTTTGTAAACGCTCATCATCAGGCACGCTATCATCAAGGTTTATGTCACAGAGTTCTGTCGTCATTGAGCCATGCTCCGTGTAGTGTTCCATAAACTGTCTGACCGTGCCTTGTGCTTTTGAATCTTCAGCATGCAAAATACCGCCATAGTTAGTCATCCCGTACATTTCATCGCCTTCAACGATCGGATGATTTTCGTTGGCCACGACTGCCATGACATATTCTCCAAGGGGCATGTGTCTTTGGTTTAGGATAAGACTGAACCCATAAGGGAAGTCGGTCAAATCAGGCATAGAACCACCAAATTTTGTATCTTCTTTGGCGAGTTCAAGGTCTTTCTTGGGTGTTTCATGTAGGTCGCAAGCCGCAGTAAACTTTCTGCTTAAATCACCTTTAAACATAGTCTTATGCAATGCATTAATTGATTGTACAAAAGCCTGCATAGCTTCAGATTCTGCCTCCAAAAGTTTTGCATCTCTGTTGGCATCTATTCTACCTATTGTATGGCGCAACTCTTTTTCATAGGGTCCAGGATTTAGGCAAGGGTAGATAATAATATTACAATCATCCTTTTCTGCGTATTTTAAGGCATCTTCTTCGGCAAATTTCAATGCAGCAAGTGGCCCGCCTTTTTCATAGCCGTGCGTACCACCAATAACGATGAATGTCTTTTTGTTAGGATCAAGATCACCAACAATAATACGCGAGAGGTCATGTGTAACGGTATCAATTTCACCAGTTAAGGGGTTTTCCGTTGGATAGGTTGCCTGACCATATGTTTCCACGATAACGCCGTTCATTTGAGCAATGGCATCAATTCTGGGTTTAACAGTTGTTCTGTAATCGCGAGACTCTATAACAGGTTGTTTTTGGTAGAAGACTTTCTTAAGTCTCGTTACTTCTTCTGATGAAAGCATAGCGCTCTGTGCTGCGGGCATTGTGAATACTCCATTTTGCATGTCGGTAAAAACAGAGAATACTTACCATAACAAAAATGAACAAGCAACGTTTTTAATTCTAGTGGAAGTGTTTATGCACCAGGGGTAGGGGCACCAAAGCCCGGTGGTAGAATGCTCTCGGGTGAGTCACTTCCTGTAACGTTTTCTACCATGTGAGGTTGTGCCTCTCTATCCATTTCTCTCGTCATATCAGCAATCGCACTTCCTTTGAGTTGTTGGTAGGTAATACCAACGGCAGCATTTACCGCCAACGCCCGATCTGCTTCACTCATTGAGGCGTCTTGTCCGTCCTCGATATCCATTAGAAGTTGTAGATGTGCTTCTCCTTCGGTGTGTTCAGCCCAATTTGTAAGCTCGTCACGTGCTCTGCCTTCTAAAGTATCACGCATAACTCTATTTCCATCCATAACGAGGGCATTGTCTGGTGGTTCACCGTCATAATGGTGAACATAGGTAACGGCTTGCCCGCCATCCAGGGGGACTTGAGCAAAAACTTCAACAACTTCCCCGCTTTCCTTCACCATAATTTCATGTGCAAATCCGGGAATACCTCTTTCAGCCATCCCTTGGATCATATCTTTGTGGTCGTGAACACGGCCTCTTGCTTCCAAAACTTTTTGAGCATCAGTCAGTAAAAAAATTGCAGGCACAAACCGACTAATTGCTCGTATGGCAAGGTCTTCTAGTGGAATGGAAATAGTAACCAGATTTAAGTCTGCGCCATTGGTGCCAGCTTGATACAGATCAATATCATTGCCAATGGGACTTCCTGAATCCATGCCATCTTTAAGAATAAGAGCCTTAATACCATCTGTAACAAGGCCAGAAAATGCAGATGCAGGGTTAAAAAAACGCCACACTACTTCGCCGGCGATATTTGCGACATTAGCAATGTTCGGATCTCCAGTCATTTGCCCCGCTAGTCGCGCGCCTGTAACAATAATGTCATCGGTTCCCATAAGGATTTCCTTTACTTAATCAATCTGCCAAGTATGAACAAATATTATGAAAAAAGAATTAAGAAAAACTAGTTGGTGGAACCAGCTAAGAAGCATTTCATTTTTGCTAATAAGATTTTACTTCCTGCTTGGGCTTTCGAGTGCCTCAGCCGTTGATTTGGAAGAGGGAATATCCATTTGCCCTTCTAAAACTTCCCAAGTCTCATCAAATGCCTCAGGGTTAATGCCTGAAACTACGCCATCGAGTAATTTGAAAGATGATCTGGGAGGGAAAAACTTTACCTGTTTACCTTCATAAGCAATACAAGCCCAATCAGTATTGGCTTCTTCTAAAATAGAGGCGGAGGGACTCTTAACATAGGTTTGTGAGCCATCTTGTTGAGGCTGTACTTCGTAACCTTCAGCCTCTAAATTTTGAAACTGTAAGCGACCTGTTTCTGAGAGTTTGGCATTATCTGGGACATATATATCTATAGCACCGTGCTTATTGTCAACTTCACCTGTTGCCATATACTTCAGGCAAGCATCAATATCGCCTTGAACAAAAATGGCATCACCTGCAACGGCTATGTATGGCCATTGGGTTTCTTGTGCATTTTCAAAAATTTGTGCAGTATTTTCTCCACCTTGGGCCTCTACAACCATCGTTACGGAGCTTTTTCTACCTAAAGAAGCATTTGAAAAATCTGTTGCATCAACATCAATAACTTTGCATTCATGACCTTCATTACTGATGATCGTATTACCAGTGTAGGTCAGTAAGTCATTGCCTGTACCTGCAACTGTGAAATCCTGTTTTGATGTGTTTGTCATTTTTATAGACCCCTAATTTCATAACCCGCCAAGCATAAATAAATATTATGAAAAAAGAATTAAGATAAAAGGTAAAATTAAAATTTACTCGCCTTAGACAAAGGATCCCTGTTTAACCGCCCAATCGTGCATGGCGTTTAACACTGGTTCAAGTGATTTTCCACGTTGAGACAAGCTGTATTCAACACGCGGGGGTATTTCCTTGTAATCACGGCGCTCGACCAGGCCATCTGCCTCCATTTCCTTGAGTGTTTTGGACAAAGTGCGGTGCGTGATGCCACCAAGATCGCGCTGTAACTGATTAAACCGCTTGGTTTCTTGCAACAGCCAATGAATGACCATCGGTTTCCACCGCCCGTTTATCAAACGCAACGTTAGTTCTGCTGGGCAGCTAGACTTTTTCTGTAATTCATCATTGCTCATTTGCAGTATCCTTTAGGACCGTACTTGTCAAAATGTCATATCTACATATAGTTATATATATCAGAAAAAGAAAGCCCTGACGGTCGGGCATAACAAGGATCGTCCTATGAGGTGATATGATGAAAAAAATTGTCGATATTCTTCGTTCCCACGGTGATCATTGGGTTGGTGACGGGTTTCCCGTTCGCTCCCTGTTTAGCTATCAAGGTGATACAGATGCCATCAGCCCGTTTTTACTGTTTGATTATGCAGGACCACACAATTTTGAGCCTAATGACGGTGCTCCGCGCGGAGTTGGACAGCACCCGCATCGCGGATTTGAAACTGTGACTATCGTCTATGATGGTGAGGTTAGCCATGCCGACTCCCTTGGAAATGGAGGCACTATTGGTCCAGGCGATGTGCAGTGGATGACCGCTGCTGGCGGTATTCTCCATGAAGAGTTTCACTCGAAAGGTTTTTCCAAAACAGGCGGCCCGTTTCGGATGGTGCAACTTTGGGTAAACCTGCCTGCCAAGGACAAAATGAGTTCGCCTAGTTATCAGGCAATCACGGCCACGGACATTCCCGAAGTCACATTTGACGGCGGTAAAGCCCGCGTTATTGCTGGTGAGTTTAATGGGACGGTTGGACCAGCTTCAACATTTACGCCCATAAACCTATGGGATGTGAGGTTGGAGAAGGACGCGAAAACTACGCTTGACCTCCCAGATGGGCATAATGCCATGATTGCTGTGCTTACAGGTCACATTACTGTGGATGGCCACTCTGTGGGCGAAGCGGAAATTGCGCGCTTTACCGTTGAGGGAGAGGGCGCAACCATAAAGGCAGATGGCGATGCAATGCTATTGGTCATGACAGGAGAGCCGATTAACGAGCCTGTCTATGGCCATGGTCCATTCGTCATGAACAATGAGGCTGAAATTCGCACAGCGATGAGTGACTTTAGCTCAGGACGTTTTGCCCAGATGGCACATTAAAGCAAGCTGCGCCGTTCTATTGAGAGCGGCGTGGTTATTTGCACATTGAAACTATATGGTCTTTTGGCAAAAATGTGCTAGTTTAAGAAATATGAGAAAATTTTTATTCAGCTTTTTAGTTTTGCTTATGCTTGCGCCGTCACTGGCGTGTGCTATGCCTACCTGTGCTGATAAAACTGGCTCTATGACACAGGTAGAACAGCCTTGTGCAGACCACCATTCTAGTAGCCAAGATAGTAAAAAAGACACAAATCAGGTTAATTTACTGCTTGATTGTATGAGTGTTGACCTTCAAAAAGCCGATAGCATTAATATTGATAAACCAGACTTAAAAATTGATCAGGTATCTTATGCGCTACACAGCGAAACACTCGCTAGTTTAACGATTTTGTCTAATGTAGACACAATCCGTGGTCCGCCAAATAGGGCGAACCTTCCTCTCAAAGCACTCCCCATCTTCATGACAACACAGAGATTCCGTATCTAGGCTTTCTGCAATTACGACTTTTTGCAGAAT
>JBBKVR010000151.1:0-6308 GCA_037968575.1 Bdellovibrionales bacterium | reverse complement strand
AAATGGCGGTGTCGGTGGGATTCGAACCCACGATACGAGTTTCCCCGTATGACGATTTAGCAAACCGTTGCCTTAAGCCGCTCGGCCACGACACCTCATTATATATGGTTCGTGACCTCACTAATAATAACCATCGCCTTTCGGCTTGGCGGCCACGACACCACTTTGGAACGTATGATTTATCAGATGTTTATAAGGCTATCAAGTAGGGAAAGTACTAATCGAGATAGGTTCGTAAAGTTTCTGCCCAATCTTCAATATGTTCGTGGTCTAGAAACTCTTCGAGAGGATGTATAAACCAGTCTCCCATAGTGTCGCCACGCTTAATTTTAAAAGACACGCAAGCTGAACTATCGCCTTTACCGTCTCGTGCAAGACGAGTTTGATAGAGAACTTTCTTTGTTTCTTCAGCAGTGATTTGTGTGGTTGGTTCTATAATATCTTTAAACGCATGAGCACTTGCAACCTCAACAACAAAAATAAGTGTCTCAATATATGAGGGAGAGCATGGTAGATCGATAGCAATATGTTCATCATCACCGTCACCTACGCCATCACGGTTATCACCGCTGTGACGAATACAGCCAGATTTATCAACCATTTCACCTGGTATTCCTGAAATATAATCAAGAAATCCGTTATCTGGACCATAGACATAGCAGGCAATATCAAGGTCGAATGTAATCTTGTTTTGACCCATCATATTTTTGACGCGGTCAACTGTTGTGACCACCTGATTGGGATCCCAACTAAGGCCTACATGTAGTAAATCGTTTTCAATTTTGATTGGAGTCGGCTTTGCCATGTCCAAAGAATAGCAAAGTTAGACACAAAACGCTATATATCTGTTTTATATAAGGAAATTCTTAATAAGGTCAGAGTTTTTTCTTGAGTAACTCATTAACGATGGCTGGGTTGGCTTTCCCTTGTGATTTTTTCATCACTTGACCAACAAAGAAACCAAAGAGCTGCTCTTTACCACCACGATATTTTTCCACGTTATCTGGATTTTCAGCCAAGACTTCATCAACGACAGCTTCGATAGCCCCTGTATCTGTGACTTGCTTAAGTCCTTTTTCTTCCACAATGATGGAGGCATCTTTACCCGTTTTCATCATCTCTGCAAAAACATCCTTGGCAATTTTTCCTGATATCGTGTTGTCGGAAATCAAATCAATTAAGCCACCAAGCTGTTCGGCAGAAAAAGGACTCTCAGAAAGAGATTTCCCGTCCTTGTTCAAAATACCAAGCAATTCATTAAGAACCCAGTTAGCTGCTAATTTAGCATCTCGTCCTTTGGCGACCGTTTCGTAATATTCGGCACGGGAACGCTCAGCAATTAACACGGAAGCATCATAAAGGCTAAGCTCATAATCCTGCATGAAACGGTGTTTCTTCTGATCAGGTAGCTCAGGAAGCGTTTCCTTAATTTCATTGACCCATTTGCTTTCAATCTCTAACGGGAGAAGGTCAGGGCAGGGGAAGTAACGATAATCATGTGCATCTTCTTTGGAACGCATGGTGCGTGTCTCCATCTTTGAAGGATCCCACAGGCGTGTTTCCTGATCAATCGTTCCACCATTCTCTAAAATTTCTAACTGCCGTTGTGCTTCATATTCGATACATTGCTGAACAGCCTTTAAGGAGTTCACGTTTTTCATTTCACACCGCGTTCCTAGTTCTGTTTCGCCAAGTCTGCGAAGAGATAGATTCACATCTGCACGCATAGAGCCTTCTTCCATATTCCCGTCACATGTTCCTAAGTAACGTAAAATCATACGAATTTTGGAAACATAAGCTACCGCCTCATCAGGCCCACGCATATCTGGCTCGGACACAATCTCCATTAGGGCGCAACCTGCACGGTTTAAATCAATGTAGGATTTTGTTGGGTGCATATCGTGAATAGATTTTCCCGCATCTTGTTCAAGGTGTAGGCGGGTAATGCCAATATTTTTGACAGTACCATCAGGTAAGTCGATTTCAATTGCACCTGTACCAACGATAGGATGTTCGAATTGTGTGATTTGATAGCCAGTTGGCAAGTCAGGGTAGAAATAGTTCTTACGTGAAAAAACCGATCTGTTATGAATTTCAGCGTTTAGTCCAAGTCCCGTACGAACGGCTTGCTCAACACAATATTCATTGAGAACGGGCAACATCCCAGGCATCCCCGCATCAACAAACGAAACCTGTGAATTAGGTGCAGCACCAAACTCTGTGGAGGCGCCTGAAAATAGCTTGGAATTAGCGGTAATTTGGGCGTGGACTTCCAGCCCAATGACCATTTCCCATTCGCCAGTTTCACCTTTGATAGTCATACCCATAAATTTGTACTCCGTTAATTATATTCGCCTTGAATACAACCCAATACAATGCGTTTCTCGGCTTGCTCATAAGAAGGGCTTGAAACGATTGCTTCCATAGGGTCGGTTAAATTTGGATTAGCTGCTAAAATAGCGGGTAACTCTGCGCCCGCTCTCTCCTTAACGTAATTTGCCATGTTAGTGGACAGGCAACTACAAATCTTTTGCCCTGCTTGATAGGCGTCCTTTGTACATTTTTGAAATACCATGTCGCGGATAGGAAATTCCATGCAGGGTGCATAAACATTGGTTAGCATTTTATTCAGAGCGTTCCGCCCAGTTTGGTTTTGAAGAGCCATGGCTTGGACATCTTGAACGGACATACTTTTTTGCATGTATGTAGCCGTACACTTACAAAAAATATCCTGTGTTTGTGGCGTAATGCGCTCATCTGTTTTTGTTAGACAACTCTGATAATAATCGGTTGCTGCCTTTTGTGAAATTGCAGTTTGGGCATTTGCGGGTGAGGTGCCCATAGTTAAAATAACAAGTGCTAGTAATCCGTAGAAAATTTTCATTGTGATATTCCTCTCACTTTGGGGTCTGATCCCATATATGTTTTTATACATTGTTTATAGCCTGCATTGCGTGCTCGGTTCAATTCCACACTGCTCAATAGCGCATCTAAAGGGTCTTTATAATCCTTCGGGTATTTTGCCATATTGAGCAAAGAAGTAACAGCGCCTTGATTTTTTACAAACGGAACAAGCTGTTGACCAACGCACTGGCAGTATTTTGGGATGTGATAAATGAAGGGAGAGTTACTTCTGTCCTCTACACAAGATACATAGGTAATATCAACAATTGGACCTTCCATACAAGGCATAATAACCTTTGTCACATACTTTTCGAATGACTCATTACCAGGTGTTCGTGCACCTTTTTTGTTTAAATTGTTCAAATCACCATTATTCATGTAAAGACGTATGTGCGCGGCGGAACAAGTGCAAAAATCTTCATGGGCAGAGGGTGTGAATCTACGGGGAATTTTGGAGAGACATTTATCCATGTAAATAGCAGCTGTCCTTGGAGAAACGCGCTCTTCTGCTATTTGCTCAATGAATAAATCTTCTTGGGTCTGGGTTTTTTGAGCATGAGTAGTTTGTGCTGTAGTGAAAACTGACAGCAGTAAGAATAGTCCGAAAAAAATACTTAAGACTCTCATGCAGCTTTTGATGCAGTCTTATAAGGATTTAAATCAAGCGCCGCTGCTTTTTCCAATCTGTGACCAACTTGTAGAATGGTCTCTTCATCCCAAGCTTTACCTAAAATTTGAAGACCAAGTGGAAGACCCTGTTTATCAAATCCTGCAGGAACAGACATTCCAGGAAGACCAGCTATAGAGGCGGGTACAGTAAATACGTCGTTCAAGTACATCTTGATTGGATCGTCTTCGTTTTCACCAATGGCAAATGCCGCACTCGGCGCTGTCGGTGTTAGGAGTACATCACATTTCTCGTAGGCTTTTGTGAAATCTTCACTGATTAAACGACGGACTTTTTGTGCCTTGATATAATAAGCATCATAGTAACCAGCAGAGAGAACATAAGTCCCAATCATAATGCGACGGATAACTTCCTCACCAAAACCTTCGGCACGGGTATTTTTATAAGTCTCTAAAATATCTTCACCTGGCGCACGAAGTCCATAACGAACACCGTCATAACGCGCGAGATTTGAAGAGGCTTCAGCGGGGGCAATAATATAATAAGTCGGAAGTGCGTATTTCGTATGTGGAAGAGACACATCAACAATCTCTGCACCTTCAGACTTCATCCACTCAATACCTTTTTGCCACAAATCTTCAATATCTTGAGGCATGCCATCCATGCGGTATTCTTTTGGAATACCAATCCGAAGACCTTTTAATGATGTTTCAAGTTTCGAAGTAAAATCAGGAACATCAATATTGGCAGATGTTGAATCCTTTGGATCATGTCCTGACATGGAATTTAAAAGAAGGGCAGAATCTTCAACTGTTCTGGCAAATGAGCCTGGTTGATCAAGAGAAGAAGAAAAAGCAACCACACCCCAACGCGAACAACGCCCATATGTGGGTTTTATTCCTGCAATTCCGCAGAAACTTGCAGGTTGACGGATGGAGCCACCTGTATCCGTCCCTGTTGAGCCCATGCAAAGCTTTGCCGCAACCGCGGCTGCTGAGCCACCTGACGAACCACCAGGAACAAGCTCGGCGTTCCCGCCGTCATTGCGTTTCCATGGGTTAATGACATTGCCAAAGTAACTTGTTGTGTTTGCTGACCCCATAGCAAATTCATCGAGATTTGTTTTGCCTAAGAAAACAGAGCCGTCTCTTAAAAGATGTGATGTAACAGTAGATTCATATTGGGGTTTAAAGCCTTCTAAAATATGACTTCCTGCAGTTGTTTGAACATTTTTTGTGCAAAACAAATCTTTAATTCCAAGCGGAATGCCGTCTAATGGTAATGAACTATCAGATGCGTATCTCTCATCTGATTTTTTTGCCTGTTCCAGAGCTTGGTCAGTAGTATCAACAATAAAGGCATTGAGATTTTTATTCTCTTCTATTGCCTTAATGTGTGCTTCGGTAAGCTCAGTCGCTGTAAAGCTTTTGGATTTTAATCCATCAAGAGCTTCGCGTATGGTAAGGGATGTTAAGTCTGTCATGTGTCTCTATTCAACTACTTTACTAATTACAAAATAATCTTCGGATTCTTCAGGGGCGTTCACCAGAATAGCTTCTGGATAGCCGCCATCTGTAACTTTATCTTCCCTCAAAGGAAGTTTTATATCGACAACGCTTGCTAACGGTTCGACATTGTCCGTATTCACTTCTTCAAGTTGTGTAACAAAGCCTAAAATATTTCCAAGCTGATCCACAAGACGATCTTCTTGTTCTTCGCTCAAATTGAGGCGAGCGAGATTTGCAACTTTTTGAACGGTTTGCTTATCCATGAAACTTGACCTTTGCTCTTAATCATATAGAAAACGCTTAATAACATTGAAATATAAGGATTAGGCACAAATGTCCAGCATTGCCAGTACGGAAACACAGGATTTTTTGAAAAAAGTGGGGAAGGGTGCCTCTCTTCTCGCCCTTGATGTTGGGACTAAGACAATTGGAGTAGCGTCAGGAAATCTTGTAACCTTCACTTCATCAGCTGTCACAACTATCAACCGTCAAAAATTCACGAATGATATGGATTTTTTAAAAAAACTTCTCAAGGAATATGGGAACGATGGTTTAATTATCGGTTATCCACTTAACATGGACGGAAGTGAGGGGCGACGTTGTCAGTCTGTCCGAGATTTTGTTGCTGAGTTGAAAAATAATATCAACTTACCCGTTCTTCTTTGGGATGAGCGCTTATCCACAGACTCTGTGGATAAAATGTTGGATAAATCTGTGAATAAAAGAAAAGCCAAAGAATCTGGTTTAACTGATCAATATGCCGCTAAAATTATTCTTGATCGTGCGTTAGAGGCTTTTCGTCAAAGCAATAGCGCATAAGCTCAAGGCCATTCGCGCGCATCCAACTTTTTCCATGCTTATAGTCTTCGCATAGAGTTTCACACGTAGCCCAGAATTTTTTGCTATGATCCATATGCTTAAGATGGGCAACTTCATGACCGACCAAGTAATCAATGGAAGAGTAGGGTGCAAAAGCTATTCGCCAAGAAAATGAGATAGCACCTTTATGTCCGCAACTGCCCCAACGTGTATGCGTGTCACGAACGCTAACTTTTGAAAGTTTTTCACCGAGCTGCTCTGCTTTCTCAAAAGCCAATTTTTCAAGACGATTTTTCGTCTCATCTCTAATCCAGCGTTTTATACGTGGTGTAATATCGTCCAGATAAGTTTCTATGTGAAGAATATTATCATCCAAAGAGATTTTAGTTCTTTTGACGTCTGTGTTTTTGGTAATTTGAATAGTGATGTTTTTGCCAAAAAAAGGAAAA
>JBBKVR010000150.1:0-2981 GCA_037968575.1 Bdellovibrionales bacterium | reverse complement strand
TTACAAACTCACACCAAAAGAAATTGTGTGGTGGGATGAAATCAATTTCCCTGAAGAACCAAGACAGGAAATAAATTGATGGGAGAAATCACCATCGTTCTAGCCAAAGAAGAGCTCCGACAAGAACTTGAAGAATTTCTTGTCTTTAACAATGGTGAGAGCGTGAGAGAGCTAGCACACAAATATATTAGTTGTATGTTTTCAAATGACTACCGAAAACCTACATTTATAATTGCTCTTAAAGATAACAAAATTATTGGAACTGCCGCCTACTCCGAAGAAATTTTTACTGTAAACACATGGGGCATTAGTTGGGTCAGTGTTCACCCAGAGCATCGCAATCAGGGCATTGGACAACAACTGGTCGAAACGTGTTTGACGAAGATAAAAGAAGAAGCAAAGCAAAGTGTCACCGCAATTCTTGGAACTTACCCAAACAAAACCAGACTCTACGAGAAAGCTGGCTTTAAAAAAGCAGGACAAGATGAAGAGGGCGGTTCGTACATGCTCAAAATTTTGAAAATAGAGAGAACATTATGAATATAACTATTGATGAGCTTCATGAAAAGCTAGTACAGGCGGCAGAGAAAATTGTGCCTTCTGATGACGCGATCTATTTTGCAGATGAGCTTATAGAAACACATATTCGCAAATGCAATGTCTCTAATCCTTTGAAATCAGGAATTGCCGATTTAGAAGCTTGTCTAAAAAATATTGAGACATCTATTACTCGAGGCATTGATTTGCCAGCCTACGTTGCGATTGATTTTCAAAGCCATGGTCCACTTCCATATATAAAACAGATTCATGACGACTTAGAGGATCGTTCCGCTAGGTGTGGAATAGCAATGACAGCACTTACGAACTCTCAATCCATGCACACTCTTCACAACTGGGTTCAAGGGCTAGCTAAGCGTGGCTTAGTTGCTCTAGCTGTTTGCAATGGTGGCCCTGCTGCAGTCGTACCTTTTAATGGAACGAAGGGTGTCTTTGGTACAAATCCGATGGCGTTTGGTCTTCCAGGAGAAGATGGCGCTATTCATTGTATTGATATGGCCACATCTGAAGTTGCTTACTTTGAGGTTATGAACGCCAAAGCTGAAGGCCGCCAAATGTCTGAAGGTGTCGCCGTTGACGGTGAAGGAAACCCGACAACCAATCCTTCTAAGACACTAGACTATAGTTTAAGTAAAACCGACCCTATTTCTAATTTGTTGCCTCTTGGAGCGGGATACAAAGGCTCTCATTTAATCTACTTTTTAGAGATGCTTACGAGTGGTTTAATTGGTGCCAAATCCAGCCCAGAGATGAGCCCCGACTTCGTTGCCGAGGAACATGGATCATTCCTAATTGTCTTTAACCCTAAAACAATGGGAACACAAAATTTGTTAAGAGAAAGTATCTCAGAAACACATACCAAATTAACTCAGCAGACACCCAAATCTGGAACAAAAATACAAATACCCGGAGAAGGAAACAACAACCGTTACGCTGAAAACAAAGATAAAAGCGTCGAAATTGATTCAACACTTCTTGGACGGTTAAATAAGTTGGTGGAATAAAGAACAAAATGAAAAACGTTTACATTTTACATGGTTGTTGCGACCAAGAAGAGTTTGAAGATACGTCCATTGCATCTGGTTCAAACTTTCACTGGATTCCATGGTTACAAAAGCAATTAATCGTCAAAGGTTATAATTGCCAAACTCCTGAAATGCCCACTCCGTATAAGCCAAGTTATCAAACTTGGAAAAGATTGTTTGAAGTGTATCTAGTTGATGAAGAGACAACTCTGGTCGGTCATAGTTGTGGGTGTGGTTTTTTTCTCAGATGGCTGAGTGAAAACGATATAAACATCAATAAACTGGTTCTGGTTGCGCCGTATCTTGATCCAGAACCCTTCAACAGATTTGGTAGTTTTCTAAAATGCACACTTGCCCCAGATTTGATGGAACGTATCAAAGAATTGCATATTTTTTACTCTAAAGATGAAGAGGTTACAGGCGTTAAAGAGACCGTAAAAATTTTACAGGATAAATATTCACCTCTACAATTTCATGAATTTGAAAACCATGGTCATTTCTGTTTTGGCGACATGGGAACAGAAGAATTTCCTGAATTACTTGAGATTATAGAATGACGCTCATACTCGCTTCTGAGTTTTTTGATAGTTTTCACAAAACAAAACCTATCATTCAACATTATGTTGAAGGTAAGAAAGTCCTTTTCGTTCCAACCGCCGCCATCGGTGAAGGGTTTGAACCAGCCTATGAGAGAACTATAAAACCTTTCGAAGAATGTGGAGCAACTGTTGAAACACTGAATATCAACGATGTTTCAGAGAAACATTTAAGAGAAAAACTTACAGACACCGCAGCAATTTATGTGTGCGGAGGAAACACCTTTTACCTTCTTGAAAAAATGCGCGCTTGTAATTTTAAAAAAGTTTTAAGAGAGGCCCTTGCAAAAGACCTTCTGTATGTAGGCTCTAGTGCTGGGTCAATCGTGCTATCTCCAGATATAGACTTTATTCGCCCTATGGACTCACCTGAAAAATCTAATATTACTGACACCACAGGTTTAAATTTAATCAATTTTTCCTTTGTGCCTCACCTTGGTCATACTGAGATGGGTCAGCATGCCATTACTATTAAAAATAACCATGCAAACACGCAAAAAACAATGCTTGTCTTGAAAGATAATCAAGCTCTACATATTGAGAATAAAGTAATCACTGTTTTATAAAGAATTAAATAGATTATGGATCAATATACACTTTTTGCCATCGCAGTAGTTCTTCTCGCCAGTGCAAGATATGGAACCTACTTCTGGACAATATATAAGGGTGAAACAACACCTCATGCATTTAGTTGGCTGTTATGGGGAACGGTCACAGGTGTCGGGACATTGGCACAATTCAGTCTAGGCGGTGGACCGTCCGCATGGGCGCTTGGCTTTGTTTCGGCAAGTTGCCTTATTAT
>JBBKVR010000149.1:0-7558 GCA_037968575.1 Bdellovibrionales bacterium | reverse complement strand
GAAATTCAAGTTTTAAGAGATGAGTTTAAGCTTCTGCAAGATAGGATTCAAAAATTTAGAGAGCTTGAATTGTCCGGTTTTTTTGAAACACAAAACAGATTGAATGCTGTAGAGAGTGTAAATGATTTTCGTGAAAAAATAGGGCTTTTAAAGGCAAAGATAGATGTTAAAGCGGGGAAAATAATAGATGACCCTCGAATAAATCAAATTGGGTACGTTTATTTGGAGAGTTCTATGGATTTTGAGTTAGAGGCTCTTGATGACCTTGAAATTTATACTTTCATGAAAATGGTAGAAAGTAGATTTTCTGGTAAAACTTTATTGGATTCATTTGAAGTAGAAAGAATAGCGGATGTTACACCAACAAATTTAGCAACTATAGCTGATGGTTCTCCCACCTCAATGGTTAAGGGCAAAATAAGCTATAAATGGATAACGTTGCCAGAAGAGAGCAGTTTATCAGAATGAGAGAAAGTAGCTTGCACATAACATTGTTTTCTTTTGTCTTGAGCTGTTTTTTTATGGGCGTGTTTGGCATGGCTAAGGCTCAGGATGTTAATTCAAACCAGCAGAGCTTGAATGAAGGAATTGTCAATATTTTGAATGATCTTGAGGAGATTGAGAGAGAAGAATCAAGTGAAATGCAAATGCCTGCAGAAAGTGGGTTGGTAGAAAATAACAACGAAGAAGGTTCTCTGGTTCTTACTCCAGAAACCAGTAAAATTGTTCCGACTGAACTTATTATTTTACGTGTCGTTGAAGATGAGTTGCAGGAAATTTATAAAGAAGATTTGTTTCAAGCGCCTGATTTTCCCTCACTACTCTTTCTCCCTAGCGAGTACGCTATGCTGACTGCGGCGCGAGCCAACTTTGTTGAGCAAGTTCCTGACGAAGCACAGGCGGATGAAGTAGAAGATTTATTACCTGACGAAATTCTTCAGGATATCAAACGGGAAATTAAATTAGGAGGCATTGTATATGCTGGTCCAGATAATTGGATTGTCTGGATCAATGGCCAACGTGTTACACCTAAGGCTCTGCCCGAAGAAGTTAAAGGTATCAAAGTTCGAAAAGAATACGTGGAATTGCAATGGGAAGACAAAAAAACAAATACAGTTTTCCCTATTCGTTTACGCCCAAATCAGCGATTCAATTTAGACGCACGCATGTTTCTACCAGGATAGCTTTGCAAAGATTATGGCACAACCACACAAAAAAGTAGAAAAACAAGTGGCTATCAAACCTTTAGTCTTTGAAAAAGTTAGTGTTGGATATGGCGGTGTGCCTGTTGCTGAGAATGTAGACATTGTTCTAAAACCAGAAACAATTCACGGGCTTATAGGGTTAAACGGAGTTGGTAAAACAACCTTAATTAAGGCAGCATTAGGCTTACGAGAAAGCTTGTCAGGCTCAATTCAAGTCTTCGGCAAGCATGCAGGTGATTTATCAGCCAAGAAACAATTATCCTACCTTCCTGAACGATTTGATCCGCCGTGGTTTTTAAGTGGTCTTGAATTCGTGAAATTTTCTGGAAAACTTTACGGATATACGCCTGAACGAAAAGAAATATATGATTTGGCAGAAAAATTGTCTTTAGACACAAGTTTCCTTCCTAAAAAAGCACAATCTTATTCAAAAGGTATGCGTCAAAAATTAGGACTTATTGCGACGCTAATTATGCCAGCGAAGTTGTTGATATTAGATGAGCCTATGAGTGGGTTAGACCCCTTGGCGCGCGTTCTTGTGAAAGATGTTATTGCGGAGAGTAGAGAAAGAGGAAAAACTATCTTTCTTTCTAGTCATATTTTGGCTGATTTGGACGAGTTATGTGATGAGTTGTCAGTCTTGCATGATAAGAAAATTCAATATAGCGGAACACCTGATGGATTAAAGAAACAAACAAAGCAAAAAACTTTAGAGCGTGCTTTTTTAAAGAAAATTGCTTGAGTGGTTTGAGGTATTGGCTAAGGAATGTTTTTCATCCCACTAAAAATACGTTAAGATAAACAGTGAAGTAATACTTTCGAATACATCTCTATAATTTTCATGGAATAAACAGTGATAGACGATCCCGAAAAAGACCAAGAGTCCAATCTTTCTGAATTTGAAGTCAAGGAAGAAGACGTCATTGAAGTGGAGTCTGTGGAAACGGAAGTCCCCATAGTGTCATCAGGTGTGGATGGAGAGTTTCAGGAACGAGAGATGAATGAACCTCTTTATAATGAAGCAGAAATGGTTGAGGATATCGAAGATATTGAAGAGCCTTCGTATGTTGAGGACGAAGATATTTATGCCTATGCCGATGAAGTAGAAGGCGATGATTTGTCCTCATTAGATGATGATGGTTTGTTTGATGAATCTTCTTATGGATTTGATCCGCAAAACAAAAGCAATACAGGCACTATAGCCATTGTTATTCTTCTTTTTCTTTTAGGAGGGGGTGGCTTCTACTTCCTCTCCTCTGACACGCTTTTTTCGTCTGAAAACAAGCAGCCAGTAGAATCGGTTTCTACTCAAACTCAAATAGAAGATCAAAACATTCAAAACGAAGGTGACGATGTCGCATTGTTTTTAGAAGAACCTATTGAGTCTGAAACAAAAGAACCGTTTGTAGTTGAAGAAACCTTTGGCATTTCTCAAGATGATAAAGGTGAGGCCAATCTTCTTGATGAAGGGCAACTTATAGAAAATGTATCTACAGCAGAGCTTTTTAAATTACCGCAACCCGTCATTGACGATATAGAATTCAATTTCGATAACGTTGTAGAGGTGGTTGATGCTTCTGTCCCAGAGCAAGTTGATTTAAAAGAGCCTGCGGTACAAAAAACGGTACCTCAGAACCAAAATGATGATGAGCTTATCGTCGAAGTCATAAATACACCTGCGGAAGTAGCGGAATTTTTTGATGCTGATACAGGTGACTCCTATAGTTCTCTTTCAACATTTAAAAGACAAGGGGAGGTCATTGCAGATCCTCGTCGTAAGCAGATGGCTCAATTTGTAGTCGTTGAAAATGTTGTAAAAACTGACGCACATAATAATGAACTCATTATGGCTCAGCGTGCGTTGAACTTAGGGCGTTATGAAGCAGCACTAGGTTTTTACGAAAATCTCTATAAGAAAAATAAGCGTGATCCAAGAATTCTTATAGGGCGTGCAGTGGCATTACAAAAAACAGGACGTCCAGCAGAGGCTCTCAAGGCATATGAAGAAACGTTGGATATATACCCCAGCAACTCTGAAGCCTTGGTAAATTACTTGGGATTGATGAATGCACAATACCCACAAAACGCCTTGCAAAAATTACAAATATTGCATCAGTCAAAACCAAATAACCCTGCGGTTGCCGCGCAACTGGGTATTGCTTACGGCAACACTGGGGATTTTAAAAATGCGCAAACGTTCTTAAGGATGGCTTCGAGTATGGAGCCTGAGAATGCTCTGCACTTTTACAATCTTGCAATTATTTCTGAAAGAGCAGGAGATAGAAGCTCCGCTGTTTCTGCTTACGAGAAAGCTTTAGAGGTTGATGCAATTTACGGCGGTAGAACAATTTCAAGAGAAACAGTTTATGATCGTTTGTCTGTGCTAAGATAATATCTATTACATCTTAAAAACTTTCCGAATTGGAGAAAAACATTACTCCTCTATTTTTCACATTTCATGTAGCAGTTGGATTGCTTTTAGGGCTCATCATAGGAAGTTTTACAACAGCTTTACTTCATAGAGATGCAAACAATCTGTCTATGATAATGAGTGACGGTGATATTGAGCGATCGCGATGTACAGCATGCGGACACCAGCTTTCATGGAAAGATTTAATCCCTTTTTTTTCTTGGCTAATATTGAAGGGAAAATGTCGTTACTGTACGGCAACTATAAGTAATCTTTATCCAGCAATAGAAATATTTTGTGCACTTAGCTCTCTAGCCTTATTTGCTGTTTACGGATTTAATTTAACACCGTTCATATTTCTTGCAACGTTGCCCACTGCGATTGTTTTAATTATTAATCCTTTACGTGGCTGTAAACCTTCAAAAAAATTGATTTTGTTTTTTATATTTTTCTCTGCTGTGGGATGGTTTTCCAACAGCTTTACAAGCTTAGCTATTTTTGCTGGTTTAAAGGAGTTACTATCGGTCGTTGTATCTTATGGAGCTGTCGCGATTTTAATAAGCGTGTTATCCACTCTCTTTCATAAAAAACCTTTCTCACTCATAGAAATTTCGTTGTTTATATCTTGCGGCATGTGGCTTGGGTTGGAGGTCTTACCAATTCTTTGTTTCTTGACAGCTATTGCCCTCATAATTTTTGGAACGAATCTTTTTAAAACAGAAAAATTACCTGTTGTGCCTTCTACCTTAAGCGCTTTTTTATGTGTGAGTTTGAGTATGATAACGATTGAATTTTTTCAACTTGTGCAAAGCTTTTATTAACCAGAAGCAGATACTATGGACAGCTGGACAATTCTTGTTCATTATCAAATGAGTAGATAAGGAGACAGACTCGTGGATATTACCCAACTTCTAGCTTTTGTAATGCAGAATGATGCATCGGATCTTCATTTAAGTCCTGGAAGTACACCTATTGTTCGTGTTCATGGGAACATGAAAAAGGTAAAAACAGATGTTCTTGAATCGGATGCTATCCGACAGATGCTCTATTCTGTGATGTCCGATGAGCAAAGATCTGAATATGAGAGTGAGCTAGAGTTAGATTTTGCTATTTCATTCGGAGAAAAAGCACGTTTTCGTGTGAATGCTTTCAATACAAGAAGAGGTGCAACTGCGGTTTTTAGAACAATTCCGTCTGAAATCCCGACCATGGAAGATTTGGATTTACCTCTTGTGATGCGTCGATTTGCTGATCTTGAAAAAGGTATTGTACTGGTCACTGGTGCTACAGGTTCTGGTAAATCTACAACACTTGCTGCTCTCTTGAACCACATCAATGAACATCATCAGAAGCACATCTTAACCATTGAGGACCCCGTTGAATTTTTTCACGAGTCTAAGAAAAGTCTGGTTAATCACCGTGAACTTGGAATGGACACAAAATCTTTTAAAAGAGCTTTAAAAAGCGCTTTACGTGAAGATCCTGATGTTATTCTGGTTGGTGAGATGAGAGATCATGAAACGATTTCTCTGGCTCTGACCGCTGCTGAAACAGGCCACCTCGTATTTGGAACACTGCACTCAAACTCTGCAACCAAAACGATTGACCGGATTATTGATGTCTTCCCTGGGGAAGATAAAGATATGGTGCGCGCTATGTTGGCTGGCTCACTTCAGGGAGTGGTTGCACAAACATTGTTGCGCCGGAAAGAAGGCGGCCGTGTGGGGGTTTTTGAAGTGCTAGTTGGAACTGATGCAGTCAGAAATTTAATACGCGAAAACCAGTTGCCACAACTTTATTCAATGATGCAGACGGGGTCGCGACACGGTATGATCACGATGCAAGATGCTACTGCAGATCTGCTGGAACAAGGTATTATTACAGAAGAAGAGGCGATGAGAATCTTTAGAAAAGCAGCTGATGAAAGAGATGAGAAAAAAGAGGGTGAAGTTGCAGCCTCACTTGGTGGTCAAAAGGTTGATAAGGTTAGCAAACCTATACATGATCCTTCATCGGATGAAGAGGGTACGCAAAGCTTTTGATTAAAACTATTTTGAAATATTTGGAGTTGATGGCTCAGCATGAAGCATCCGACCTTTACTTGACGGTTGATGCAAGGCCGTCTTTGCGGGTTAATAATCAGTTGCAGCCTGCTGATGATAAGGTTTTATCTGATAAAGACTTACATGAGATGTTATCCTCTCTACTTACTCTTCGACAATTAAGAGAGTTTGAAAATCAAAAAGAACTAAATACAGCCATTGATATGGGCGAGAAGGGACGATTTAGAATTAACGTTCTTCAGCAACGTCAAAAAACTGCAATCGTTATTCGTCGCATTGTTACAAAAATTCCTGATTTTAAAGAATTAAGACTTCCTGAAGTGTTCGAAAAACTATCAACACTCAAGCAAGGCCTTATTCTTGTCACAGGTATGACAGGTTCTGGTAAGTCGACAACTCTTGCCTCAATGATTGATTATAGAAATGCGCGAGCAGAGGGGCATATTGTTACAATTGAAGATCCTATTGAATTTTTTCACGCTCATAGAAAATCTATTATTACGCAAAGAGAAGTAGGGGTTGATACGGAAAGCTATGCCATTGCCCTTAAGAATGCGCTTCGTCAACGCCCTGATGTCATTTTGATTGGTGAAATTAGAAGTCGGGAAGTTATGGAGCAAGCGTTAGTCGCCGCTGAAACAGGACACTTATGTCTTGCGACATTACATACAAATAACGCCTACCAAGCGATTGATAGAATACTAAATTTCTTTCCTGATGATTCCCACGATCAGATACGCCTAAATCTCTCTTTAAATTTAAGAGGTGTTGTTTCGCAACGATTACTCCCATCTACAAAAGGTGGGCTGGCACTGGCTTGCGAGATTTTATTGAACGAGGGGTATATTAAACCACTCATTCACGAGGGCAATATCAAAGACATCCATAAGGTTATGGAAAAAAATACTGCAAACGGTATGCAAACATTTGATGAAGCTCTTTTAAACCTCTTCTTAGAAGGGATTATTACAGAAGAAATCGCTGTGTCATATGCAGATATTCCTGGGGACCTTAAAATCAAACTAAGGCAGGCAAGCATGCAGAAACAAAATATCAAAGGTGGAAATGCCTTGAAATCTATAGATACAGCAATTTTATCTATATCTGAGTAAAATATTTTTCTCTTATCCTATCTCTTGCACTCATGTTCTTCTCAAGGCAATATGGTTAAAGTGATTCTTAGGCTTCCTGCCGTCCATGAAAGGTTCTGCATTACTAATGTTGTCTTTTAAATTCTTTAGAAAAAGTATTCGCCTTCTAATTTTGGTTGCCTGTGTTGTGTCAGCTTCTTATATTCTTACAGGCTGCGAACTCACAGAAAACCATTTAAAGATTGATCGCGATAACAATCTAAATCGTCAAGATTACCGTGACGCCTTGGCTCCCCGCGAAGCTGAATTGGAAGAGTTTGCCCAGTTTGACCAATCTATTCCGCCTCTTGAGAATTATGTTAGTCCCGTTTCAGAGAATTTGAAGCCTGTCCCTCTGGTTTCTGTATCTGTTAATCAAACAATACCGTTGCGCGATGTGCTATTCGAGTTAGCTGACCAAGCTGGGTATGATCTTGAACTTGATCCGCGCATTTCGGGTTCAATTATTTTTTCAGCCACAAACCGCCCTTTTGATTTGGTCATAGACAGAATCGCTGATATTGCAGGGCTTCGCTATAGCTTTGTAGATGATATTTTGCGTATTGAATTAGATACGCCGTACACAAAGAACTATAAAGTTGATTACTTGGCAGTGGTTAGGACTTCTTCGAGCACTGTCTCTACCAATATATCTGTTGTGAGCGGAGAGGGCGCGGATACTGGATCAACGTTTGGAATTACCAGCGAATCTTCTGCGGATTTCTGGGGCGAATTGCAAGTAAACTTACA
>JBBKVR010000148.1:0-2986 GCA_037968575.1 Bdellovibrionales bacterium | reverse complement strand
AGCACATAACGAATAAAGACAATGGTCGCGAGGATATTGAGAGGTAATAGCGGCAAGCCAACGATAATATTAGAGAGTGAAAGCAGGATAACACCGCCCCACAAACGCCAACTCATATCCCGTGAAGAAGCATAGCCAATCAGAAAAAACCAGATAGGGACACATAAACGCCCAACTGCGCGCCACGAACTTTCATCAGGAAAGAAATAAACACCAATATGGTCGACTATCATCAAGATAACGGCCAGTGTTTTCCAAATATCATAGGAGGTAACTGCTTTTGGTAAATGAGAACGGTCAGTGATGAACATGAATTTATCGTCCTATAAAAAACTCTGTGGGTCGATATCTATTTGAACCTTGAGTGTTGAAGGTATTTTGACCTGTGCCAGCCACTCGGCAATTGCCTTTTGAATGTTCAGCTTTTTATCTGCATGAATAAGCAGGCGATAGCGGTATTTGCCTCGAATACGAAACATGGGAGCAGGTGCAGGACCATAGGTCTTTATACCCTCACCATTTGGTGATTTCACTGCCAGAGCCTTGGCAATCGCTTCTGCCTCTTCATCCTTAATACCCGACACAATAATTCCCGCCAAACGGCTATAGGGTGGCATATCTGCTATTTTGCGTTCTTCGGATTCAACTTTCAAGAATTCATCACGATCACCACCAGCAAGGGCTTGTATTACACGACTTTCTGGATTCCATGATTGGAGGAACACGCGCCCCTCGACACCTTGCTCACGACCTGCACGACCTGCCACTTGATGCAGAAGTTGGAATGAGCGCTCGGCTGCACGTAAATCACCGCCATGCAGACCTAAATCTGCATCCACCACACCCACCGTTGCCAGTTTTGGAAAATGGTGACCTTTGGCAAGAATTTGCGTTCCTATAATGATGTCGAGTTCATGGTTGCGCATTTGCTTGAGGATTTTTCTAAGCAATGCTGGGTCTTGCCCTGTGTCGCTAGAGAGAACTGCAATCCGCGCATCAGGGAAATGGAGTTTGATCTCTTCCTCTATACGCTCCACTCCAGGGCCACAAGGCGCAAGAGAGTCTTCGTCTTCACATTCAGGACATGTATCAGGACTTTTCAAACCATACCCACAATGATGGCATTGCAATAGATGTGAGCCACGATGTTCAACCAGCCACGCCGTACAACGCGGACATTCAAATCTATGACCACACGTCCTGCATAATGTGAGTGGCGCATACCCACGTCGGTTGAGAAACAACAAAGACTGTGCGCCCTTCTCCATTGTGTCTTTCACAGCATCTATCAAAACAGGAGAGAGGAAAGATTGTCGCGCTGGCTTGTCTTTACGCAAATCAATAATTTCAACATCTGGCATACTCACCCCACCATGACGAACTGGCAAAATAATATGTGCGTATTTGCCCTCCCATACATTGAGCATGGTTTCCAATGAAGGTGTGGCAGACGCCAATATCACAGGTGTTTTAGATAGATGTCCACGAACAACTGCCATGTCGCGGGCATGGTAGATAACGCCTTCTTCTTGTTTGTATGAACCATCATGGCTCTCATCGATAATCGTCAAACCCAAATTAGCGAAAGGCAAGAAGAGTGCCGAGCGAGCACCAACAACAACCTGACATTCACCTTCAACAACACCTCTCCATGTCACGCGTCTTTGAGCGGGCGTTAATGAGGAATGCCAAAGGGCAGGACTACATCCAAATCGCTTTTTAAATCTTTCTATAAAGGCATTGGATAGGGCAATTTCAGGCATCAAGATAAGAACCTGTTTCTTTTCTCTTATGGCTTGAGCAACTGCCTCAAAATAGACTTCTGTTTTTCCCGCTCCCGTCACACCATCCAGTAATATCGTTTCAGGTTTTTGGCTGACTGCTGTCTTTAATTGGTCAGCGGCCTCTTGCTGTTCAGGTGATAACTCTAGCGAAAAGAAATCAGGATCAACATGCGTGCATGGTGGAGGTGTAACCGCCTCTATTGTTTTGAGAACACCTTTATCGAACAGCGTTTTAACAACTCCTGCACTAACTTCTGCTTCACGTGCAATATCGGCTTGAATACGAGGTTGCCCATTCTTTAAGACATCAACAACCTTTTGCTGTGTAGGTGTAAGTTTGGGTAATGACTTGGTATTGTCCCATTTATATAAAGTTTGGGTTAATGGTGGCTCTAACCCAGCAGGAACAGACACTGCCATTTTGAGAACGCTACCTTTGGGAGAAAGCGTATAACGCGCAACCCAATCAATAAAATCACGCGCGACATCAGGCATCCCTTGCACGAGATATTTATGCGTTATAGCTTTCAGTTTTTTAGATGACACATCGCCTTTAGGCTCTCCCCAGACAACGCCCGTTACTTCACGACTACCCAATGGAACCGAGACATAGTCGCCAGCGCCTACACTCATATCTTCGGGAATAATATAGTCATAGGCCTTATCAACGGGATAAGGCACAAGGACACTTACGCATCGTTGATTATTTTCTGTTTCGTCTTGAAATAAATCAGCCATATCTATACGTATTATCAAGACTGGTTACTAAAGAGAAGAGATACGCTTACATTACACAAGGAAAAATCCATGAAATTTTTTGTAGACACAGCTGAAATTGACGAAATTAAGGATCTAGCCGCAACTGGCTTGATTGACGGGGTAACGACCAACCCTTCACTGATTGCAAAATCAGGCCGTAATTTTCTCGATCTCATTCCTGAAATCTGTAAAGTCGTTGATGGTCCTGTTTCCGCCGAAGTTGCCGCCACCGATTATGAAACAATGCAAAAAGAAGCTGATAAATTGGCAAAAATTGCAGATAATATTGCTGTTAAAGTTCCACTAACAGAAGCAGGTCTAAAGGTTTGTAAAAATCTCTCTGACAATGGAACAATGGTCAATGTCACATTGTGTTTCTCTTCAGGACAAGCACTTCTCGCCGCCAAAGCAGGTGCAAAATTCATCTCACCGTTCGTGGGACG
>JBBKVR010000147.1:0-10202 GCA_037968575.1 Bdellovibrionales bacterium | reverse complement strand
GTAGGGGTTTAAATGCAGTCATAGGTCTTTCTCTAAATCTATTTATCTTGCGAACCAAAATTCTATCCATTAGATATAAAGCATTCACATATACAAGTAAATTAAGGCAATGAATTGAGGATTGTTTGTAATGTATCAATGGCTGAAATCAAGACATAATCTAAAAGCAAAAGCCAAGAGTCTCTATCACGAGGCTGTGCAGAAATCGCGTACAGATGAGTTTTACACGGATTTTGGCGTTCCTGACACATTTGATGGACGCTTTGAAATGCTGTCACTCCACGTGGCACTTACTATGAGAGAGCTTGATGACGATAAGTTAGAGCAAGCCTTGTTTGATGTGATGTTCCGTGACATGGACAGGTCTTTGCGCGAGGCAGGAGTAGGGGACTTGGGTGTTCCCAAACATATGAAACGTATGATGAAGGCTTTTAAAGGGCGTCATTTTTATTATGCTCAAGCCTTGGACAAAAACGACATAGAAGAGTTGAAATCAGCCTTAAGGCGCAATGCTTATGGCACGTTGGATGATGTGAATGCGAAAAAGTTGGATGCTTTGGCAAACTATATGCTTGAAACCGATAATGATAAATATAAACAGGAATTGAAACATGCCTCTTGATAAGAACCCGTGGGTTTATCCCTTCAATACACGTGATATGGATGAAATGGTAAAGATAAGCATTGATGCATCGGATGATGTGCGTCAAAAGCTTGCAAAACATCTTGATGTAGATGCTGTAGACGAGGTAAAAGCTGATTTTGTTCTCTCACAACCCAAAGGAAACCATGCCGTTAAAGTCGAAGGCAGAATAACAGCTAAGGTAAAACAAACTTGTGTTGTAACGCTTGAGCCTCTGCGCGTTGTTATTGATGAAGAGATGGAGTCTTATTACGCGGATTATTCTCAAGCGACGCCGTTTTCAAAGGCAAAGAAGAACCTCTATTCAAAATACGGAATGGATGAAATTCCTATTATGGAGGAAGATGAAGAGCCCGAATCTATGAGAGACGGGAAGATTGATTTGGGTGAGTTGGCTATGCAATATCTATCGCTTGCAATTGACCCTTATCCGCATAAAGAAGGTTTGTCTGAGGAAGAAAAGGTTTCAACGGCTGGAAAAACAGAGGAAGAGACATATAAAAATCCTTTTGAAGCCTTGCGGGATTTGCAAAAGACTACGAAATAAAATTAGGTGTTTTTCCTTGCATCTCTTACGATTTTTCGCTATCACTCACCACTTGTTAAGACAGATATTAAAAACAGGATAAAGATTATGGCTGTTCCAAAGAGAAAAACCACACCATCGCGTCGTAATAACCGTCGTGCGCATGATAGTTTGAAAATTGTAAACTGGGTTGAAGATGCAAACACAGGCGAGCCAAAGCGTCGCCACCATATCGATATGAAAACCGGTATGTATAAAGGTAAGCAAATCCTCAACGTTGAGGACTAAGCTTTATCTGATAAAGTTTTTATGGGGACAGACCGTGAGCATACGGCTTGTCCCTTTTTCGTTTTCCCCTTAAACTCTCCCAAAATATCTCACGGGTTCGAATTCAAAGGATAATTTCTTGTCTCAAACGGTAACACTAGCAATTGATGCAATGGGCGGCGATCACGGTATAGGCGCAACTATACCTGGCTGTGCGCTGGCGCTCGAAAAAGACCCAGCTCTTCGCTTTATGATTTTTGGGGACGAGAAGAAAATTCGTCCTGTTTTAAGTTCTCACTCTGATCTTAAAAAAGCTTCGGAAGTTATTCACACAGATAAATTCATTAAGAATGATGAGCGCGCTGTTGTCGCCCTTAGAACTGGTCGTGAGTCCAGTATGCGCTTGGCAATTAACGCTGTATCTGACCATAAGGCTGATTGCGTGATTTCATCTGGAAATACGGGAGCTTTGATGGCTACGGCAAAGATGGTTCTAAAAACTTTACCAGAGATTAGACGTCCAGCTATCGCGAGTGTTCTTCCAAGCAAAACAGGTCAAACAATTATGCTCGATTTAGGGGCTAACCTCTTTTGTGATTCTGAAGTTCTTGTTCAATTTGCTTTGCTTGGAGCGGTTTACGCCAAGGTTGTGAAATCCATAGCCAACCCAACCATTGGTCTTTTGAATGTTGGCTCTGAGGATATGAAGGGACACGAAGAATTGCGCGCCGCGCATGCTGTTCTGTCCCGTGTGAAAATGCCAGGTAAATATGTTGGTTTTGTTGAGGGTAATGATATTGCCGAGGGCACAGTTGATATTGTTGTCACCGATGGCTTCACTGGAAATATTGCCCTAAAAACCTTTGAGGGTGTTGGTAAGTTGACGGAGTATTATCTCAAATCAACATTTAAATCTTCACCACTGGCAATGCTGGGCGGCTTACTTGCTTTACCAGCAATGAAAAAGCTTAAGAAGCAAGTCGACCCACGCCAACATAATGGCGGTATGTTTCTAGGGTTAGATGGCGTATGCGTCAAAAGTCACGGTGGATCTGATGCGATTGGGTTTGCTAGTGCGCTGAGAGTTGCCTCAAATCTTATTCGTAATGATTTTAATAAGCGTGTTGCAGTCGAGCTTGACCGTTTGATGAGCCAAGAATCCTTCTTTACTTCTGAATTGGAGCAGGATTCATGAGCCATATTCGCTCGGTTATTGCAGGAACAGGAAGTTTCTTGCCACACAATATTGTGACCAACAAAGAACTTGAGAAAAAAGTTGATACCAATGACGAATGGATTGTTCAGCGGACAGGAATTACACAACGTCATATCGTAAGTGAAGGTGAATCAACGGTCACAATGGCAACGCAGGCCGCGCGCAATGCTTTAAAGGCCTCAAACCTATCCCCCCAAGATATTGACGGCATTATCGTTGCAACAACTACACCCGATAATACATTTCCTTCTGTTGCTGTTCAGGTGCAAGCAGCTCTTGAAGTACCCCCTGGCGTAGCCTTTGATATTCAAGCTGTATGCACAGGATTTGTTTATGCGATGAGTGTTGCAGACTCCATGATACGTGGTGGGTCATGCAAAAGAATGTTGGTAATTGGCGCAGAAACCATGTCGAAAATTCTGGATTGGAATGACCGTAGTACTTGTGTCCTATTTGGTGATGGGGCAGGGGCAATTGTTCTCGAAGCCTCCAAAGGTTCAGGAAAAATCAAAGACCAAGGTTTACTCTCCTCTCATCTCTATAGTGACGGGCGTTTAAAAGATTTACTCTATACAGATGGTGGACCTGCAACGACAGGAACAAGTGGAACAATCAAAATGCAAGGTAGGGATGTGTTTAAGCATGCCGTATCTCTTATGCATGACATTGTCGGTGAAGTTCTTGAACATAATGGATTAAAAGACAGCGATATTGATTGGCTTGTTCCACATCAGGCAAATATTCGTATTATTAGTGCAACGGCTGATAAATTGAATATGTCGATGGATAAGGTAGTTGTCACCGTTGATAAGCATGGAAATACGTCTGCCGCGTCAATTCCTCTCGCACTTGATCATGCTGTGCGTAATGGTGATATCAAACGTGGTGAATTATTGCTGTTTGAAGCTTTAGGCGGTGGCCTGACTTGGGGTGCCGCGCTTATGCGCTATTAAACAAAGTTAGGATTTGGGCCTGATTGTTGTGGGGCTGTTACCTCTGTTTCTGCTTCAGGTGCTTCTGGGGCAGTTTCTGCCGTATTTTCTGGCGTGTCTGCTGGTTGTACTATACCTGGTCCATAGCTAATAGCAGGGTTTTCAGCATCTGTGAATAATTCAGCTACACCGTCTGGTAAAGGACTATTTTCGTTAACTTCCGTATAGTTCACTGTACCTGCCATTTCATTATAATGAAGGTAGCCAACAACTTCTCCTGCTTGATTCATCATAAGAACGTGTGAACCAGCCATTTCGCCATCTGGAAGTGGAACTCTTGTTGTAAAAGAGCCGCCCGTTGCAGAATGTCGATTAAGGTAATCTGCTGCTGTCGGTGTTTCATTCGCTGGTGAGACTAGAGAGCTTGTCTCTGGGGTAACGGTTTCAGAAGGGGTGCTTTCACTATCAGGATCAATAGGAACTGTGCTTGTAGAACCCGCAACTTGTGTGTCTATGAGTGCAGTATTGGGGTCAATTGTTATCATTGGAACTGTTGGAGTGTCGTCTGCTCGTCTAAAGGCAGTTAAACTTGCTAGTTCGATATTGCTACTCAAAGGTATATAGGCAGGTCCTGTATCGTTGCGATCATATTCGTATACAGGATTAAAATATGCTGGCTCTGTATTATTAGGGTCGTGTCTATAAACAAGGTCGTTAAAAGCTGCACCTCCTTGGGCGTTTAATTGAGTAAAATAGGGGCTGTTTATTGCGCGTTCAAATGCTGCCCCTGCCAGAACCACATCGTCTGCTGTTTTAGTCTTATCGTCACTCATATTTCTATCCCATTAAAATTCTTCTTAACTATAATATGTAAAGTTTAATATAAAGTTAATAAAATATGCAAATTTGGTGCAACTATATTGGGAAGAAAATCGTCTAACTCATTGACGACAATGCAGTTTCGAACTAATATTAATCTATATCTAATTGATAAAACGAGGTTTCAAGCAATGAGCGAACGTACCATTACACGTGCAGATCTGGCCGATGCGCTATATCACGAACTAGGATTATCCCGTAATGAATCAGCCGAATTGGTCGATGATGTCTTTGAAGAGGTGTCAGATGCCTTGATTCAAGGCGATAACGTTAAAATTTCATCCTTCGGAAGTTTTACACTACGTGAGAAGAAGGAAAGAATAGGGCGTAACCCAAAAACAGGTGTTGAAGTACCAATCTCACCGCGTACCGTTCTTGTGTTTCGTGCCTCTCATATCTTGAAAGAAAGAATGAACTCCTAAGAGTTATTTGAGACAGATGTATTCTAACCAGAGCGAAGACAGCACAGAAGAGAGAAAAAAGTCACGTAAAGCCGATGGTGCTTTTCGTACTATTAGTGAGGTTGCAGATGAACTTGAAGTGCAACAACACGTTCTTCGCTTTTGGGAAACTAAATTTTCACAAGTTAAGCCTCTGAAACGCGGCGGTGGCCGTCGTTATTACCGTCCAGAGGATGTTGATGTCCTCAAAAAAATTCATCATTTGCTCTATACACAAGGCTATACAATCCGCGGTGCACAAAACCTTGTAAAGGGTTTAAGCAAAAATCAGGTGGCATCGCTCAAGATGAAACAACCTGTGCCAGAGCAAAGCAATGACTCTGCTGCTGGTATGCCTCAAAATCCTACAACATCACAAACTGCCCCTGCACGCGATGATAAGAGCAAAGAAGCCGTCAAGGCGATGATTGAGGAGCTCAAAACCCTCCGCGATATGCTTAAATAATCAAATTAAGTTGACATAATTTAATAAAATCTCTATATTCGCTTTTTCGAATTTACATTGAAAGAGATTGTTATGCTACAAGCAGTTGAACCTGATACTAACGTTGGAACGACTAGAGTTAAAATTTGTTTTGAGGCGCCTGACCTCCTGCCAACCTCTTCTTTAATACCCAATAATGAGAGATCATTATGGGACAGAATTTCTGGTAATAAACACCGTATGAATTATGATTTCAGTCAAGCCACAGAAGTAATAAAGTCTGTTTCTGGAATGGGGGAGGATATCACCATCACTTCAGATATGGGTATTAGCGTAACTGGTGTCGCTCCCGGTGAACCAATTCCCGCTGGCCAACCTGCTAACTGTCTTCTCTACGTAGACTCTAATGGGTTGCCGAAGCTTGAGGTTATTGCCATTCTCCACGAAAGATTACAGGCATCTTGCCCTAAGCATGATGTTTCTGTGGAGATGACAGATCCATTGAGGGATTACCCCGAAGTTGAGTTTAGAATAACGGGATAATCTCAAAATCTTCTTATTTGATTTTTGGGTAAGACTTCATTACAACCAAGGACAGTCGGAGTGTGGCGCAGCCTGGTAGCGCACTAAGCTGGGGGCTTAGGGGTCGGAGGTTCGAGTCCTCTCACTCCGACCATTTTTTGAAAGGTTTTCTATAATGAAACACATAGTCACAGTGCTTTCCTTAATTCTTCTACTCTCTTTTCTGCCTGCGTCTGCTTTTGCAGAAGACAAGGCATTTAAACGAATTCAAGAAAAAAGAGAAATTAATTGCGGCGTTTATGTCTTAGGTTCAATTTTTTCTTATGATAAAGACGGAAATCCACAGGGTTTTACAGTTGATCTTTTCAAGGAAGTTTCTGAGCGGACTGGATTGAAAGTTAAGTATAAAGAAATATCCAGTTTTGCGACTTTATTTGAAGATTTGAATGTAGGTCACTATGATATGGTTTGTTCACCAATCTTGGCACTCCCTTCAACAATAATGAATGGCCTTTTTGGTACTTTTATCTCCTATGACCCTATTAATATTTATGCCAGTTCCGAGATGGATATATCTGATATTACCAATCTAAAACAGCTCAATGACAGTAAATACACTTTTGTAGGAATGGATGGTGAGTTGGGCGGTATTTACGCGCCTAAGAAGTTTCCAAAGGCAAAATTAAATCTATTACCTCTTGGTATGACACCCGCAAATATGTTCTTGGAAATTGACGGTAAAAAAGCTGACTTTATTGTGCTCTCAAGCATTGCTGAAAAAGCATACTCAAAGGAAAACCCTGGTAAGTTGCAACAGGTAACAGATAAATCTCTTGTGCCTTCTACTGTTAGACTCTTTTTTCCCGAGGACAGTCTGAAATTACAAAGTAATATGGATGTCGTGATTGATGATATCAAAAGAGACGGTAGTTTGGATAAGCTTCTTCTTAAACATGGTCTGAATAATTAATTTTTCTGCCTATCAAATACTTGAATGAGAACAAGACTTGCAATCACAATCGTAATTCCTAAGTATTGAGACACAGCAAGAACTTCGTTTAGTAGAAGAATACCAAATAATGCTGTGAAGATCGGTTCAAGCTTCATAATTATACTGAATTTATAGGCATTCAAATAGGCAATGCCGTAAAACATCCCAAATGACCCTATTGATAAGGATAGAGCAACAAGAACAATCATTAAAATACCTTCTGATGTTTTAGGTGCTATGGGCATGTCATAAAAAAGTAGGAGTAGTACTAAAGCAGATGTTACTGCAAAATTTTCTGCGCCAATTGTAATGGGCGAGCGTGTACGACTTTGAAAACTGTATATATAAGTTCTTGAAAAAGTTGCAATCGCGGCCATAAATGCAAGTAAAACTCCTACCAAAGGGTAGTTATTTTCTGATTGGAAAACATTTAAAACAAAAGCTAAACCTACAAGAGCAAAAATGGTGCAGCTGATGTTGATTGAGTTTAATTTCATCTCTTTTTTCCAAGACGTGAAGAAAAGTAGCATCAGGCTATAAGTAAACATTATGATGATAACAACAGCACCTGGGAGATAGAAGGTTCCTCCGAGAATACCAATAATGCTTATTGCTTGAAAGAAACCACCAATAAAACTTAGTTTAGATTCTTTAGGACTAGAAAAAGGTTTTTTATCTTGGAATAAAGCGAAGCTGTAGAGGGAAATAGCTCTTGCAAATGTGGTTATAAGAACAACAAATACTATATTACCACCATCTTCATAAACGGCGCGTGCAGCAGGCGGATAAACTCCAAAAATTATTGCAGAAAAGATGCAAATAATGATGCCAAGAGTTTCTTTGCTAAGATTTTTAAAGAGATTCATTACAGAATCTTTTATATTAGTTGGTGCCGAACACAAAATTGAAAAGAGTTATTATGCCATTCCTCATTTACATGACATTTTCTGATAAGCCTGAGGCTGAAAAGATTGCCTCGGCGTTGCTTGAGAAAAAGTTGATTGCGTGTGCCAATATCTTTGCGCCTCATACCTCCATTTATGAGTGGGAAGGTGAGGTAAAAAGTGATGAAGAAATAGCAGGGCTTTTTAAGACCGAAGAAAAGCATTTTGAAGAAATTGAGCGTGTTGTGAAGTCACTTCATTCTTATGACACGCCATGCATTATTGGCTGGAAGACAGATAAATCCAATGTTGATTTTTCTGATTGGGTGAAGGAGCAGGTCAAATGAAGGAGGAGCTATATAATGCGGAGGTTTCTTTGTTAGAGACTGAGACACGCTGTGATCAGGTTTATGTTGGTAGCATTTTAGATGATGATTTTTTTGAGCTTGGATTATCAGGTGTGCTTTATAATCGGAGTGATTGTGTCGATGAGCCACTAGAACCGATAGAATATAAAAAGCCTTTAGAAAAATTTGAAGTTTCACAGATTGAAGGTGAAAGTTATCTCGTGACTTATATTCTCGAAGAAAAACGTGAAGAGTGGACGAAATCTTTTCGCAGTTCCATATGGACGAAACACAATTCAGGTTGGAAAATGAGATTTCATCAGGCATCTGTCATAAAATAAGTGTGGTAAAATAATACCTCCATAGTAATCCCATTGTTTTTAAACGAAAAAATTTAATTTACCTGTTGTTTTTATAGTTGACAGGAGTAGGTGTAATGCGCGATAACACGCCACTGACTTTAATTAAGGACAAAAGATATGAAAACATATTCAGCAAAACCAGCAGATATTGAGAAGAAATGGCTTCTTGTTGATGCAGAAGGTGTAACGCTTGGTCGTTTGGCATCTCAAATTGCCTTGCGCTTGCGCGGCAAACATAAACCAATGTTCACGCCTCACATGGATTGTGGTGACAACGTGATTGTTATTAACGCAGAGAAAGTTCGCTTGACTGGACGTAAGCGCGATCAGGACATGTTCTACTGGCACACAGGCTTTCCTGGTGGGATTAAAGAACGCTCCAAAGGTCAAATCTTGGACGGCGATCACCCAGAGCGCGTAATTGAGAAAGCCGTTGAGCGTATGTTGCCTAAAGGTCCACTTGGTCGCCAAGTCTTCAAAAACTTGCGCGTGTACCCTGGAACGGATCACCCACATGTAGCGCAACAACCAGAAGTTCTGGACATTGCAGCCATGAACCCGAAAAACAAAAGAGGATAAGTCATGACAAAATCTAAAGAAGAAACATTGACTGATTTGACTGATTTGGGTGAAGCGATTGCAGCCGATGCCAAAACAGACACTAAGGATGAGACAGAAGAAAAGGCCGAAGTAACCAAAGCAGTGGTTTCAGAAAACGAGCCTGAAAAGCGTGAACCTAAGCGTGATGCTCTTGGTCGCTCATACGCAACTGGTCGTCGTAAAGATGCCGTTGCCCGTGTTTGGTTGAAGCCTGGTAAAGGAAAAATCATCGTGAACGGTCTTGAGCAAGACAAATATTTTGGTCGTAAGACTCACTTGCTTGTGATTAACCAACCATTCCTAATTACAGACCGCGTTGGTCAGTTTGATATTAACTGCACCGTTAAAGGTGGTGGTAAATCAGGCCAAGCTGGTGCTCTGCGTCACGGACTTTCACGTGCTCTTGAAAACTATGAGCCAGAGTTGAGACCTTCGCTGAAAACAGCTGGTATGCTGACACGTGATTCACGTGTTGTTGAGCGTAAGAAAGTCGGTCTTCACAAAGCTCGTCGTTCCAAGCAGTGGGCGAAGCGTTAAGTTTTACCAATACAGAATTTCAAGAAAGCCGGCTTTGCCCGGCTTTTTTATTGGATTTGTCATTGCGAGGAGCTTTTACGACGCGGCAATCTAGTTTTCTGGACTGCCACGCTACGCTCGCAGTGACGACTTGATATATAAATTCAAGCATTGCCTGCAACACCACTTGTAATATGGCGCGTTTTACGTCAATCTTGTCCTTGAAATTTTGACTAACCACGATTGAGTATTTTCAAATGACATTTCGTCTTCCATCTGTTTCTAAAGCTGTTTTGCTTGGACTGACTGTTCTGGCATTACCAGCTTGTGATGCGATGAGACAATTTTCTTCAGAGGGCCACAGTGAGGGTACTTATCGAGGAAATAGTTACTCCTCTGCGGGTGCAAATTACAATCCAGGTGTTGTTTACCCAGATGCACAGGGTAATGAACTGGGTTATCAGGCATTGGGACGCGATTTATCGGGTGGCAGTGTCGAAATTTACTCACTTGGTGGCCCTGAATTTGTAACGGCTCAACAACAAAGGCCAGCGCCTTTGGACAATTATCCAGTGAACCAAGGCATTCCAACAAATGACTCAAGCGTTGTTGTTTATGAATTGTCAGGTACG
>JBBKVR010000146.1:0-5072 GCA_037968575.1 Bdellovibrionales bacterium | reverse complement strand
TCTACATTGTCTGCAAAAGCGTGAGAACTACCAAACTCATCAACCATTACCGAGTGATCAATTACCAAATCAACAGCTGTAAGTGGGTTAATTTTTTGTGGATCACCACCCAAAGATTTTATGGCTTCGCGCATCGCAGCTAAATCAACGACAGCAGGAACACCAGTGAAGTCCTGTAACAAAACACGTGCAGGACGATAAGCAATCTCTGTATCTGATTTTTTGTGTCTAAGCCATGCAACCAATTCCTTAATATCATCTGTTTTAACACTGTTCCCATCTTCAAAACGTAAAAGGTTTTCAAGTAACACTTTCAATGTCTTGGGAAGTTTTGAGATATCGCCTAACTGCTCTTCGGCTTTTTTCAATGAGAAATAATCATAGGTTTTTCCATCTACCTCAAGCTGTGAGCGTGTTTTGAGAGTATCCTGACCAGTGCGTGCCATTTTATGTCCTTTAAGTTGGTAATTTATCTTTAATATTTTGGCGAAAAAAGAATATCACGAGTATAGACCAAGTAAAATGGGGTAATTCTAATCACTTTCAACGTAAAAATACCTAAATGTGGCCAGAATATGGCGAACTTTGTACAAAAAATAGCCTGATTTGTAAGTGATACTAAGAATATAAGAATTCAGAGATTTATTGATTTCCTCTAATTCGTTTTTACATAGCTGAAAAACCATACGATGACCGCTGACGCTCCCCACACCGCAGCGGTTTTCGTGCATCTGGGCTCTTTTATCTTCTATGAACCTTCTTGAGGAGCTTATCACGCCGTTGTGCGATGGCTGGATGTTGTTTGTCACATACGTCAGTTATGTACTGGCTTGTCGCCTCATAACTCTCAAGTGAATCAATGGCGGCCTGTTTTACGGCACGTTCTTTTTCCATAGCCTTTACAATATCGCTGATAGTATTTGAAACGTCGCGCTGCATCTTGGAAGTTAGCGCATTTTGAAGATTACGCTTCATAGGGCCATAAATTCTATTTTGCTGGAGGAATTGGGTTAATTTACTTTGGATTATTCCCAAATATTTGGATGTAACCTGTCTATCGATGTTCAAATGCCCCTGCTCATGCGCCAAAACATGATTATAGTGACAAGACCCTTGGTCATACTCCTTCGCAATGTAGATGGTTGGCTCTAAATCAATATCGACATCTATCGAGTCAATCCAAAGACAAACCTCACCCGTGCGCGGATAGGTCATTAACTTATATTCCACACGCTGATCCAATTGAAATTGTCTGTGTGCTAGTCCAAAAGTGTGAGAGACCTGATTTCTACCATAAGGATTTACCGTATCGCTTTGAACCTTACTCAAATCAAAAAAGCTACGGTCATGAATATATTTTACCTGTTGCTCTTTTGGCGTAATCGTCAAAACAGGTTGTCCTTCTGGTTTACACCACGATGCAGCCTGTACAGATTGCGCGCTAAAGCCAAATAGAAGAACAAAAGCTAGAAATTTTAGAGGGCAAAGTAATCTCATATCCTTGACTATATAGGTGAAATGTTAAAAAAGAGTAGAACACATCCCGAAATGATCACTGGAAAGACCACTCATGTTTTTTATCGCTCAACTGCTCTCTTGGATTATCAACGCTCTTATCTTCATCATAATTATTGAGGTGGTTTTAAGCTGGCTCATCGTCTTTGATGTTATCAATGTCAAAAACCCACAGGCACAAAAATTCATTGCGTTGATACAACGCATTACCCAACCCATCATGAACCCAATAAGGAAGGTTATTCCTGCGATTGGTGGGATTGATATTACTCCAATTATTGCCATCTTTGCGCTGAGTATTCTTGACCGTCTTGTTTGGAGTGTTGCTTTATGAGCGCCGCCATTATAGACGGTAAATTAATTGCACGTGATTTACGTGTAAGCCTTAGAGACCGCATTAAAGAAGAAAAATTGAAACCAGGACTTGCCGTTATTCTGGTTGGAGACGACCCCGCCAGCCAAGTCTATGTCAGTAAGAAAATTACAACTTGCCAGAAGGTTGGTATTGAGAGCTATGAATATAAGCTTGGAGCAGAGAGTACAGAAAAAGACGTCAAAGACCTTATCAATAAATTGAACGGCGACCCTCTGGTTCACGGGATTTTGTTGCAACTGCCCCTCCCCGATCACCTTGCAGATGTTCAAGAGTCTCTGGTGCAAAGAATTTCACCAGATAAGGACGTAGACGGACTAACAACGACTAATGCAGGAAAACTTTTTCTCGGTATTAAAGGTGGCTTTGTTCCTTGTACACCGCAAGGATCACTACTTCTGATTAAATCCGTTACTGAGAATTTGAGTGGTAAGAACGCCGTAGTAATTGGACGCTCCAATTTATTTGGTAAGCCAATGGCTCAACTCCTCTTACAGGAAAATTGCACCGTCACCACAGCCCATTCTCGCACAAAAAATTTGGGTGAACTGTGTAAAACAGCAGACATCTTGATTGCAGCGGTCGGACAACGAGAAATGGTCAAGGCCAACTGGGTTAAAGAAGGTGCTATTGTTATTGATGTTGGCGTAAACCGTTTAGAAGACGGGAAACTTTGCGGAGATGTTGATTACGATGCAGTGAGTGAAGTCGCCAGAGCCATTACACCTGTTCCAGGGGGTGTTGGTCCCATGACCATTGCCTGCCTACTTAGCAACACCATTCAAGCGTGCAAGAACGCTAAGAATTAAGACTCAAATTTAAGTTCAACCTGTTCTACCGCGGGATGCATTGAACCAGTTTCTAAAATTTCAACCTTGTCACCAACAGAAATTGTTCCTAGCTGGCGTGGCGTAGCCTTTTGTCCAAAAAATACGAATGGTTTCATTTTTCCATCGACCTCCATCTCTCCATACCTTTGCTTGATAAGCGTTTTTATTGGTTCAGGATTATGATTTTTGATACCGCTGTCTTGTTCTACAGTTGTAATTGCACACCTATCACATGGCTTCATAAACTCAAGAACGGTGTCACCAATCTTTACTCTTTGAATAATATCTTCTTCAAATGGCTGAAGACCCTCTACGACTATGTTCGGTCTGAATCGGTTCATATTGATCTCTATATTTGGAGGAAAATGTTCGCTTAATTTCTCTAATGATGTTGGGTTGGTGATAAGAAGAGGATGCCCATCAGCTAAACCAACGTTGTCCCCAGCTCTAGCAAAATTAGGATTAACTGGACGTATGTAGTCATCAGGTAACCGAACCAATCTCACAGGCATATCCAAATAACGCGAAAACCACTCAGATGTTTTGTTACCCATATCTATAACAGAACAATCATCTTTGTGTATTCTTACCGTGCCTTGATAGGGGAATTCTTCATCATAATAAAGCGGGTGATCCTCCATATGAGGAGCTGAAAAGTACCATTCCGTATCACCACCTTGGTTTGAGTATACCAAAGCTAGCTTCTCACAGCCTTTATCTCTTTGTGAAACAAAAACATTAGCTTTTTTGCCTTGCGCATGAACAAGCATCCAGCGTCTATCATTTTCAGGACCTCTGTCCGTGAGACTAAGTTTGTTAACCTCGATGCGATGACCGGATTTTAATGGATAAATAAAGCAACCTGAAACATACGCAGACATTTTTAATTCCTTTTATACTCAAACGAAATTGAACTCCGCTTAAAATATATCAATTTATTTTTCACTCTTATAGAAGCTCTACTTTTATTATTATCTCACCACAACAAGATCTGACTCTGGCTGGTAAGGCGTTTTATCTCTAAAGCCGTTCAAAACACGTTCTTCCATTTCAAAAGATTTTATATCTTGTAAAAGCTGGGGCTTAATATTCTCCTCAAGAAAAGCATTGGAGAGCAAACCCTTTTTCGCCATAATAACCCAATCCAGCTCTTGCATATGAAAGGCAGGAATATCAAAGCGGCCACAATCGCAATCAATCTCGCGACTTTTATCAATCGCGATTTGGGGTACCCCTAAATATTCGCAAATCTCAATAACCTCACTTTTAAAGAGATCGATAATCGGCATTATACCTACAGCCTTTGAGATTTGAGTATAACTGCCAAGATGATGTTCTGTGGTATTTCTTGTGCCCACGGGGAAATAATGTTGACTTGTCATTTCACCGCCTGCGGGAACATCACGAATAGCGCGGCTAAATAGATGACCCCACCTGAGATTGTCATCACTATGCTCTATGGATGAGTCTATCTCAAAAACCGCTTCTGGTGCTCTTTCTTTAAGCCAAGGATATATATGATGTGAAACCCAGTTAAAATTATCGGAAACACATTTAATCTTCCCAGAATCACTTCTTTCATTTTTAGAAGCATGCTCAAAATTCACACCTAAGACACGCTCAGGTTTTCCCAGCTTTTCAAACGCATCGGCACAAGCCAAGAACGTGAGTATTGAGTCTGTTCCACTAACACCCACTATAAGTCCGGGAGCACCCTGTCGCTTTGCCGTCTTGGCAATCCAGTCGGATATAGACGCAAAAGTTGCTGCAGGGTCAATTTGACGCGGTGTGTCCATGAATACTCAGTTCTAGCTATGTAAAAAACTAAAATTAAAGAAATTCATAAATATGTCAATGATATTTTATTCGCCTTGGGCTTTGGACCAGCCGCGCTCACCGTTAAAGGTGTAGAGGTTTTCGGTCTTGATGAAATCAAAGCCTGCGCCAGAGATATTGGAGAGAAGTTTGGTGATTGCATCATGTGAGGCATTGTCTCCCATCAACCTTAATCTCCACTGATCACAACAATAGGTTTCGGGTAGACCATCAGGCCAAACCTTTGTTCCTCTGTTATCAATGAGTGAGAGTTCAAAATCATCACCAATTATAGGTTTTACTTTATTTGCCAAATCATCAGGTGAGCCTTCAGACCAATCCAGATACACATCAACACCAACCAATTTTTTATCTTCTTTTGGGACGACTTTCAGTGGTGGTAACTCCATAGCCTTAGCATCTGCTGGATAGGATACAGTATCCAGAGTTGTGGGTAATTGACCCAAACGTTCAATCACTGCATCAGCAAAATCTTGTGTACCAACCTTTTGTTTACTTACACCTTCGCGAAAGATTTC
>JBBKVR010000145.1:0-12493 GCA_037968575.1 Bdellovibrionales bacterium | reverse complement strand
GAGAGCATAGATTCCGCCATCTTTTTGATGAATTTGGATTTGGAAGGTGTGTGTATTTCAAGCGGTGCAGCTTGTTCCAGTGGCGCTGTGAAGCCTTCGCGTGTTTTATTGGCTATGGGTGTACCAGAAGAGATTGCCAAAACAGGGTTGCGAATTTCCATGGGATGGAATACTCAAGACACCGAAATTGATGCATTCTTGAAAATTTGGACAAAACTTATAAAACAAATGGATATATAAACCATGCCGCAACTAACCTTTTTAAAACCTAATGGTGAAAAAATAGAGTTGGATGCCCCTGTAGGGCTTTCAGTCATGGAAGTGGCTGTCCAGAACGATGTTGAGGAAATCGAGGGTGCTTGCGGTGGATCTTTAGCTTGTGCCACATGTCATGTTTACGTTGCGCCTGATTGGTGGGAGAAATGCCTACCTGAAGATGAAGAAATCAGCGAAGAAGAAGAAGATATGCTTGATTTAGCTTTCGACCTCAAAAAATGCTCACGTCTTGGATGTCAAATTATTATGGGTGAAGATACAGATGGTCTAATTGTTGCCCTACCAGGGACTAAGGTCGACTGGTAAACTTTAATTATTATGCAGTCCTGCAACAAATGACGCGAGAAGAGGATTATCACACATCCCTACAGCCAAGTCTTCACTTATAGACTGAATCTGTTCTACTCTTAATTGCCTTGGATTTTGCTGATAAACTTCTTCACTAACTCTTTGCTGACACTCGCGAAATTCTATTACTAGGCTTGATGCTCCTGATACTCTACGAATTTCATCATCCGTAAGAGCATTTAAGATATATAAAGCGGAGTTTTGGTCTGGGCATGTTGCTTCAAGTGCACGCCTCTGATTAGAATCGTGACCCCACTCCCCAATAGCTGTAGAACAATTAACCAAAACCACATCAGATTCCCTGTCGTCCCCATGGCCACGCGTAAGAGCCCTGCCAATATCAAAGTTATTGATTCTGTCAGCCATAACGCCCTGTCGACAAAATTCAGATATTCTATTGGGGGTATCGTGGCATCCCTCAAAATCCATTGTGGCGTTTTGAATCAGGCTGGCACCTCTTTCACGTACTGCAATCACTTCATTTCTATCTGTTAATTGAACCTTTGCTTCTGTGCGTTGAGAAGATTGACCAGGTGAGCAGGCGGCAAAAAACGGCAAAAGGCAAAAAGTTAGTGGTGTACGCATAATATTCTCCAAAAAAAATGGACAATACGTGTTTTTATAAATTATGTCAATTTAATTAACAGGTTTTGATTAGCTTTTCGACTTCTTGCTTATAAGTCTCAAAATCATCGATAAAGTTAAGCGTAGCAAGCTTTCCGCGTGTGATGAAACCACTCTCAATCATATGCTCAACTTGTAGCTTTGTATGTTTGTAATAGTCCTTCATGTTCAGAACAAAGATTGGACGAATGCCGTAACTTGTTACCGATGGATCCCTATCCATTGGTAAATAATCTTGCTCTACACATTCATAAATCTCATCTAAAGTACCTGTCCCCCCTGGAAGAACCAAAAATGCATCTACATCACTCAGGAGAAGATGTTTTCTCTCCGTCAAATTATCAGTAAGAGTATAAGGAATTCCTAGTGATTCAGGTTGGTTCACAATGTGGTATTTCTTCGGCAGAACACCCTCAATCGTTCCCCCACTATTGCTTTTCTTTACACCCTTTAAAAATCCTCGGCAAAATGCACCCATAAGACCGTTGGCAGACCCTCCATATTTTACATGCACATCATGACCGCCTAGCCAAAAACCAAGCTGCCCTGCTGTTTCATGATAAATAGGGTCTAGTCCTGCTTTTGCACCGCTAAAATAGGAAAAAGTAAGTCTGCTCATAAAAAATTACACCTTATTGGTTAAACAAGGTGTAACTATAAAGTAATAATATTTAAATTCTAGGCGAATTACATACTCGGTCCTTGAGGAATATCCGGGGCAACAACTGGTTTAACTTGCAATGAGTCTGGCGACATCACCTCATTTTCTTGACTTGGGACCTCAGCTGCCTGCTCAAGCTCCTCTATATATGCCTGTCTAACTTCTGGGTCTTTAAAAGCAGAGTCTAAAGCTTGCATAGATTCAGCAACTCTTATTTGAACATCTAATGCCTCTATCTCTTCATAAATTTCCTTTTGGGTATAATAATCTCCTTGTCCAAAAACAGGATCTATATTGCGTAATGGCTCACCATTTTTTAATGCGGCTTCGAATGTCTCTTTAGCCCCCACAAGGATATGCAATGGAAGAATTTCTATAACACCTACGTCCAGAGCTTCTTCAATCGAACTATCATTGGTATCAACACCGACTAATTCACGATATTCTCCTGTTTCAGCATCATGCACTAATTCAGCAGCTTGTTCTGGTGAAACTTCTCCACTAAAAGTATTATTTAAGGGCATCATTTACTCCGTAAATTAATATTTAATATATTATGTAAATAATAATACTGAGTTTTGTTTATTATGTCCATTTGATTGATTTTCTTGAATTTATACAGTATGTTGCCCCGCATGAACAGTTTAGGCATTAACAAAGATCCAAAAGATACCCGCGTGGTGGTTGCCATGTCGGGGGGCGTTGACTCATCTGTCACAGCTGCTCTTCTCCACGAAGAGGGCTATAACGTCATTGGTGTGACACTTCAGCTTTATGATTACGGGAAAGCCTTAGAGCGCAAAGGCGCTTGCTGTGCTGGACAAGATATCTATGACGCCAAGAAAATTGCTGAAGAATTGAATTTTCCGCATTACGTCCTCGATTACGAAGATAACTTCAAAAACAGCGTTATTGATGATTTCGTAGAGAGTTATATGGAGGGCTATACGCCTATCCCATGCGTTAAATGTAATCAAACCGTCAAATTTCGTGATTTGCTAAAAGTCGCTAAGGATTTAAATGCTGATTGCATGGCAACAGGGCATTACATCCAACGTGTGATGAATGAAAAAACAGGTAAAAGCGAGTTGCACCGCGCTGTAGATACAACAAAAGACCAAAGCTATTTTCTGTTTGCCACAACTCAAGACCAACTTGATTTCTTGAGATTCCCACTAGGTGGCTGGACGAAAGATATTACGCGCGGGCACGCCGAGCGCATAGGACTAGTGAATGCCGATAAACCTGACTCACAAGATATTTGTTTTGTGCCCAATGGTGACTATGCATCTGTTGTGAAGAAAATTAAGCCAGAGGCTGAGAAAGCTGGTGACATCGTTGATATGAACGGAAATGTTCTGGGACAACATGAGGGCATTATTCATTACACGGTTGGCCAGCGTCGCGGTATCGGCATTGGTGGTGGCGTATCAGAAGATAACTCACGTTTTTATGTGATTAGAGTTAATCCCGTCCTTAATCAGGTTGTTGTAGGCCCGAAAGAAGCATTGGCGCGCGATATTGTTTATCTAGGAGATACCAATTGGCTTACTGAAACTCCTGAAAATGGAATTGATGTTGAAGTGAAATTGCGCTCTGTTATGAAATCTGTTCCTGCAACATTGAAGCAAGATAACGGTCGTTATTATTTACAACTTCCAACTCCACAATATGGAATTGCACCAGGCCAAGCAGCCGTTGTTTATGATGGCAATTGTGTTTTAGGAGGTGGCTGGATTACAGATTCAGATCAGTCAGAGAACTTAGTTAAACAAGCCGCTTAATTATATAGTTGCGACCATCCTCTCAGGTTTAATTTGAGATCCTGTGTCTCTAACAGGCCTTAGATTAACTGTTTTAGATTTGGCAGCGTCTGTAATTTTTCTTGCCTCATCAGACACCTCCCAATTATCTCTTATTAAAGGATGATCGTTTGCAAAAGTTCTCAAAAATTCTGCGAAAAAATCTATATCAGAGCGATTTTTCTCTAAAGCCAGTGATTGATTAGTCACAGTCATTTCTCCTTTAGCACATAATAGAAATTCAGGTGTGACAAGGCTTTTTTTACCTTGTGAGTCGATAAAAGTTGGATGAGGGCCATAAGACAAATTAGAACCACCTCCCCGATTTGCTATACGAAAATATCCTCTCACACCAGGGGATTGGAATTTTAAAAAACCAGCGTTGTAATTATAGTTTTCTGGAATTGACTCGTTATTCTTGATTAAAAAGATTCTCTCACCTAAATAACCTCTTTCCGATTGATAAAAATCAAAGAACGGAGAATTATCCGTTCTGCAATCATTCCAATCCAGAACTCGTTGAGCTAGCTCAACGATACTTATGTGAGATGTCTCAATATTTGGAAATTGATATGTTAAAGCCATAAGCTTCCCCTGCATTAGTCGAAATGAGATAATGCATGAAAAGTAAAAAAGTTCCATAAAAAACCGCCTTAGTAGGCGGTTTTCTTCAAATAAACTTTTTTAAATTTTAGTTTGCCTGACGGCGCAAGAAAGCAGGAATATCAAGCTCATCTTCAACTGTAGAAGACTTAGATGGAGACTCGATGTTAAGCTTACCTTGTGAGGCTGTTGCTGGCGTTGTACCACCATCTCCCTGTTCACCCTCGCCTTGTGTCTCGGAAGTAGATGTAAAATCATCTTCTTCCTGTTTCCACGCACCACCTGTAATACGCTCAAACAAGCTGGCTGATTTTTTCGGCTTGTTTGCACCGGGTACTGGAGGACGTAAATTCAAGGATGGCGCAGTTTTTGCTTCGGCCGTTTCTGTTTGAGGAACAGGCTGCGCAGACAACTGAGAATAAGATGTGGTTTGCTCAGTTTGAGAACCAGTATAACTTTCCGATGTGGCAGGTGCTGGCGGGATAAAGGCTTCACCATAAGTTGCGCCGCGCAATGGTTGTTCAGCCTGTGCAGGTTCCCGCATAGTCTCAGGCGTTGCCTCACCAACTGTTTCTTGTTGCTCAAACAAATCAACATCTTCAGCAGGTGCTGTACTCTCAGCATTTTGCACGAACGTGGTTTGTGTAAATGTTGCAGTTTGTTGTGTTGGTGCAGAAGCAGCAGCACTTGTTACACCTGCATAGCCTGTTGTTTGCTGTTCTCCGCCCATCGTTCTTGGTTTTGCACGCACAGCGGCAGAAACACCTCCACCTGGAAGAGCCTTACGAGCTGTTTCTTTATCAATGCCTGTGGCAACAATAGATACGCGCATAACGCCATCCAAGCTGTCATCAAATGATGTACCAAAGATAATGTTAGCATCTGGATCAACCTCATCGCGGATGCGGTTACAAGCCTCATCTGCTTCGAACAATGTCATATCCTGACCACCAGTCACGTTAATGATAACGCCTTTGGCACCTTTCATGGACATGTCGTCCAGTAACGGATTAGAAATGGCTTTCTCAGCAGATTCTATTGCACGTTTATCACCAGTGGACTCACCTGTACCCATAACTGCCTTGCCCATCTCCAACATAATGGAGCGAATATCAGCAAAATCGAGGTTGATAAGACCTGGGTTAACAATCAAATCGGTCACGCCGCGTACACCTGATTGAAGAACGCTATCGGCCATTTTGAAAGCTTCGGCAAAAGTTGTCTTTTCATTAGCAATACGGAATAGATTCTGATTTGGAATAACAATCAATGTATCAACATATTCCTGTAATTCCTTGATGCCCTCTTCGGCCATCTTCATGCGCATAGTGCCTTCAAAGTGAAAAGGCTTAGTGACAACACCAACGGTCAAAATATCACGTTCACGACAAGCTTTCGCAATCACAGGCGCAGCGCCTGTTCCTGTACCACCACCCATACCAGCAGTGACAAAAACCATGTTTGAATTTTCAAGGTAGGCGAGGACTTCTTCCAGTGATTCTTCGGCAGCCATGCGGCCGACGTCTGGCCTAGCCCCAGCACCAAGTCCTCTTGTGACCTCACCACCAAGCTGAACTTTATTTTCAGCGAGTGAGGCGTTTAAGGCTTGCGCATCTGTGTTACAGACGATGAATTCAACACCCTGCATTCCTGCATGGATCATGTTATCCACAGCGTTTCCACCTGCGCCACCAACGGCAACGACGGCAATTTTGGGTGAGAATTTTCTGTTTTCGATAGGTTGCATACGAACATTAATCATAGGGTTGGTCTCCGAGAGAAGGAAGGAAATAACGAATCAATAGATAAAGCGTAAACCTGAACGGCTTGCGCGCAAAGGGCATAATAGAAGTTATTTACTGCTTTTTCCAATAAGGGCAAGGTCTATCCCGATTTTTTGATAAAGCAAAAACTTAAAAGAAATGCTCTAACTGATTCATACGATTCACAAATCACATTTTGGCAAAAAGCAGTTCCCTGTCATAGAGGCTAAAAAGCGTTTCCTGTGGATAAGTGGATAGAATTATCCACTGATTAGGAAAGTATTAAATCTTACCAATTTTCTCTAAACCAAAACCGTAGCCGTTTCCAAAGAGAGCCTGAATCTGCATTCACTTCAATTTCCGTTGGCATCTCGTAAGAACGCTTCGTGGCATAATGAAGCAATCCTGTCATTACAGAGAAGGCTGCACCACTTGTAGAGTCAGGTAGACCCGCAAACTTGATTGGCTGACCAAGACGCACCTGCTTATTCAATATTCTCTGTGCCAAATCAGCTGTTCCTGGGAGAAGGCTTGCACCACCCGTGAGAACCAAACGACGACCAACTGCGTCTGAGACACCAGAGTCGCTCAATGATTGTCTGACCATTTCAAAAATTTCTTCCATACGCGCCTGAATGATGTTCACCAACAAAGAGCGTGGCACGTGATTGGTTTGTCCATTTCCTTTTTCGCCAAGCAATGGCACATCGATATATTCCTGTTCGTCTTGTGCATTGGCAATTGCACTTCCGTATAACGTTTTGAGGCGTTCTGCATCAACAAGAGAGGTTGTCAGACCTTGTGCCACATCAGATGTCACACTTTGCCCACCAATCGCGATACTGCCCGTATGCAGAAGATGATTTTGCTGAAAAACAGCAAAGGAGGTTGTCCCACCACCCATATCAATGACCGTGCAGCCTAATTCCATTTCATCTTCTACCAATGTTGAGAGCGCGGACGCATAAGGTGCCGAACAAAGTGAAACAATATCTAAATGTGAACGCTCGACACAAAGAGCCAGATTTTTCAAACCTGCCAAATCGCCATCAACCATATGGATATCAACACCAAGTTTGTGGCCAGTCATTCCTGTGGGATCTTGAACCCCTTGCTTACCATCCAGCGAATAACCGACAGGAATAGTATGGATAAGCTCCCGCTCATCTGACAAAGTATTGGATTGCGCCTTGGCAAGGGCGCGCTTGATATCATTGTTGGTAACCTTCTGTCCTAAAATTTGAACATCAACATCAATGGCTTGGCTATACGTGTAACCAGCGGGAACAGAGAGAACAATCTCACGAAGTGGATAGCCTTTGACTGTTTTAGCTGCCATGGCTTCTGCGCTATGGACAGTTTGACGAATAGCTTCCTCGGCAGAGGCTACATCAACAACAATCCCGTTTTTGATACCTTTGGATTTTTGGTGACCCACACCGACAATCTCAATACCGCCTTCATCATCGACAATACGCGCAATCACACAGGCAATCTTGCTCGAGCCAACATCCAGCGCAGCAACAACGCTGTTCTTTTTAAACACAGAATCCGAACTCATAGACTTTCCCCTGACGCCTTTACTATTTGTGGAGATGCTCCGTCCAGAGGTTCAATAACCAATCTATCGGCTTGACGCAAATCAATATCTTTCACAGGCTTTGCCAGAATGGTTTCTTCGGCTTCATATCGTGACAGTCTTACCAATGCAAAAGCCGTTTCATCCTCTGGCAACTGGATACGGACATTTTGACGCGTGAACAAATCCCAACGACGCATACCAACATATTGAACGGACTCAATTTTATTAAAGAGATTTTTCTCGGCAATCAGCAATGGGAGAAATTGAGGAAGAGCTTCATCTGCACCCTCACCTGTGGCAATCAACATATTCTTAAAACGTTCATCTGGGTTATCGGTAATAATTGTCCCTTCCCAATCCAGCAAAGAGAGGCTCTTGTCTTTGTTACGCACCAATGCCATCGGGATACGCTCTTCAATGTGAATATAAACGCTATTGGGAAGCCTGCGTGTCACTGAAACTGTTTTAATCCAATCCAGCGAACTTATTCTGTTTTTGGCATCTGTGGGACTAAAACCAAATAATTCATCACCCTTACTAACACCAATGAGTTTTGCAAGCGTTTCTCTATCAGTAAAGCGGCGGCCTTCAATATAGACGTTATCAATAACAAAACCCCAATCAGCGCTCTGGGCAACGACCTTTTCTTTAACAGTGTTGAAAGTTGAAGGTGCAACACCAGAGAGCCAGAGCCATGATCCCGCCCACATAAGAATTACGAATACACTGAGAGTAATTCCAACCCGTTTAAGGAAAGGAATTAGGCGCTGAGTCGCTCTTTTGCGACGCTTGAGGATTTTACTTCTTGACCTTGACATGTGGCTGTTTCAACCAGGTGAGAGCAGAGTTCAACAAAAGATTTACCGTTGTAAATGACCTGTGATGGGCCAATTGACTCGGGTGTGCATCCAGGCTGTGTATTGATTTCCAACAAGAATAATCCCTTATTACCTTTGGTCTCATCATAGCGGAAGTCGCAACGGGCAAGCCCTTTACATCCTAATAGAGTATACAGCCCCCTTGAATATTCCAAGGCTAAATTGTAAATCTCTTCAGGAATTTTTGCTGGCATCACATATTTGGTTCTTTCATCCGCATATTTTGCCTCGTAATCAAAAAACCGTGTTTGTGCGATAATCTCTGTAACTGCCTGTGGTTTACCATCCAAAACGGCCACTGTTAATTCACGGCCCGGAATATATTTTTCAACCAAAACCTCATCACCGAACGTCCAACTTTCCTCATCGAGGGGAGCTTGGTTTTCATTTTCCATGATGATACGAATACCAACACTTGAGCCCTCTCTTGGAGGTTTCACAACATAGGGTGGCTCCATAACATGACCTTTTAAGACTTCTGCTTTTGTCGCCAAAATGCCCTCGGCAGATGGAATACCTATTGTCGATGCTAATAGTTTTGTGAGTGGCTTATCCATGGCAATTGAGGAGGCGCGTAGTGGTGAATGTGAATAGGGAATTTCCATGACATCAAGCACTGCCTGAACTGTACCGTCCTCACCACCTGTTCCGTAAAGATTATTGAATACTGCATCGGGCTTAGGTGTGAGTGCTTTTGTAAGCGCCTCAATATCTTTGGTAACGTCAATGACATTTACGTTATAACCACCTTCTTTGAGCGCCTTTTCAACCGCCTTACCTTTATTAAGAGAAACTTCACGTTCTGCCGACCATCCGCCGACCAAAAGAGCTACTGTTTTTGCCATGATGCTGTCCTTATTTCAATTGTTCCAAATTATTGTAGCAGAACATTTCTGTTGTTGTCAGGTCGTCCAACCCTTTTTATTTCCCAGCGCAGTTTGATAGCTGAATCATCCAAAACACGTCTTCTGATCTCTTCACCTAAGTCTTCCAAATCCTGAGACGTAGCTCCACCAATATTAATCATGAAATTACAGTGCTTTTCAGACATTTGCGCGCCGCCAATGGTAAGCCCTCGCCCGCCCGCTTTATCAATAAGCTGCCATACCTTCATATCGGTTGGTAATCCTGCCTCCGATAATTCATCTTCGGTTGGGTTGGCAAAGGTTGACCCACCTGTTTTGGATTTTATGGGCTGGGTCTCGGAACGCTTCGCTTTAATTTCAGACATGAGGGCTTCGATTTCATCCTTGTTGCCACTTTCACCTTCAAATTTTGCGTAAAGGAAAATAGCATCCAATGGTGCATCCGTATGGCGATAACGCATCCCCATTTCATCGGGTGTGACATGAACCAGCTGTCCCGCACGGTCAACATAACAAGCCTTTTTTAAAACATCCTTGGTTTCTGTCCCATATGCTCCAGCATTCATACGAAGTGCGCCACCGATTGACCCTGGAATACCACTGAAAAATTCCAGTCCAGCGATATTATATCGGGCCGCCGCAACAGCAACGTTCAAATCAAGCGCCGCCGCACCAGCAGTTAATCCTGTTTCACCATCTTGCTCAATTTCAGCAAAATCTTTTCCTAAACGGATAACCACACCAGGAACACCGCCATCGCGAATAATTGTATTGGAGAGAACACCCGTTACCATCACAGGGATATGACCGGGACAAGCGCGCAAAAAATCGACTAAATCATCTTGGTCGGCAGGTTTGAACATGACATCCGCTGTACCGCCTGTACGAAACCAACTGAATTGCCCCAAAGGCGCATTCTCGGTATAACGACCTCTGACGGGCGGTAATTCATCAATTTTTAAAACATCAGCAAACATCTTTACGAATGCTACTAGCTTTAAAAGATTCGGCAAGCTCATCAGGCAAAGCATGTGCCCACGCGGTAATGTCGCCTGCGCCCAGACAAACAACGATATCACCTGATTTGGCGCTTTGAGAGATTTGCTCAACAAGTTGCTTTCTTGAGTCAATCGCATGTGCATTTTTGTGACCATGCGCACGGATTTTCTCAACCAGAGTTTCTTTATCAGCTCCCTCTATCGGGTCTTCGCTTGCTGCGTAAACATCGGTAATGAAGACTCTATCAGCATCGTTAAAGCTCGCAGAAAATTCATCCATCAATTCATGTAGTCTTGAGAAACGGTGTGGTTGCATTACAGCAAAAACACGTCCCTCTTCATTTTTTAACATTTGGCGCGCAGCTTTCAGAACAGCAGAAATTTCAACAGGGTGATGCCCATAATCATCAACAATTGTAATACCTTCAACTTCACCAATAAGCGTAAAGCGTCTGTTTACACCTTGGAAACCACGTAAGGCTTTTTTAACAGTCGTTTCTGAAATACCCAGTTCATGTGCGATAGTAATCGCCGCTAATGTGTTTTGAACATTATGCTCGCCCGGCATTGGCAAATAGATATCTTTCCATTTCTCAGGATTTTCATTGGAACTTGAGAGCGTGACATCAAAGGTCGCTCCACGCTCACCAAATCTGATGTTCTTCCCACAAATATCGGCCTGTGTGCTGAAGCCATAAGTCAGGCATTTACGATCAGTGAGCTCAGGGATGAGCGTTTGTACCTCTGGGTGATCCATACATAGTACCGAAAAACCATAGAACGGTACATTTTCTGCGAATGCGCGGTAAGCGTCCTTCACATCCTCAAAACTGCCATAATAATCCATATGCTCAGGGTCTATATTCGTAATCACAGCAACGGTCGCAGGAAGGCGTGTGAATGACCCATCACTTTCATCGGACTCAACCACCATCCAGTCGCTTTTTCCAAGACGGGTATTTGTCCCGTAAGCTTGAATAATTCCACCATTGATGACCGTTGGGTCGCGGTCCGCTTCTTCCAATATCGCACCAATCAAAGACGTCGTTGTGGTTTTGCCATGCGTTCCACCAACGGCAATCGCCCATTTGAGGCGCATCAATTCCGCCAGCATGTCCGCTCTACGCACGACAGGAATATTTAAGGCGCGAGCTTCAACCAGTTCAGGATTGTTTTGCTTGATTGCAGAAGACACTATGACAGCCGCTACAGTGTTGCCTGATTTATCTTTAAGATGTTCGGCCTTGTGGCCAATGGAAATAGAAATCCCTTTTTTGCGGAGACGTTCCACGTTGGCATTCTCTGAAATGTCAGAACCCTGCACCTCGTAATCCAGAGATTGTAAAATCTCGGCAATTCCGCTCATGCCAATTCCCCCAATCCCGACGAAATGTAATGTTCCGATATCTAAAGGTATATTTCTCATAATTATATTGACATAAATAAATTAAACGTTTAATTCATAGTTTTTATTACAGTTAAATGCGTTTTTGTAAACTAGATTAAGGAAACCTTGTGTCAGAAATAGAAACACTTGATAGAGATGCCAGATACAATGAACTCGTAGAAAATAGTGCACACTCTTTAAAAACACATATTACAGCTCGCCCACTAGATTCTTTTACCCTTGCAGTCACCCCTGGAGAAGATTTTCCAACCTCTTATTCTCTTCATACATCAGGACATAGCGAAACAGGTAAAAGACTGATAAAAAAATGCATAAGCGGTGATCACTCACAAAGTTTTGCTAATATGGCATTCTTTAAGGCATCATCAGAATTATCCGATATCAGACCACTTTCATTTATCAAAATTGATAACGGCTTAGCCTATGTAACCGTTGGAGCTGTAAAGCTTTAATTCCAGCCTAATGCTAACGCGGTCACAAGGTTGCCTAATTTACGCGCAGCATCTGGTTTGGCGGCATTACGTGCTGCTTCGGCTGCTTGGAATAATGTTTCTGGGTTTTGCAGGAATGTTTCCAGTTTTGTTTGTAGGGCACTTGCCGTAAATCCCTCTTCGGGCATAACCCAAGCACCGCCCATTGCTGCCACTGCCTCAGCATTGCGCATTTGTTGTTGGTCAGCATGAT
>JBBKVR010000144.1:0-5609 GCA_037968575.1 Bdellovibrionales bacterium | reverse complement strand
GACATGGTCATGGTTAAACCAGGCATTGCCTATCTTGATATTGTTGCAAAAGTGAAGCAAGAATTTGGACTTCCAACCTTTGCTTATCATGTTAGTGGTGAGTACGCGATGATGAAAGCTGCTGCTCAAAATGGCTGGATTGATTACGAGTCTGTCATGATGGAAAACTTGCTTGCCTTCAAACGTGCGGGAGCAGATGGCATTTTAACCTATACAGCACTTGACGCCGCACGCATCCTCCTTAATAGATAATCAGTTACAAAGTTTTAGTTTAAAAGGACAGACATGAAATTTCCTGAATTGGATAGTGGTGTTGATCTCACCGAAGTTGAAGAAAAATGCAGAACCCTCTGGGATGACACTAAAATTCATGATTATAATCCTGAATCAAAGAAGCCTCTATTTTCTGTAGACACGCCTCCACCATATGTATCTGCCGCGCACTTGCACGCTGGTCATGCTATGTCCTACACGCAAGCTGAAATTATTATCCGCTATAAGCGTATGCAAGGTCACAATATCTTCTACCCAATGGGCTTTGACGATAACGGTTTACCGACAGAGCGTTATGTTGAACAGAAATATAAAATCAATAAAAAGAAAACCACACGCTCAGAGTTCAGAGCCTTGTGTATTGAAGAAACGCAAAAAGGTGCAAAGACATACGAAGAATTGTGGCGCTCTTTAGGCCTTTCTGTTGATTGGGATTTAAAATATTCAACCATTGATGATTTATCCCGCCACACGGCTCAAAAGTCATTCCTCGACTTACATTCAAAAGGTCTTCTATACCGCGCGAACGAGCCTGTTTTATGGGATACACACTTCGAAACAGCACTCGCTCAGGCAGATCTTGAAACAATTTCTCGCAAGGGGAAAATGTATGACATTCGTTTTGAGGACTCTGATGGTAATCCTCTGATTATTTCAACCACGCGCCCAGAACTTATCCCCGGTTGTGTTGGTATGTTCTTTAATCCATCTGATCAGCGTTATTCCAAGCTTGAAGGCGGCAAAGCCAAAGTACCTCTCTTTGATATTGAAGTCCCTATCCTGACATCTGATGAAGTTGATCAGGAGTTTGGAACAGGTCTGATGATGTGCTGTACTTTTGGGGACGGCGAAGACGTGAAGAAATGGAAAGAAAATAAGCTTGAAACGCGCCTTGTGATTTCACCTGATGGTAAAATGACCGAAGCAGCAGGCAAGTATGAAGGTATGCAAATTGCCGAAGCACGCAAACATATTGTGACTGATCTACAAGAAGCTGGCTTTATCGTTGGTGAAAAAACAGTTGAACAAAATGTTTCTGTTGGTGAGCGTTCCGAAGTTCCTGTTGAATTTGTCATGGAACCCCAATGGTTTATCAATTTACTTAAGCACAAGGATGAATTCCTAAAACGTGCAGATGAATTGGAATGGTTTCCTGCACATATGAAAGTGAGGCTTCAACACTGGGTTGATGGTCTGAAATACGATTGGAACATTTCACGCCAACGTTTCTATGGTGTCCCCTTCCCGCTTTGGTATGTAGAAGAAACAGGTGATGTTATTCTGGCAGATGAGGCTGATCTTCCCATTGATCCAATTGAGGATGAGCCACCTCAATGGGCGAAAGACAAATATAAAGGTATGACCATTGTGCCTGAAACAGATGTTTTGGAAACTTGGATGACCTCATCTTTGACGCCACTCATCAATGCCAACTGGGCTGGTCGCGAAGGTCGTAAGGCAGGCATGGAAATATATCCCATGACTTTGCGTGTTCAGGCTTTTGAAATTATTCGGACATGGCTGTTCTACACAATGGCTAAATCTCATTTTCACACGGGCTCCCTTCCTTGGAAAAATGTGATGATTTCTGGTTGGGGGTTGAATGAACAGGGTAAGAAAATTTCCAAACGTGATTTAGAAAAATTTACCGATGAAAATGGCTATAACCGTTATGACCCTTACTCTTTGATTAAGAAATATGGTGCAGATGCATTGCGTTACTGGGCAGCCAATTCGCAACTCGGTCGTGATCTGCGTTTCCATGAAAAGGATGTCAAAGATGGCCGTAAGGTTGTTATCAAACTTTGGAATGTTGCGCGCCTTGCCTTCATGTATATGGAGGATTTTGATGCAAACACTCAAACTGTTCCTGTACATGAGCGCCCCGTTGAAGATCAATGGTTGCTGAATGAAATCAACAAACTCAATGCCAAAATGACAGAGTGTTTTGAGAAGTATGATTATGCAACTGCCAAAGAGTCTCTGCATAAATTCTTCTGGATTACATACTGTGATGATTACCTTGAGCTTGTAAAAACCCGCTTCTGGGAAAATACAAACTGGAGTGAGAAAGATATTCTTTCTGCTAAATCAACACTCTACGAATCATTACGACTATTGGTTGGGTTATTTGCACCATTTATCCCGCACGTCACAGAAGAAATTTATCAGCAAGCAGGTAAATTTGGTGAGGACAACGTTTCCCTTCATGTCTCCAAATGGCCTGAGAGGAATGATTTCAAATTTGAACTCGCTGAAGACATGCAGGTTATTTTGAAAACGCTCTATGCTGTGCGTAAATTACGCAGTGAACGCCAGATAGGACAAGGCGCTAGATTGGACAAACTTGTTCTCCAAGTTTCAAACGGTGGAGACCTTGAAACGACTGTTAAAAAGCTGGACACATCGTTGCTTAGCGCTGCTCGTGCAGACCAGATTGATTTTGGTAGTGCCAATGTTGAAACAGGAATTGATGGATTAGCAATTGATATCGTTCCTCACAAAGACGTTTCCTAAAAATTAAGATTCTCCTAATATAATAAACTCAAGCGCGATGTTGCTTGAGTTAAAAGGCATTCTAAAGTACACTTTTAATTGAATTTTTTGCCGTTTACTCTCTTCATGCGGTATCTTCTGCGTCTTTTACGCCCCATTCATTTGAGGCACCCGTGTAACAATTAGAAACAGGCATTGTGTAAGTCATGAAATTTGTAGCTATTCTCTTCGTATTTATCTTTACCTTTGGCGGACTTTTAGTTGCCATGGGCTTTGATGTTCACCACTTTATGGGTCTTATGGGTGTTATTGGTTTGGCTACACCCGGCGAATTCATGATTATCTTCGGTGTTGCCTGTGCCGCCTTCGTGATTGCTAACAGTAGTAGCGATATCAAACACACTCTCAAATACATGAAGGCAATCAAGCAACCTCATGCTTATGAGAAAGAAGACTATCTACATCTTTTAGGAATGCTCTATTCTGTATTCAAGCTTGCTAGAACAAAAGGTTGGCTTGCACTGGAGCAACATATTGAAAATCCCAAAGAAAGTACTTTGTTTGAAGGGTTTCCACGTTTCCAAAAGAATGAAAAGGCTGTTGAGTTTGTCTGTGATTATTTAAGAATTATTTCTCTCGGAAATGACAACCCCCACGAATTAGAAGCTCTTATGGATGAAGAAATTCAAACCATTGATGCTCATGAGAGTCATCCTGGGCATGCCGTCCAAACAATGGCTGATGGTATTCCGGCCCTTGGTATTGTTGCTGCGGTTCTTGGTGTTATCAAAACAATGGCCTCCATTACCGAGCCTCCAGAGATTCTTGGACGTATGATTGGTGGCGCATTGGTTGGAACTTTCCTTGGTGTGTGGTTGGCTTACGGTTTTGTTGGACCATTTGCTGGCGCCATGAAGGCGCGGGCTCAAAGCGAAGTTATGTACTACAAATGTATCAAGGTGGGTATTCTGGCATTCCTACAAGGCGCGGCACCACAGGTTGCGATTGAATTTGCGCGTAAGTTTCTACCGCATGAAGTTCAGCCAAAATTCCTTGAGCTTGAAGACTATGTGAACGAACTGCCAAACCCTGCAGCGCCATAAGAACGCTGATTGACAGGAGAACGGTTTGACCAAGAAAAAACAACAAGAAAAGAAAAGTACTCAACCCTTAATCGTTAAAAGGATTAAGAAGGCTGATCACGCGCATCATGGTGGCGCTTGGAAAGTTGCTTACGCTGATTTTGTGACAGCAATGATGGCGTTCTTTCTTCTTCTCTGGCTTTTGAACGCAACATCAGAAGAGCAAAAAGAAGGTATTTCCAATTACTTTGACCCCACCAGCCCTAGAATTTCCAGAAGTGAAAGTGGTAGCGGCGGTGTTTTGGGTGGACTTTCCATTTCGAAAGACAATCAGATGGCCACAATAACAGATCAACCTCCTCCATCTGATTTAGCACCAGTTTTTGCGGATAAACAAATAAGCGACAATGCCGATGATGTAACTAAAACAGATGTGACTGAGGCCACAGATCGCGCATTGGATAACGAAAAAATGCGTCGTGAAGAAACGCGTTTTGAAGAAACAAAGAGAAAACTAGAAGAGGCCATCACCCGCACACCTGAAATACGTGAACTGGCTAAAAACCTTCTAGTTGATATCACACCAGAAGGCCTACGAATTCAGATTGTTGACCAAGAAGGTGAACCGATGTTCCCCTCTGGTAGCGCACGCATGTTTGATAAAACAGATAAGTTGATGTCACTTGTTGCAAAAACAATTTCCGAACTTCCCAACAGTATTTCTATTCGCGGACATACAGATGGGAAGCCCTTCCGAGGCAAAGGTGATTACACAAACTGGGAACTCTCTGCTGATCGTGCGAACGCAAGTCGCCGCGTTTTATTGGACAACGGTTATTCTGCCCAAAAAATTGCCAACGTTGTTGGAAAGGCTGATACAGATCACATTAATAAAAAAGATCCGCTAGATGACCAAAATAGACGCATCAGTATTATACTCCTTCGTGATAGCGACCCCACAGTAAAAGATGGGGTAAACACGAACGATAAAGCCCTCAAATCAATTGATGATGGCTATCGTAAGACACGTGGAAACATTCAATTTCCATAAATAATCTTGAATATATTTTGTCATAATGGTATTTAACCTACCATGACCAGTTTAGATTATCTCACGAGCGAAACACCTTGCACCTATTTAAGCGATCAAACTAGAACCATGGTGGCGGTTTTCGAAAGAGTTGTTCGCACAGGAAAATTTGAATACAGCGTTCAAAAACTTACGAGAGATGAAAAATATCGTCTGATAGAAGAAAGCGGTTTCTTTTCAATAAACTCCACGCCAAGTGCTCCATGCTGCGAGACTTGTCAAAAATGTGTTCCCTTAAGAATTAATTCAGACAAAGTCGAGTTTACAAAAAGCCAAAGAAATAATTTTGTAAAAAACAGCTCACGATTTGAAACGGAACTCACTAATTCTAGAGCAACGGGCAGAGAACATTACAGGATTTATGAAGATTATCTTGCCAGACGTCACCCAGAATCTGGTATGCGCAATCAAGGTTACAAAGACTTCTTGGATAGTTGCTTGGGAAAAAATTCAGTTCTAAATATTTACGATAAAGAAGATGAACATAGACTGGTTGCTTTTGCACAAATTGACATCCACGAACAGGCTGCAACATTTGATTACCTTGTTTATGATGCCGCTCTCAGTAATTCCAAGTACAGTCTAGGTACATTTGCTTGGCTTGCTCTCATCCATAGATGTCGTGAGTATGACGTAAAGCATATGTATGCTGGCCCGTGGATTGAGGG
>JBBKVR010000143.1:0-3208 GCA_037968575.1 Bdellovibrionales bacterium | reverse complement strand
TGAGGAAGCTTTGGAATGACATCTAGTGCATCTTTGGGCTTCAGATAAATTTCGTGGTGATCTGTGCCTAAATGGTTTGCCACTGTCTTGGCAAACTCAGCCTCATTAAAGCCTTCCACGTCAAAGCCTACGGAAAATGTTTTCACCGGCGAGGCAGCAATTTTTTGCATGAAGGCAACGATTGTTGAGGAATCAATCCCGCCCGATAGAAACGCCCCCAAAGGTACATCGGATATCATTCTCTCCTTAACGCTGGTTTTTAGTAAGTCAGAGAATTCATTGATGATCGTTTGCTCGTCATGTGACTGTTTGCGAGATTCTGCTCCTGCCTCAACCATTTGGGTAGCTGACCAGAATTTTTCAGTTCTTTGAGAAACATCAGGATGGTTCTTCAGTTCATCGAGAGGGATTTCAATCATGCTTCCTGGCATGAGCTGATTGATATTTTCAAAAATACAGTAAGGCGCGGGAACGCATGCATAACGCATATAGAGCGCAGCAACGTCCTGATTAATTTTGTTTTTTTCAAACCCTGGGTGAGCTCTTAGAGCTTTGAGTTCAGAGCCAAAGAGGAAGTCATTTCCTGACCACCCATAGTAAAGCGGCTTTTTACCAAGAAAGTCTCGTGCGAGAATGAGTTTCTTATCTTCTGTATCAAAGACAGCAATGATAAACATGCCACTTAATTTTTCGAGAGTTTGACGAATTCCGTATTTTTCAAAAGCGGCGAGCATCACTTCTGTATCGGAGTGACCTTTAAAAATATGCCCGTCATTTTCGAATTCGGTTTTCAAATCGAGGTAATTGTAAATCTCACCGTTATATACCATCACATAACGCTTTGATGGTGACCACATTGGCTGTTCGCCTGACTTGGAGAGGTCAATGATTGCTAATCTGCGGTGTCCTAAACCGATATTATTTTTCTCATCTACCCAGAATCCATCACCGTCAGGGCCACGGTGAGAAATACAATCAGTCATCTCTTGCAGCCGAGGAGAGATTTTGTCAGAAGCAGAAAAAGAAATGAGACCTGTTAAACCACACATATTATTGAACCTTTATGCCTTGAAAGCGTTTTATAGAAGTATAGCTTAAAAGTGCCAGTGAAAAAACGTGAGAAAAAGAATTCGAATAAATTTGAAAGGAATATTGAGATGTCTAAGGAAAATTATATGAGTGGGCAAGCCAATGAGAAAGTTGTTGAGGGATTAACAAAGGTTTTGGCCGACACATTTGTCCTTTACTTTAAGACACACGGATTTCATTGGAATGTCGAAGGGCCTAATTTTAAATCCTATCACGAGCTTTTTGAAGATCAATACAACGAGCTTTGGGCCGTTACAGATGAGTTAGCCGAAAGAATCCGCGCACTAGATGGATACGCTCCTACGACTTTTGCGTCTTTGATTGAGAAGTCGGATATCAAAGAGCAGTCCAAAAGAATAAAAGCACCAGAAATGATCAAAGAGCTTGCTAATGACAATACCAAAATGGCGGAACTCATTTTTCCAGCACTCCGTACAGCCGAAGATGCAGGCGATGAAGCCACAGTTGATATGCTGATTGGACGGATTGCCGTTCATGAAAAAGCAGCGTGGATGCTTCGTTCATTTTTGAAGTAAAATTTTACTGATTACGGCGAATTTTTCGCCACTTGGTAACATTTTGATTATGTTCCTGAACAGTTTTGGCAAAGATGTGTCCGCCTGTACCGTCTGCGACAAAGAAAATGTAATCATTTTTTTCAGGATTTAGCGCTGCCTCTATAGAGGCTTTGCCTGGGTTGCAAATTGGAGTTGGTGGAAGTCCGACATACTTATAAGTGTTATAAGGTGAATTGATTTGTAAATCTTTGCTCAGAAGCCTGCGCCCCAAAGGTCCTTTGCCCCCATTTTTATGTTCACCTTTTGTAATGGCATAAATGACCGTTGGGTCTGTTTGTAACATCATGTCTTTATTAAGACGGTTAACGAAAACACCAGCCACTGCTTCACGCTCTTCAGGTTTTCCTGTTTCTTTCTCAACAACCGATGCCAAAATCAAAGCCTCTTCTTTTGTTGTTATGGGCAAATCAGATGCGCGATTTTCCCAAGCCTTATCCAGTATCGTTGCCATGGCAGTTTGCATACGCGCAATAATATCTTTTGCTGTATCGCCACTTTCATAACGGTAAGTATCAGGAAGAAGTGAACCTTCTTTTGGGGTGGCTTTTATCTTTTCTTCACCGCTGTTGGTTAGTTCTTCATTTTCATTAAGAAGCCTTACCATTTCAAAACTGGTGAGACCCTCAGGGAAGGTGATTTGTCTGACAACCACATCGCCATTTGCAATTTTAGTGAGAACGTTTGCCATGGATTGATAAGGTTCAAATTCGTATTCACCAGCTTTTAATGCAGATTGCTGTCCCGTAAGACGTGTAGCAATTTTAAATATGAAGGCATTATGGATGATGTTTTCATTCTCAAGTTTTTGCGCGATTGAGGAGACGCCCGAACCACGCTCAATTTGAACAGTTTGTTTTTCTTCTAAGGGACCTGCGTTTTGATAAAGACCATAAACATAAAAGCCACCCGCTCCCGCTATGAGTATCAGGACGAAGAAAGTGGCAATAAGTGAGAGAAAAGCGCGCATGTAAGGTTTACCCTTTAATGTTATCGATTATAAATTCACACCAGTTAATGTCGGGAATATAGGGTGTGAACGGCGGGTAGAAAAGCCCATGCCGAGAATAAAGGCCATACACATGAGTGAAGGGTCCTTTGAATAACCAGTAGAATTCACCTTTGTTACTTTTTGACCACTTGAGATTCGGTTTATCAGGCGAGTCTTGCAATTCAGAAAGTGAGACAGGTTCGTTGTTTTCATTTAGTGATAGCCAGCGTGAGTTTGTATCAACAATCAGCCACCCTTTTGGTGTTAAAACCTCAATAACTGCATGTGAGCGTAGATCTCGCCCACTATCAATCGCCATTGTGGCAGGAGGCGTAAACGTTTTCTCGCGACTAAAGATTGCGGCAAAACGTGTCTTAAAGCCTAAGGCTTTTAAGCCTTTTTCAATAGAACGGGCGCGGTCACTGCATTGTCCGTGTTCAATCCTCAAAAGGTCTTTAGGTTCGCGTGATTGACGTAAAGGTATTTTAAGTAGGCTAGGTGATGAAGTCAGAACAGCGTCTTGTATCATGCGGATATCTTCGATTTGTTTCTC
>JBBKVR010000142.1:0-4120 GCA_037968575.1 Bdellovibrionales bacterium | reverse complement strand
CATTGATGACCATAGAGAAATACATGAGAAGTGCACAGGCGGCGGTCATCGTGCCTTTGCCGTAGGCTTTCTCTAAAAACTTAGCAATCCCGCCTGCGGATGGGTAAGCATTCGACATTTTCACGTAAGAATAAGCGCTAAACCCGGACACGATTGCGGCGACCAGAAAGGCGAGTGGAAACCACTCGCGTGCTAACTCTGCGACCTGTCCGGTCAACGCAAAAATACCTGCGCCGATCATCACGCTTGTCCCCATGGAGACGGCTCCTATTAGAGAGAGACTGTTTTTCTTATATTGGGCCGATTGGCCGTGTTTTGAATGATTCATTTATTTTTGCCGTCGCAACAACCTCCTTGCTCCTTTTGTTTGTTTAAAAAGCGCCAGGAACCGTCAAAAAGTTTCTGGCGTTTAGGTTTTTACATTTGATCCATGGCGTATTTATTGAGATTTTCTTCATTTTCAAAATACTTCACAATACCGTCTGGACCTGCACCAATAATGGCTGTTGCTTTATCAACTTCCAACCCACTTACTGGATCAACGGCTTTACGAATAGTAGCATCTTTTTGCAATCTGGTTTCACACATAGAACAGCATCCATAGTAAGTCTGCCCTTCAACTTCCACTGGAATTTGAGGTGAAGTAAATGCCTTGTCGTTCACCATACAGACCATTTCGTTTTTAACCTGTTTGAATGACATTTCGTGGTCATCATGATCACTATGATCCATACCAGACATATCCATTTTACTATGATCCATTTGGGCATAAGAAGGCATGGCAATAGCCATTAAAGCGAGAGTTAAAAGTAATGTTTTCATTTTTTAGTTCCTTTCTCTTGGTTTAAATTTTTTAATGAGCATGATTAGTTTGATTATGTTCAGGTGTTTCATGATGGTCGTCATGTATTTCTAATTCTGGTACTGGTACTGGTACTTTTTCTTCATTCATCATGTCATGACCTTGACCAACATGTTCATGACTGCCATGCCCACCATCGCCCATAATCATCGGCATACGCATAACCCCTGTACCGTGACGGTAAACAACTTCTGCCCCCTTGTAACCTGTGATGGCGAGGGATAATGATGCCAAGAGCATAATCAAAACAAACCCAAGGTGAACGGTTTCTGCTCCTCTATGTTTCCACAAGGCCCAAACAGCGAGCCCAATAAATACACTCCCTGTAGGTATCGCCCATTTTTTATGATCAGTCATAGCGGCATGAGAAAGGGCATCATGTGTCACCGTGTTATAAGCATCAAATCCCGCTACAATTGTGCCTATAGTAAACACAGCTCCAATCCACAAATTCCATCGACCGACCAAAAGCAAATGTGGTTTTTTAAAAATATAGCCCGTCAAGTATAAGACAACCGATATACTTAAAAGAGCGATAGTAAAATGCACCAATAATGGATGCCAATTTGGTATCATTTCCATGTTCATCATCATCTCCATAATTTTTCTCCTAAAACATAAACCGGATACCAACGGCACCGATGACATTGTCGTTATCCTCACCATTGCTTTTAGCGATAGAGGAGGTTTCACCAAATTTACGCTCGTATCTTACATCGATATAAGGCGCGAATTTTCGGGTGACTTCGTAACGGGTTAACAGGCCTATTTCTCCATCTGTAAGACCTGCACCAATGTCTTGTTCCTCTACATCTTGTGCAGCTAGATTAATTTCTGCATAGGGCTGTAGGATTAGGCGTTGGGTAATAAGGAAGTCATTTTCCTGTCTAACCCGTGCGGTCACATCACCATCATCACTCAAGAAGAAGTGCGCTTCGGTTTCAAAAAATTGGGGCGCCAAGCCTTCAACACCAAATACCGCATAGCTGGTGGATGCAGGTTGCGTATCGTGGCGCAAACCAGCCTGTACATCCCAAAATGTTGAGACATTGCGGCTATACATTCCCCAAAATTCTGTGGATTCTAAGGTGTCATCATTGTAGTCACCTTCACTTTTTACAGCGAATTTGTTGTAGTCACCTCCAATCCAACCATCTAAATCCCAACTTCCCACTGCTCCATGTTGGCCTGCGCCATAGTCGGTTTCTAATGTGAAACTATGATAGATTTGTTGAAAGTGTTCTCCATCATCTGCCAAAACGGGCTGAACAAACGATGCAGAAATTAAAAGTGCTGTTGCTATAAATTTAGTGCGCATGATGATTTTCTCCTGCGTTCATATTGTGTTGTGAATTATCCATTCTAGAGTGATCCATCGTTGAATGATCGACTTCCAACATAGGCTTCTCTTTCATTGGCATTTTGTGACCCGCGTGAGGGTCAGCCTGTTTCGCTGTTGGTACAGCGTCAGGATCGAGTTTTGCAACAACGACCTTGTTCATCATTCCTGCCATCATGTGATAGAGCAAATGACAATGGAAAGCCCATTCTCCTGCTTCGTCCGCAGTCAACAAAACAGAATAGGAATCGCCTGGAGGTACAATAACGGTATGTTTATTTGGTAATTTTCCAGCAGGCTGACCGTTTTCAAGTTGAACAAACATGCCGTGCAAATGCATTGGATGCGCCATCATTGAGTTATTTACGAATTTCAAGCGCACACGCTCACCGTAGACCAGATTGATCGGACCAGAGTCCTCAAATTTCTTGCCATTAATCGTCCAGATATAACGCTCCATATTACCATCTAGACCGACAAGGATTTCTCTTTGTGGTTTACGAGTATCGCTTTGGGTACCGAGATAACGAAGATCGGAATAATCCAATGCCTTATGACCTGCTGGTGTGGAAGCGTCTTTCCAACCACTCGTCATAGCTGTCATTTTTTCTTCGCCCATAGAGGACATATCATGACCCATGGCGGCATGATCCATGCCTTCCATGCCAGACATGTCACCCATACCAGACATATCCATCTTGCTATGATCCATACCGCCCATACCATGCATCATCCCCATATCAGTCATTGTAAGCAGACTTCTGGGGCGTTGCTGAGGAGCACTGCCACGGACACCTTCTCGTGTTGCCAGTGTGCCTATTGCAAAACCTGTGCGATCAATTGATTCAGCAGCAATTGTGTAAGCTCTGTCTTCCTTAGGGGTAACTATCACATCATAAGTTTCAGCTACGCCAAAACGAAATTCATCAACACCAACAGGCTCTACATTTTGACCATCTGACGAAACAACCTGCATTTTCAAACCTGGTATGCGCACATCATAAAAAGTCATGGCTGAGGCGTTGATAAAACGTAGACGGATACGTTCGCCTGGCTTGAATATGCCTGTCCAGTTTTGTGCGGGCGTTCTACCATTTACAAGAAATGTGTAATTCGTTACATCAGATAAATCAGTGGGCAACATCCTCATTTGCCCCCATTCGGTGGCGTAATCCCACGCATTATCAAACCCTTTTTCTTTGACGTCGGAAAAGAAATCGCCCAGCGTACGACGGTTGAATTGATAGTAATCGGAATCCATCTTCAAGTTAGCCATAATTTCGTCTGAATCTTCGTCATGAAAATCGGACAGCACAACCACATAATCCCGATCAGCCTGAACAGGGTCGCGACCTTTGGGTGTAATTACAATAGAGCCATAATGTCCGTCTTGTTCTTGCCCCATAGAGTGTGCGTGATACCAGTATGTACCGCTCTGACGTATATGGAATTTATAGGCAAAGGTTTCGCCTGGTTTAATACCAGGAAAGCCATTAAAGCCTGGAACACCATCCATTTCGCCTGGCAAAAGCAACCCGTGCCAGTGCACTGAGCTATCTTCTTTTAGTTTATTGGTGACATTGATGGTTACATCTTCACCTTCTTTAAAGCGAAGGGTTGGGCCAGGTATTGTACCGTTAATGGTGATTTTATTAACTGTATTTCCAGTGATATTGACGGCTTCGCGGTCAATCACAAGGTTGTATTCGCCTGCCTGTGCCACTGTCGGCATCGCTAGAAGCAAAAACCCAAATAGGGTCAAAATATTGTATTTCATGTATTAGATTCCTCGTATTAAAAATTCTGCAAAAAGTCGTAATTGCAGAAAGCCTAGATACGGAATCTCTGTGTTGTCATGAAGATGGGGAGTGCTTTGAGAGGAAGGTTCGCCCTATTTGGCGGACCACGGATTGTGTCTA
>JBBKVR010000141.1:0-3571 GCA_037968575.1 Bdellovibrionales bacterium | reverse complement strand
TTTACCAGCAGCTTCTAGTTGTTTATAAAAAGCAACAGCGGCTTGCACGGGACTTTCATTAGAAAGGTTAATCCAAGTATCAGACATTACGCATCTCTCTTATATTTTGGTTATTTGAGCGCGAGGTTAATCATCAGCGTTATGAAAAGCAACTTATTTTTATGAAAAACATGAAATAGCGGATTATTGGTGCTTTGACTTGCCACGGTGCAAGCCTTCAGCTTTAATGTCAGCAACAGATTTATGAAGGAGAGAAAAATGGTTCTGGCAACAAACCTCGGGTTTCCCCGTATTGGTCCCAAACGCGAATTAAAAAAAGCTGTTGAGGCCTATTGGAAAGGCAACCTTTCGCAAGAAGAAATGCTGAGTGTTGCCAGTGATATCCGTATGAATAACTGGAAAACACAGAAATCTGCTGGAATTAATCATATTCCATCGAACGATTTCTCTTTGTATGACCAGATGTTGGATATGTCTTGTTAGTTGGGTTGTATCCCAGAGCGTTATGACTGGACAGGCGGAAACGTTGACTTTGATACCTATTTTGCGATGGCGCGTGGAAGTCAGAAAAACGGCCGTGATGTTATTGCTTGCGAGATGACCAAGTGGTTTGACACAAACTATCACTATCTTGTTCCTGAATTTGAAGAGCACCAAGTCTTTACACCGTCTTCTACAAAAATCTTCGACCAGTACAAAGAAGCCAAAGATGCGGGCATTGAAACTCGTCCTGTTCTCATTGGTCCAATCACATATTTGTCACTCGGGAAAATGCATGATGACTCCGACCCAATGGCGTTGCTCCCTAAACTCCTTCCTGTTTATGAAGATATTTTAAAACGCCTTGATAAAATGGGTGTTGGTTGGGTGCAAATTGACGAACCTTATTTGGCAATGGATTTAACGCAGAGCCATAAGGATGCTTATCAAACAGCTTATATTGGTTTGAACAATGCTCGCGGTGATATGAAGTTGATGGTCACAAGTTACTTTGAAGGTTTGCGCGATAATCTGGAACTTGCAACTTCATTGCCCGTACAAGGTTTACACATTGATTTGCGTCGTGCGGCTGAGCAACTTGATGACGTTCTCAATAATCTTTCTGATGAGATGGTTTTGTCTCTTGGTCTGGTTGATGGTCGTTCCATCTGGAAAAACAATCTTTGTAACTCTCTCGATATTATTAAAAAGGCAACGGACAAACTGGGTGAAACCCGTGTGATGATTGCGCCAAGTTGTTCACTTCTGCATGTACCGATTGATTTGGAGTTAGAAGAAAAAATGGATTCACAAATCCGCAACTGGATGGCATTTGCCAAACAGAAGTTGGATGAAATCGGGACGTTGGCAAAGGCAGTGAATGAAGGTGAGGATGCTGTTACTGGCAAATTGGACACCAGTTCTAAAATCACAGAAGAGCGTAAAACATCGACACGTATTCATAACAAGAAAGTTCAAGAGCGCATTGCGTCTTTGAATGAGGGTATGCGTCAACGCAAAAACCCTTATGCGAGCCGCGCAGTCATACAACAAGAGCGTTTGAAACTACCGATGTATCCAACAACAACAATCGGGTCTTTTCCGCAAACGCAGGAAATTAGAAAAGCACGTGCGGCTTATAAAAACGGAACATTGCCCGAAGCTGATTATAGACAAGCGATGAATGCCGAAATTGAGACATGCGTTCGCTATCAGGAAAAAATCGATATGGATGTGCTGGTGCACGGTGAGCCCGAGCGCAATGACATGGTCGAATATTTTGGCGAACAATTAGATGGCTATATCTTCTCGAAATTCGGATGGGTGCAGTCCTATGGTTCACGTTGTGTGAAACCGCCAATTATCTACGGTGATGTATCACGCCCTAAACCAATGACGGTTGAATGGACAAAATATGCACAAAGCCTAACCGACCGTCCGATGAAGGCGATGTTGACTGGCCCAATCACGATTCTCATGTGGTCGTTTAAGCGTGATGATATTTCATGGGAAGATTCCGCGCGTCAAATTGCGCTGGCTATTCGTGATGAGGTTGCCGATCTGGAAAAAGCAGAGATTGCCGTTATCCAAGTTGATGAGGCAGCTATTCGTGAGGGTGTTCCTTTGCGCTATGCTGATCGCTCTAACTATTTTGATTGGACAGTCGATTGTTTCAAATTGTCTACAGCGTGTGTTGAGGACAAGACACAAATTCATACGCATATGTGCTATTCCGAATTCAATGACATGATTGAAAAAATCGCAGACCTTGACGCGGATGTGATTTCGATTGAGACAAGCCGTTCGCAAATGGAATTGCTGGATGCTTTCGTTGATTTCAAATATCCAAACGAGATTGGTCCAGGTGTTTATGACATTCACTCACCGCGTATTCCGACCAAGGATGAAATGGAAGGTTTACTTCAAAAAGCTGCCAAGGTTATTCCCGAAGAACGCCTTTGGGTTAATCCAGACTGTGGTTTGAAAACACGAGGATGGGCAGAGGTAAAACCTGCGCTTGAAAATATGATTGCGGCCGCTAAAGATATGCGTAATAAAACACAAAAGACAAAAGCAGCTTAATCTTTTTGGTTGTTAATGCTCAAAGAAAACCCCGCATCTTGGCGGGGTTTTTTGTTTTTAGTGCGGCATTAAGCCAATTGTTGGGCCACCTTGAAAAGTAACCGCGGCAGAGGATATAGCGTAAGGTCCTTCGCTTGCTTCATTATCATTTGCACTAGCAAGTTTAATATTATCGTTTTCTGCCTGCTGCGCTTCAGCAAAGCGGATTTGAAGAGAGTCTGAAAACATTGGATGAGCTACATTGTCAAAGAAAGACGCTAAAGTATAAGTATGGGAATTCGGGTTAGTAAAGCTTTCTGCATGACCTGTACGTCCATCCGTCATAACAACTGTATCGCCTAGTGCAATTTGAACAGCACTATCGTCACGGATAAGTTCGCCATTCCCATCCGTACACGCAAACGGTGTTGCAGAAACATCGCGGATATTAAAGGCATCCACGGGTGAAGATGTACAGATGTAGGTGACATTCTCAGGATCAACAGAGGCGGTAACGACAATCTGTTCATCAGCTACCTGTTCAAAGGTGTTCACAATATTAGCGTTCGCAATAGCCAGATTACTTTCACTTAAGATAGGCAGTTCTATACTGCCTGCACTTTCTGGGCGAACCTGTTCCAGCGCTGGAATGTCAAGTTTAGCCAAGTCGAAGGAGTTAAGAATGACAGGAGTGTTATCTGGTGCTTCCGCGACTTCTGTTTCTATATTCTGTTCAACCTCGGCAGGTATTTCTACAGGCTGCATGACAGAGGCAAGTTGTTCTGCTGTAATCATTGGACTTGTTACAAGAGGTACAGCATCAACCACCACCACTGAGGGTCTATCTTGTACAATGTCAGCAGTGTCTGTTGTTGAGGCTTCTGCAATCTCGGGTGTCTCAACTATAGCTATAGGAGCTTCTTGAATATCTTCCTGTGCGTACTGAGTATCCTGAGCAGGCTCAAAAGGATTATCTCCTGTGTGTGCAACATATGTATCAAGGAACTGGCATTGTTCAGGATTTTGACAG
>JBBKVR010000140.1:0-4414 GCA_037968575.1 Bdellovibrionales bacterium | reverse complement strand
AATCATAATTCAGCAACAAAGTAGGGCAAAAACTCCTCAAAACTCACTCTCGAACGATAAAGCAGATGAGCCAGTGCCATGAGCATATTCTCACCAGACATGTTGATTGGTCGTCCTGTAATGTTTGAGAATGGTCATACAGGAAATATTTCCAAGATTTTTGATTTAGCCGAGGGCTTGGATAAGCTGTCCTGTCGCTGGATTATTGAAATAACCATCATGCTCAAAGAGCGAGAATGTCACTTCGACCCAAAGGTTGGGGTTTCAATTACGGGTAAGCGTCTGTTCTCAACGTCAGAGATTGGGAAGTCTATTTTAGTTTTATAAAAATAATCAATTTAGATATTAGAATTACTAAGACATCTTGATAATGTAATCTCTTGTTTTCGTACTTTTTCTTGATAATATCCGATCATGGATATAATTGGATTATTATCAGACCCGACTGCTTGGTTGGCACTTCTAACATTGATTGCCCTAGAAGTCATTTTGGGTGTAGACAATCTGATCTTCATTGCCATTCTTTCGAATAAACTACCCAAACATCAACGGTCAAAGGCAAGGCGAATTGGGCTTTTGATGGCACTTTCCATGAGAATAGGGCTTTTAATGCTCATTGGCTGGATTGTGACATTACAAACTCCGCTATTTGATTTAGGTCTTCAGGGCGACCTTAATGAATATGGCAAGGCCAGTTTTGAAACCGCTTTTTCTGGGCGCGACCTTATACTTCTTGCAGGAGGATTCTTTCTTTTATGGAAGGCTACTAAAGAGATACATCATTCTATGGAACCTGAAGATGCCTCGGGCCATCTTCTCGATAAAACACCCAATGTGGCAAAGGCTGTGACGTCAAGCTTTGGAATGGTCATAGCACAGATAATTGCCATCGATCTTGTCTTCTCAATTGACTCAATTTTAACGGCTGTTGGTATGACCAACGACATACCCATAATGATAGCGGCCGTAGTTATTACCGTTGGTATAATGATGATTGCAGCAGACCCTCTTGCCAAATTCATAGAAGGCAATCCAACTCTCGTTATGTTGGCGTTAGCATTTCTGGTAATGATAGGCCTCGTATTGATAGCCGATGGTTTAGGTTTTCATGTACCGAAAGGTTATATCTATGTAGCTATGGGCTTCTCGATTTCGGTAGAAATTTTGAATATCATTCAACGTAATCGCCGTATCAGAAAACAAATGACGGCATAGATCCTTTAGCTTTTATCTGATTAGTCTGATTTCTAAAATATTGATATGTAATGTTTTATAAGTAGTGTTGGTGCTAAGCATTTGCGGGCTTTAATAAGTCTATCACCACGATACAAAAAATAATGTTTAATCCAAATTTGGTATATTGATAAAATTCCAAATTCGAAGCATTATCTTTCACAATGAAAAATGTGTTCTTTTCAGTTTTAATGGCTCTTTTAGTGATGCCAGCGTTTACACCGCTTATGTCGCATGACGGCGTTCATGCGATGCACGATCGTCAATCAAATCATCATGATAAAGAAGAGCACGCTCACGGTCATGAAGGGCATGATCACTTCGCTGAAAGCGAACAAGCCGTTCATCACTCCATCAATTTTGATGCCGCAACCTATTTTACTGATTACCTGCATGTTGATCTGCAAAATCCAAACTCAGTGGTGTTGAAAGCCCCAACGCTTCAAACACAGAAAACGGGTTTTCTTCTGGTTGCTGTTAATAATCCAAATCAGCGCTATAAATCAGTGTTGGCATCAAGCCGCACGCCCCCTGATTGGCGATGGTATGAACCTGACAAAACTCCCCTTTACCTCTCAACGCAACGTCTGCGGATTTAGAAACTAATTCGTTAGACGCATTTTTGTGTCTACCTTGCGGTGGACGCTCTTGATCCATGCGTCTTCTCCAAAAATTCCAACATATTTATTCATAAATGGAGAAAACTTTAATGTTTCAATTTCTAAAATCATATTCAGCGAAAGACCAGCTATACGCTTTTATCGGCTTGGCCTTGATGCTGATTGGACTGTTCGGGATTATTCCCGATGCTTTAGCTCACGGCGTAACAGTGGGTGACAAGGGCTATATTCAAGAAACTACGGGGATCCACCCCATACCCTTCCTGTATCTTGGCGCAAAACACATGATGACAGGCTACGACCATTTGTTGTTCCTGTTTGGTGTTATCTTCTTTCTCTACCGCATGAAAGACGTGACGATCTATGTAACTCTGTTTGCTGTTGGTCATGTTGTCACGTTGTTGTCAGGCGTTCTGATGGAGATAAGCATTAGTGCATATGTCATTGACGCCATCATTGGCTTTTCTGTTGTTTACAAGGCGCTGGATAATATGGGCGCGTATCAACGATGGTTCGGGGTTCAACCCAACACCAAAGGCGCAACTTTCATATTTGGTCTGCTTCATGGTTTTGGTTTGGCGACTAAAATTCTGGAATATGAATTATCGCCTGACGGCCTGCTGGCCAACCTGATTTTCTTCAACATCGGTGTGGAAATCGGTCAAATTTTGGCATTGGCTGGGATTTTGATTGCCATCACATATTGGCGCAAATCGGGCAGCTTTCTGCATCATGCCTACAAAGCAAATGCCTTTGTCATGATGCTAGGCTTCTTGCTCATGTTCTATCAAATCACTGGTTACATTGTTCAATAAATTCAAACTTACAAACCTAAAAAAGGAAACTCATAATGTATAATACAAACATACCTTCTGACAGAGAAGTGCCGTCCACTTCGAAACTCATTAAATCAACTATTCTCGCGGCTGTCGTTGCGGGTGGATTATTGGTCACTGTGGTCATGCCATCTGAATATGGCATAGACCCAACAGGACTGGGCGAAGTGACAGGCTTGCAACGCATGGGTGAGATTAAAGTCTCGCTAGCTCAGGAAGCAGCAGATGCTCTTGCAAATGTTCAAGAAGCCCCAGCTATGGAAGTGGTCACGGAAACCATTCCAGAACCTACACCACAGGCAACGATAGCAACCCAAAGTCATGAAAAGACTTTTACACTTGCTCCTGATGAAGGGACGGAAGTGAAAGTGACAATGGTTAAGGGCGCAAAGGTTGATTACGTCTGGGAAACCGATGGCGGCAAAGTCAATTTTGATGTCCATGGTGACAGTAAGAAGCTAAATATCAATTATCACCCTTACTACAAAGGCTCTGCCGAAACCAAACGTGAAGGTACATTAGAAGCAGCCTTTGATGGAGGGCATGGCTGGTTTTGGCGTAACCGTACAAAACAACCTGTTACAATCACCATTAAAACCAACGGTGAATATACTGAAATCAAGCAATACTAAAACCTAGAAAGGGCTCTAAAATGAAAGCACTAAAAAACCCCAAAATTCTAATACCTATCGTAATCGCACTGATAGCGCTGGGAGGATTTGCGGCAACAATCATAAATGGGGATGGTATGTCTTCTCCTCATGGTCACGAACACTAAATCTTAATCATAAACAAGCGGCTTTGGTCGAATTGGAAGAAAGGTACTCAATATGTTATTTACTGTACTGAAAGTGACCATTGCCGCTCTTGTGATTGCATTTGCATCATGGTTGGCAGGAAAAAAACCCGAGATGGCGGGCTTCATCACCGCTCTGCCATTGGTTTCAATTATGGCGATTGCCTTTGCTTACTCGCAACATCAAGACCTTGCCAATACATCACAATACGCACGAAGTATTATTATTGCCGTACCAATTTCGTGGCTTTTTTTCCTGCCTTTCTTTTTTACAGAAAAGTTTGATCTGGGGTTTTGGCCAAGTTGGGTCATGGGATTGGCACTTCTGGTCGTGGGATATTTCTTGCACCAGTGGATTTTGAAGCAGTTTTAAGCAGCCCTAATTATGATTGAAATTAGCTAACGCTTTTAATTAATAGCGAAGTCAAAATCGCTGCCGAAAAACAGTTAAGTTATTGATATTAAAAGATTTAATGGTAGCGGAGGTCCGTTGCCAACACAATCTCACTTTGGACGATGGCCCTTCATTTATCAAACAATTACAATATCTTATCCATCAAATGCATAACGCTGAAATTATAATTCAGCAACAAAGCAGGGCCAAAACTCCTCAGAAATCTCTCTTAAATGATAAAGCAGATGAACCTGTGCTATGAGCATATTCTCACCAGACATGTTGATCGGTTGTCCTGTAATGTTTGATAATGGTCTTACAGGAAATATCTCCAAGATATTTGATATAGCTGAGGGCTTGGAGGAACTACCAGCTCTCTGGATTATTGAAGTCACCATCATGCTCAAAGAGCGAGAATGTCACTTCGACCCAAAGGTTGGAGTTTCACTTACGGGTAAGCGTCTGTTCTCAACGTCAGAGATTGGGAAGTCTATTTTAGTTTTATAAAAATAATCAATTTAGATATTAGAATTAC
>JBBKVR010000139.1:0-3497 GCA_037968575.1 Bdellovibrionales bacterium | reverse complement strand
TTGGGGGTGGATTGTGTCATAGGTATTTCTTTCCATTTGTTTTCTAATTACACTTTTTGAAAGACCATGAACATTAAACACCATGAAGGTTGTGACGCAAGGCAGTTTTTAAATCTGTTGGAATAAATTTATACAATGGAAAATCTCTCAAATCTAAAAACTGAACAAGTGAACCCTGATGCCAAGGGAATACATCATTTAAATTCGACAGACTTACTTAAACTTCTATTGAAATATCAAATTAGGTCAGTCGATGCAGTTGATGCTGAGCTTAATAATATCGCACAAATTATTCATGAGGCAACACATCGATTAAAAGATACAGATGGACGAATAGTCGTTGTAGGAGCTGGAACGTCCATACGCTTAGCAGTTCAGAATATCATTGAACTTCAAACGCATGGATGGCCACGCGAGCGTACAGAGTATATTATTGCAGGCGGTAAAAAGGCACTCGTTGCTTCCCGTGAAGGTGGCGAAGATAATGTGAATATACCGCGCAATCGCGTGAAGAGTCTCTCTCTTAACGAAAATGATATTTTAATTGGTGCATCTGCAAGCGGGCGTACACCATTTGTTGTTTCAGCCCTTACCCAAGCGCGTAAGCAAGGTGCAATGACTGTTGCAATCGCAAACAATGAAAATTCAAACATTCAAGAGATTGCAGAGTTCGGAATCTTTTTAAATACGGAGAAAGAACCGATTGGTGGTTCAACACGCATGAATGCGGGGACGTCACAAAAAATTTGTTTTGATTTGCTGACAAATGGAATGATGAAAGAGTTAGATATTATTTCTGATGAAAACGTTGTCGAATTATTTCAATTAACTGAAGGTTTTTCTTCATTAAAGGTAGATACGACTACATTATCAACGCATGAATTTCTCAAGTGTCTTCTTGCCCAGCAGAAACAGTCTATTGAGAGTGTAGGAAAACAAATTCCTGTAATAGCCGACGCCGCAGAAGCTCTTGCAAAAAATCTTATTCAAGAGAGTTCAAGAATGCTGGTGGCGGGAGCGGGAACAGCAGCACGTGCATTAGTCCAAGAAATTGCAGAGCTTTACCCAACTTTTGGGTTTGTTCCTGAACAAGCAGCTTATGGCATTGCGGGTGGTGATGGCGCATTACTGCATGATTACCATGATCTGGATGATCAGGAACAGCATGCGTTTGATTTGATGAAAGAATTTAATCCAAAGGCAGGACTAGATATAGCCATATTGGGTTCCATTGGCGGTAAGACTAAATATACAAACTGTTTGGCACAACATTTAGGTATAATAACCATAGGGTTGTGTAACGTTCCTGATGGTCCGTTACTTCAATACGTTGATTACCCAATTTTACTTGAGACATCAAAAAACCCTTTAGGAAAATTGACACGATTAGGGGCAGGGACATCACATAAAGTTGCGCTTAATATTCTTACTTCATCGGCGATGACCAGAATGGGACATGTTTATGATGGTCATATGATTGATGTAAAATTATTTTGCGAGAAGTTAGTCGAGCGCGCAAAAAATATGGTCATCCAAATTACAGATTGTCCACCAAGTAAAGCAGAAGAGGCGTTGCTTGCAACAGGAAAGAAACCTTTAGAGAGAAATGTCACACGCGCAGTACTATACAACTACGGCGTGGAGCCTGAAAATTTTGAAAAATTTATAAAAGAAAAAGGTGATGGCAAATCAAGTTTGGCCATTGAAGCGGCTAAGAATTTAAGTCCAAGCTAGTTTAAAATCGTGATGTGACCCATTTTACGCCCCTCGCGGGTTTCTGACTTTCCGTAGAGATGAACGCAGGCCTTATAGTTTTTGAGATAGTCACCGACATTATCAATATCATTGCCAATAAGATTTATCATTTTTACATTGCTATGCTGAATAGGCATGCCGACAGGTAAACCACATACAGTTCTCACATGATTTTCAAATTGTGAAACTGTGCAGGCATCAATTGTCCAGTGTCCTGAATTATGTGTTCTTGGTGCAATTTCATTCGCAATGATTCCACCATCTTTCGTAACAAACATCTCCAACGCTAGAACGCCTTGAAGGCTAACTTTTTTTGCAAGTCTTTCGGTTAAAACTGTTGCGCGGACTTTTAGTGGACTTGAAATAGGAGCGGGGCATGAACTTGTTGCCAGAATATGGTTTTCATGGACATTGTGTGCAGGACCATAGGTTTCCATCTTTCCATCTTTGTCACGGGCAACGATGACAGAAATCTCATGCGTAAAGTTGACAATCTCTTCAGCGATTAAATTTTGCCCATCAAATGAGGTAAATATTTTGTTTATATTATCAGTTTTATTTATTTTAGATTGACCCTTTCCATCATATCCGAAACGTGTCGTTTTAATAATTAGTTCTTCACAATTCCATTCACTGAAGCAGCCTTCAATATCCGAGACAGTTTTAATTTCTTTCCATCGGGTCGTTGGAATATCAATAGTGTTTAAGAATGATTTTTCGGTAATTCTATCTTGTGCAATTTCCAGAATCTTGTCATCGGGAAAAACAGAAGTTTTAGATTGTAGATATCGAATTGTCTCAACTGGAATATTTTCGAATTCATAAGTTACGACATCGACTAACTCTGCAAATTGGCCGAGAGCCTTTTGATCATCATAGTGTGCAACGATTGTTTTCCAACTGACTTCGGAAGCAGGGTGGTCCTCACCATCCGTAAAGATAACGCATTTAATGCCCAAGCGAGCGGCAGCAAGCGCACTCATGCGCCCAAGCTGTCCTCCGCCAAGGATACCGAGAATTTTAGCTGTTTTTTCCATTTAGTCTTCAGGATGTTCAGTAATAGAACTAGATTGTTCTTTGCGCCAATCAGAGAGCTGTTTAGAAAGCGCCTCGTCTTGATTGGCAAGAATGGACAAAGAAAGAAGAGCTGCGTTTTTTGCACCAGCTTCACCAATTGCCAATGTTCCTACGGGAACACCAGCGGGCATTTGAACGATAGAGAGTAAACTATCCATGCCTTTAAGCGCTTTTGATTTCACAGGAACACCTAACACTGGAACGGTTGTCATGGAGGCCACCATACCAGGCAAATGTGCGGCTCCACCTGCGCCGGCAATAATCACTTTTAAACCGCGCTCTTTAGCAGTTTTGGAAAATTCAAACATACGATCAGGAGTACGGTGTGCGGACACAATCCGACATTCGTGAGGAATATCAAAATCATGAAGAATGTCATGGGCGTGTTTCATGGTCTCCCAGTCAGACTGCGAACCCATAATTATACTTACCAGTGGATTGTCGTGTGAATGTGTCATGCTGGTAAAATAAGGATTTTCCTCGAAAATGAAAGAAATATCTTAAGCAATGATATCGGGTAAAAGATCACTTTCAATCTTTTGAATAGTATCTTTAAGCTGGAGTTTGCGCTTCTTAAGGCGTTGTAGTTGCAAGGCATCCACAACAGACATATGAACCAGCCTATCGATGGCTAAATCTAAATCCTTATGTTCAGCTTTGAGTTC
>JBBKVR010000138.1:0-10274 GCA_037968575.1 Bdellovibrionales bacterium | reverse complement strand
AGAACAAGTTTCATTCCTCGCCCGCGTGGTCGAGCGACTTTTCAGAACATGGTTGAATATACCCCACTAGACGAGAGCGTTCTCTCACTGACAGATAAACAGCTTACAGCGCATCTTAGCGACTGGCAGGATTACCTGCAGTTCGAGAAGAATGTCTCGCGCCATACTTTCCGTGCTTACATCGGAGATGTTACAAAGTTTCTAACGTTTCTTTCTGAACATACAGGTGAAACTCTCACAACCGAAAGTCTAGCAGAAACACATTTGCGTGATTTTCGTTCATGGCTCGCAAGACGCACAATGGATGGAGCATCCTCTGCAACGCGCGCACGCAATTTATCAGGCGTAAAAAACCTTCTACGGTGGGCAGACAGAAACGGTATTTTGCACAACGCCTCATTGTCAGCTGTGCGCTCTCCAAAACTCGCACGTAAAAATCCAAAACCCTTATATGAGGGGCAAATTGAACGGTTATTTGAACTTTTAAAAAGCACGCCTGACGACCCAATCAAGCAACGTGACTTTGCATTGTTCATGCTTCTTTATGGCTGTGGTTTACGCCTCAATGAGGCTCTCTCATTGAATGTTAGGGACTTTCCCAAAGAAGGCTCTTTGACGGTTCTTGGTAAAGGTGACAAAGAGCGACTTATGCCACTATTGGATATTGTTAGAGAGACAATTCAAACTTATTTGGAAAACCGTAAACCTATTCCCGATAAAACAGATCCGTTATTTGTTGGAGTCCGTGGTGGGCGTTTGAGCCAACAAGTCACACAAAAGGCACTTCGTGATTTACGCATGCAACTGGAGCTTCCTGAAACTGCAACACCGCATGCTTTCAGACACAGCTTTGCCACACACTTGCTTCAAAATGGTGCCAATTTAAGAGAAATTCAGGAGTTATTGGGGCATGCGTCTTTGAGTACAACGCAACGCTACACCGATGTAAACGCAGCAGAATTACTCAAGGTGTATAAGGCTGCCCACCCGCGCGCTTAGGAGTTTTTTCATCGCTACTCGAAAAAGCAGTACTTACAGGAAATTCCAGTATTTTTGCGGCACCTTCAAAATTCACCCTAGGCTCGCTTATTTTAACTTTTTTTGTAATATCTGATATCTCAGAGGGTAAAGTTATGAGATTAGCCATCCCTAATGCAGAAAATCTGAGATTAGTAGATCTATATGTACTTGCGCTTGAACTTCTCCACACAGGCACATCATCTAAAAAACTTTCAAATTCTGAAATAGATAAACTATCTACAAAATTATAGAGTTCACGAAGGACACCGTGTTCTTCTTCAAATTCATCTAATTCCATATCAGAAAATTTTGAAATTTCTGTAATATCCCAAGAGTTTGAATAAGTTGAAAAGTGAGTAACAAAAACTAAAGGCTGGGGAACTCCTCTTTCGAGAGAAAAATTCCACTCCCCAGTTGTAAACGTTTGAGATGACTCATTTTCATGTTTCAAAGGCCTTGTTGCATCCAATAATCTACAATCAGCCATAAACATAATTTTATAAGCCAAGTCATCGTCATCTGGGAGGTTTCGAGTTTGGCAGTACCTTTGAATTGAACACCACGCCTTTTCCGCACGTAAATTTTCTGATCCAGATTCAATCTGAAAAGGAATACCGTAGGATTTTGATCTTCTCTCAAAATTATTTAGTTGTTCCTCTTTAAGTTTTTCTTTCTCCTGTTCCAATAAAACTAAGGCTGCACCCTCAGATGGGATAGGTTTATGAGGATTTTCTAGATGTGCTCTGGAAAATTCAGACAGTAACTCAACTACTTGTCCCTTTGTTATTTCTATTAAACTAACAATCTCGTATGGACTTTTCCTAATCTTGTTCCAAACATGATAATTTTCAAGCTGTCCTAACCAATCTCCTTGCTCGAAACCATTAATGAAATGAAAAAGCCTATCAAGTATGGGGTGTTTCTTAATAAAGTTTTGTATTTCTTCTTCAGAGATACGGTCTGTATCCGTTTTACTCCAATGTGAGTCAGGTAACTTTGCAAGATATTGACCAACAGGGACACAATTTATCCCTCTTTCACCTTTCCAATAACCATCAGTAAAGGCTTTAAGAGGTTCCTCTTTTTCTTTCTTATCTTGCAGTTCAAGCCAATCAGCAACAAACATAATGCTGTAGGCAATATGTTTTGGTGCATCAGGAAATTTTGATTGCGCATAGGATTTAACAGCAGCCCATGCTGTTAAACATTCCGAATTATTACGCAGTGCCTCCGCTGTCTTCATAACAAGGAATATTATTATGAAAATACAATGATTTCAAGTTAATTATGAATGGCGCGTTTATCAACAGCCAGAGCTGCCTCTTTGACAACCTCTGCTAATGTAGGGTGAGCATGGCAAGTTCTTGCAATATCTTCGGCTGAGCCACCAAATTCCATAGTAATAGCAGCCTCATGAATAAGCGTTCCAGCTTCGGGACCAATAATGTGAACACCTAAGACTTTATCGGTTTTTTTATCTGCTAAAATTTTCACAAAACCATCAGTCGCATTCATTGCACGTGCACGTCCATTGGCCATAAAAGGAAACTTGCCTACATTATACTCAATTTTATCATCCTTAAGTTGTTCTTCGGTCTTTCCGATTTGAGCGGCTTCTGGCCATGTGTAGACAACACCTGGAATGAGGTTGTAATCAATATGGCCTTTTTGGCCTGCAATCATCTCAGCCAAAACAACACCTTCTTCTTCGGCTTTGTGCGCGAGCATAGGACCTGCAATCACATCACCAATTGCATAGACACCTTCACCCGACGTTTTAAAGTGATTATCAGTATCAATACGTCCTTTGTCATCCAACTGGACGTGAGCGTTATCTAGCCCCAAACCTTCTGTGTATGGCTTACGACCGACAGCGACCAAAACAACGTCACTTTTAATTTTTTCTTTATCGCCACCTTTGGCAGGTTCAACTTCTAACGCAACGCCTGATTTACCAGCTTTTGCGGAATTGACCTTGGTTGATAGCTTAAATTTCATTCCTGATTTTTTGAGAATTTTGAGCATTTCTTTGGAAATCTCGTTATCCATTCCCGGTAAAATACGGTCAAGATACTCAACAATAGTAACCGTCGCTCCTAAACGACTCCATACAGCGCCCATTTCCAGACCAATGTAACCACCTCCAATAACCGTCATCGTTTTTGGTACATTTGGAAGTTTTAATGCGCCCGTTGAAGAAACAATTTGTTTCTCATCAATCTCAATGCCGGGAAGTGAAACAACGTCTGAACCAGTTGCTAAAATAATATGTTTTGCCTCGTAAGGTTTACCATCGACGGAAACTTTGCCTTTACCTTCAAGTTTTCCTGTACCTTTTAAATGATCGATTTTGTTTTTCTTGAAGAGGAATTCAATACCTTGCGTGTTGGCACTTACAACATCGTCTTTGTGTCCCATCATTGCTTTCAAATCGAGCGACATTTTAGAGATTTTAACACCCATTTTACCAAGATGCTTTTCTGCCTCCTCGTATTTTTCAGAGGCTTGAAGAAGTGCTTTTGAAGGAATACACCCAACATTTAAACATGTTCCACCAAGTGTTTTATCTTTTTCAACACAGGCAGTTTTTAGTCCCAATTGTGCACATCGAATCGCGCATACATATCCGCCGGGCCCAGAACCAATCACTATGACATCGTACTTAGTTTCATCACTCATTTCATTCATCCACAAATTTTTAAGATTTTATTTTTCTAATATATTTCAAAAAGCCCCCTAGCAATAACGCGAGTCGTATCATAAATAAAGTTCAAAAAAATATCTTTTGTCATAAATAAAAGGTTGACTCTTGTATAAGAAAAAAATTATACAAGGACAACATTGTTGCACTGCGTACTAACAGGGAAGCTTATGGCCTACGATCCAGAATTCAGTCCTCAAGATTGTACTACTCTCTCGCATGCTTATGCTGCCGCAGCCGTATGGCAGAAGATTCCGGGCATCAAGGAGCCCGAATTAAAGATTGCCGTTGACGACCCCTCGAATTTCGCAGGGGTTTTTTCTTACCTTGTTTCGGAAAATGACGTCTATGTTTCACCAAAAATTATACCTGTTGATTATTTCTTACTAAGTTTGTCTGTTGATACTTTGGACAGAAGGTTTCATAGCGAAGAATTACAATTACGCGCACGAGGAAATCTAACATATGATGCCGACGAAAATTTTAGTCAATTTGATGTCTGCGTCAAAACACTCCTTTCTTCTACAGAAGTACGTAATGAGGTTGAATCGTGTGAAGGTGAAATAGACTGTGTAGAAAACTATTACTCGCAATTTATTGATGCGAAAAGAACTTGTCCTATCAAAAATAAAGAACTAAGCGCATTACCATCATCTCTGCATGATATCAAAAACGATAGTCTTTTTGTTGAGGCGGTCTGCGTCACTTCACGAAATAACTTTTATCTTATCGTTGAAATTGGAGCTGGTGTATTTGCACGCGTCGAGGCAACAGCCGATCAAAATATGTTCCTTACACCACATACTGACATCGTTGCGGGTGAAGACAATGAAATGGAATTTGAAGTTAAAGAAATAGGGGCACAAAAAGTCTTAACCGATCAGGAAATTAATGATTACTCTGAAGCGGCTATGGAAAAGCTACGTATTATTATTCAGGACGAATTCCCTGATATATTGGTTAACGAAAAAAGTAAGATTGAGCGCGCTTCTGATGCTGTAATGCACACTTACCATCAAAATAATCATGGTTTACAATCTGTTAGCCAGCTCCAAGATTTGGGGAAAATAGCAGCACGTCAATGGCCCGTTTACCAAAAAGTTACCGTCGCTGAAGTTCTGGAAATTGATAACCATTTACCTATGTGGGAATTAGTTATCTCTCGTCTGAAGCCACCGCATGAGTTGTTAGACAATTTGCAAAACGATCTTTCCGAAATACAAAGTTCTGAAAGTGTTGTCCCCTTCAAGAAATGCGCTGTCGGCTAAATTTTATTTAAGAAATAATATCTGACAAAGATGATTGAGTAAGGCTTTTTAAACGAGGGCCGTTTTGGATAATACACTCAGTTGCACAGGCCGCCCCTAATTTACCACATACCGCCAAATCATACCCCTGCGACAAGCCATACAAAAAGCCACCTACATAGTTGTCACCCGCACCGTTACAATCAATCACAGGCTTACTTGGCTTACATGTATCAACGTGTATTTCTTTACCTTGGTAAAAGATCAGACTTCCTCTTTCCCCTAAAGTCACAATGATTAGTTTTTTTGAACCAAGTTTTTCTAATAAATTAAGACCTACCTCATCTTCGCTACTAACAAGAAGAGCCTCTTCTTCTGAAAAAACCAAAATATCGGCATCCTCAACCACCTTGTGTACGGCGTCCTTATTAACTGAATATATATATGTGCTGTTCACGGCAAAAACAGACTGCGCACCTACATTTCCTGCCACTTCGTTTAATGCTAGTAAATTTTCAAGTCCATGTTTTTGATTAAGGAAATAGCCATCAAGATACACATATTTCATTTTTTCAGGAGCGTATTCATATATGTGCCGCTTTCTAAACTCAGTTGAAGCTCCATAAAAAGAGGCACCAGTGCGCTCACCATCTGGAGTAATAAACGTGAATATTTTTGTTGAGGGCTTTTTGGAATCTATAATTTTATAATCCATCCCAATAAGATTGTACGCATCCTTAAAAACTAATGCTTCTACGTCTTCTCCTAAAATATTTAGGTAGTAAGGGTTTGAGCCCAGCACTTTCATTGTGTGTGCAATATTAGCTCCTGTTCCTCCCGGATAAGCTTTGAATGAGAAGTTTTTTAAGAAATATGCCGCTTGCTGCTCAGAACATTTTACAAACACACCTTTTTGTAAAAAAGGATGTTCTACAATAAAGGCTTCATCAACATGCGTAATAAGATCAATGTTGGCATCGGAAGCTATGAAAGCATCATATTCGGTCATAAATACTCGGAAAACCTTAAATTAAAAATTTGCTCTAACAGATTTAAACGCTTTATAAAAGAGAATGCGATACTTTTTAGCAACCTTGCTCATTCTTTTTTTAACCTCCCCTGCTTTGGCTGAGGATATTCTTGAGCCCAAAGAAAAGGGCATGAACGTCTTGGTTGTGAAAGAGGCAGAAGAAAAAACACCAGAAATTGTCCAAGAAGAAGAAAAAGAGGATGAGGTAGAGATAAAAGAAACTATTCCTGAAACCAACCACCCCTTAAATTTACAATCTACCAAAGCACTCACTCCGAAAGAAGCTCTTATTCCCCAAAAAGATTTGGAGAAATGGCCGTATCTCAATGAAATTAAAAGCGGTTCAGACACACGCGTTCAAAAGGCATTAGATGCGATTGAAACTGATCTAAGTAAAGTCCCTCCAACTGCCCTATTTCATGCCGCAGAGGCTTATTTTGAACGTGGAAAGAAAGAAAAGGGAGCAATTGTTTATTATCTTGCACAACTGCGCGCACGATTTGATTTTAGACGCTGGCCTGTTTTGGGTAATGGTATAGATCGTCCTCAAAACGACATGACAGGATTGTCTTTGAGTATTGGGGAAAAAATATCACCTTGGGTATTAAGTGATACAAAGCGCATGTCTCACATTTTTGATTTGGTTGAAGAAACTGATTTGGCTGTGCCTTATGCTTACCTACCGACGTATAAGCTTCCTGTGAAAGGCAAGCCTGAAGACACATGGCCTGAACTTTTAAAAGAAGCAAGAGACGAATATTTCACTAAAACACATGCTTTGCGCAAAGCCTTGTCAGCAGTGAAGCGTTAATATTTATTAGCTTCTTTAATCTCTTCTAAAGTGTATCTTTCGACTTTGATTTCACAGTTCTTTTTCTCCGCCGCCTTTTCGAGGGCTTCGAACTCACCTTTTAGTCTTGCATAGTGAGCGGTTTTACCATCATCCCCATGAATAAAGAAAAAGATGGGCCACGATACAAGAAGCCCACCAGCAACTGCTGCAGCATCTTGAGCCGCCCGTGTGTTAACAATACCTGCTAAACGCTGTGCACGGTTTGATGTTTGAACCATTTCGACCTCTAACTGCTGGCAATTATATCCACGGTCTCCATCGGAGAAACATAATGGGCCTTGATAGCCTTACTGTCTTGCGTACAAGCTGCTAAAAATGATGAAAAAATAAGTGCTGATACTGCTTTTTTCATAGATTCCCCTCTAAATTTTCAACACATTAGCAAAAATTGATACAAATTCAAAAAATTCCCTAAAATTTTATCCATTCTTAAAACTTATTTTACGTGTGACCTATAGGATAAGGGTAATCAAGGAGAATACATGGCTCAGGCACTAAACGACAACCAAGTTAATATTGTTGCAGCAATGCAAATGATTGCCGCTCAAGTCATGGATTTAGCTCCTGAACCAGGGGGACAGAGAGGGTTCGTATATGCATCAGCAGATTCACGCGCATGTAGCGGTGGAGATGATTTTGCAGGCGGCTTGATTGCAGATGCGATGATAAGCGTAGTAACAGGGATGCCTATGGGTGGCCTGGATGCAGGTCACGCTATTGATGCTATTGATGAAGTTTATGTCGATCGTGCAAAAACAAAGCAGCAGCGTTCCAACGCATTTAGTAAGTCTTTTGGTTCTGCGGCAATGGGTAGTAAGGCGGCTATGCTTGAAAAAGCTTTTGAAGCCGATTTGCCAAAGCGCGTACAACTCGAGCGACAATATATGATTTTGGCAAACAAATTGGATGAAACGCACGAGGCAAAGCTGAACTTCGATCTTAAACGTGACCTTGATCCTGATTTAGCTCTTGAACGTCATCACAAGATGGGCGCCCTTTAAAACTTCTTAAATTCATTTTTCCTTAAGATTGGTTGTGCTATCTTGAACTGCGTTAACAAGATAGATGGCACGATTATATGACTTTCGACACAACACTTCTCCGCGAAAAATTTCTCATCAATGAGCAAAATAAGAAGGCTGAACCCATGCGTGTGGTCAGCAATCGTCTTGCATTACTCCTCAAGAACAATGATGAGCAATCTATGGAAACCTTTGTTATACGCGCGCAAACCATGCATGTGTGTGTGCGTTTGGCTGCTCATATCATGCAGTCTTATCAACGTAATGGAACAACTTTCATAAAGCAGGACAGTTTTGACTGGGATGAAGTCTGGCAAAAAACAGTCAGCTTCCATGACAGCAAACACAACTCTGACCTATGGGCTGTTGTCTACAAGCACGGCGCATCTGTATTTAAAACAGGAAAAGCCCATCCTTTTCTCGATATGATTGAAAAATGCGATGTTAATTCAACGGCTGAGTATGACAGCTCCATTACTCTGGCAGAAAAAGCATTTGCCAAAACAGGACAACCCGTCAACATAGAGCATGAAAGCAATATGGGACTAGTGATTACAGCCAAAGAAGAGGCTGGTCGCTGTGGGATTATTTTAAGAAATGCTCTTGAAAGTGCAACATTCAGCTTTTCAGTTAAACCCAATGAGGAAAGTGAAGAGGATGCGTTAAGCGTCACCCCTTCTCTTTGCTTAAATACAAGTGCTGCTTATCTTGAAGGCATTCAAATAGCTTTCACAAATGGTATGGCAAAGGCTGGAGTTGGAAACATCTCCTCGGCAACTGTGAGTTCAGCAACAAAGCGTCTTGGTGAAATTTCACGCGAAATTTTGCAATTCGAGAATATTTACGATGTAACTTACCGACCAGATAAGCCTGATTTTGGAGAAGTTACCAAAGGTTCAGAAGTTTACTTCCGCTCGAACAGTTAGGCTGCTTGCTTATCCGTTGCCAATTGGCGCAAGACAAAGTGCAGAATTCCACCATTTTTGTAATAATCCATCTCATCTCCTGTATCAATACGGCATAAAAGTTCAGCTTCTTTCGTACTTCCATCCTTGTAAGTAACCTTCATGGTCAGCGTTCCACGCGGTGTAATGGATTCAATACCTGTAATGTCTATTGTTTCCTCACCAGTGATTTTTAGGGAGTTACGATTTACACCGTCTTTAAATTGCAACGGTAAAACGCCCATTCCAATCAGGTTAGAACGGTGAATACGCTCAAAACTCTCCGCAACAACAGCCTTCACGCCCAAAAGACGTGTTCCTTTTGCCGCCCAGTCACGAGAAGAACCTGTTCCATATTCTTTCCCCGCAATTACAACCAACGGTACACCATCGGCAACATATTCCATTGCTGCGTCATAAATCGGCATGGTTTCATTATCGGGAACATGCTTGGTAAAACCGCCCTCGATTTCAGGTACCATTTCATTACGGATACGAATATTGGCAAATGTTCCACGCATCATCACTTCGTGGTTACCGCGGCGTGACCCATAAGAATTAAATTCACGCGGAGCAACCTGATGGGCTTGCAGATACTCACCTGCAGGAGACGTTGATTTAATCGCGCCAGCGGGAGAAATATGGTCAGTTGTTACCGACTCTCCCAATAACGCTAAAATACGCGCACCTTCTACATTTTTAGGAGCTTCGGGCTCAATCTTCATACCTTCAAAAAATGGCGGGTTTTTCACGTATGTTGACGCATCCTTCCACTGATAGGTCTCAGAAGCTTGACCACTAGCAATCGCTTTCCATTCTTCTGTACCTTCAAAAACATTAGCATAGCGCTCACGGAACATATCTGGTGAAAGACATGTATCAATAATATCTTGAACTTCCTTATTTGTTGGCCATATATCCTTCATAAAGACATCATTACCATCTTGATCTTGTCCCAAAGGATCGTGATACAAATCAACCAGCATTGAGCCAGCCAGCGCGTAAGCCACAACCAGCGGAGGGGACGCAAGATAATTGGATTTTACATGCGGAGAAATTCGCCCTTCAAAGTTTCTGTTTCCTGAGAGAACACTTGTCACGTTCAAATCACCATCTTCAACGGCCTTGGCAATCGGCGGGGGCAATGGTCCTGAATTTCCGATACAGGTTGTGCAACCATATCCAACAAGATTGAACTCAAGAGCATCCAAATCCTCTTGTAACCCTGCTTTTTCAAGATATTTGGTAACAACTTGCGAGCCAGGAGCAAGAGATGTTTTTACCCAAGGTTTACGTGTTAATCCCTTTTCGCGCGCTTTTCGTGCAACCAACCCTGCTGCAACCATAACGGATGGGTTAGATGTATTCGTACAGCTTGTAATAGCAGCAATTACGACATCGCCGTGTTTCATTCTATAATCAGCACCATCGACAGCAATAGATTTCTGTGTGGGATC
>JBBKVR010000137.1:0-20203 GCA_037968575.1 Bdellovibrionales bacterium | reverse complement strand
GTAGTTTAAAAGATTATTGCGATATATTATCAAAATATGATATGAATATTACAGATCGTGCAGAAAACTTGTCTGTAAAGCAGTTTTTAGAAATCGCACGTCACATATAATAATAAAAATAATAATTGTGTGGGCACAGAAGAAAAATTTCTGTGTAACTGTGTTAATTGGAACAGGGATTAATGGAAGTATCAAGACGTGAATTAGTACGTGGTAGTTTACTTGGTGGTGTAGGCATTGCTTTGGCATCTTCTTTTGGTACATCTGCTCTAGCGCAAGCATTACCGCAGAGGTCACTCATGTCTGAAGCTGATAGAGTTGCTTTATCTCAAAACCCTTCTTCGATTAATGGTCCCGTTCTAAAATCTTCTCTATCAAGCCGTCGTATGAATGTGCGTTTTGATCTTTCTGATTTAGATTCCCCTATGATATTAGGAGATTTTACAGAGAGTGATTTATTCCGTTTGTACGACCCAGCATCTATGATGAAATGCCTAACTGCTATGGTGTGTGTAAGAGCTCATAGAGATGATAATAATGATTTTTCCTTAGACGGCTCTCTTATATTTAGCCCTGAAGAACGACAACTCAACTTAAGAAGAACAGATAGCAATTACAATAATCTCCCAGAAATTTTAAGGACGCAGCAGTGGGCGACTGTTAGCAATGCTTTAGAAATGCTTCTCATAGGCTCTCGTAATGGGGCAGCCATGGCATTAGCAAGAACAGCAGCAGGAAGCTACGAGAGAGGTGTCGAATTAATTAATGCAGAAGCTCAACGTATAGGGATGTCGAGAAGTTACTTCATAAATCCCAGTGGTTTGCCTGCTAATCAAGATGGTATGAGCGCCTCTTCAAACTATAACAATGCCAGCTGTATTGCTGATTTAACTCGTATGATGTGCGCAATGCGAGGGGACTACCCAGAATTAGATGAATTTGCTAGTAAATACACGTACAGCATACCAGGACATAGATTTAGTAACGATTATTTAAACAATGAATGTCCTTCAACAAACCCGCTTTTAAGGGACTATACAAATAACAATGATTTTGCGAGACGTCTAAATGTTTTAAGCCCTAAAACTGGATACACAAGACTTTCTATGTATTCTCTTTTTAGTCTTGCCGAACCAGAAGAAGGTATAAGCATTGGGTCTATAACGACAGGAAACAATACTGGTGAAAGGGGCGCACAGTCACGAGATTTGCTTGCTGAGTCGTGGGATGATATGCGAACCGTAAGGTTTAACGAGCGGTTAAATCAATGTTCTACATCTTCTGACATTGAGAGGGAAGGTGATTTTTTTCATCATTTCATTGAAGAGCAAAGATTATTAAATCAGTTTAGAACCGCATGTGAATTATCTCAACTAAATCCGCAGCCAGCTAATTCCATGGCTCCAGTTTTATATTAACTAAAGCCCGCCTTTAAGACCTCTCACAAATTCTGAAATTCCTGTCAGTCTTTCACGTTTCATGCGCTCGGCATCAAGAATGGTTTGGGCTTTATTGAGCGTTGTCTCAACATCCTTGTTGATAATCACATAATCATATTCCGAATAATGTGACATCTCGCTGGAGGCTTTCTCCATGCGTTCTTGAATTTGGCTTTCTGTTTCCAATGTATCGGTTGCGCGTGAGCGTAGGCGCCGTTCCAATTCATCATGTGATGGGGGGAGAATGAAAATTGTGACTAGATCATTACGAGTCATTTCTTCCAATTGTTGCGTGCCTTGCCAATCAATATCAAAAATAACGTCATGACCATCTTCTATGGCTTGTTCGACAGGTTCGCGCGGTGTTCCATAATAATTGTCAAACACTTGTGCGTATTCCAGCATTTCACCATTTTCAAGCATCTTGTTGAATTGCGGAATATCAACAAAATAATAATGTTGTCCATCAACTTCACCGCCACGACGTTTGCGCGTTGTAGCCGAGATAGAAGGTTTTAAGTCTTCATTGTTTCTCAGGAGTTCACGTGTGATAGTCGTCTTTCCTGCTCCAGAAGGAGAGGAGAGAACAAACATCAGCCCACGTCTTTTCAATTTTGACAGATCCATGGAAACATTCTAACTATTCATGACCGACTGACAAGGCAAGAGAGAGACTGCTTCATGAAAAACCCCCAAACAAATTCAAAAATGGTTGTGATTACTGGTGCATCAAGCGGAATTGGTGAAGCACTTGCTCATCAATATGCTAGCCAAGGACATGCATTAGCAGTAACGGGGCGTAACAAACAGCGATTAGATGAGGTTGTGAAGATATGTGAAGACAAGGGCGCGTCCTATGTGGAAAGTGCAGTTCTCGATGTAACAGACCAGAAAGCCATGAGAGAGTGGATTGAAAAAATTAATACTAAACAGCCTATTGACCTCATTATTGCCAATGCAGGAATTTCAGGCGGTATGGGTGGTCTGAAAGGACAGGACTTATTTAAGCAGGCCCGTCAAATTTTCGAAATTAACATTATGGGCGTTGTAAACAGCATTGAGCCTGTATACGAGAACATGATAAAACGTCGACGGGGTCAGATTGCACTTATAAGTTCACTGGCGTCTTTCTCACCATGGTCGGGAGCACCAGCCTATTCCGCATCAAAAGCAGCAGTTAGATTTTTGGGTGAGGGCATGGGCGCATCATGTAGGCAAAGTAACATTAATGTGTCTGTAATATGTCCTGGATTTGTCGAATCGCGCATGACGGATGTAAATGATTTTCCGATGCCAATGATGGTTTCTGCAGAAAAAGCTGCTAAAATTATTGTCTCTGGATTGGAGAAAAAGAAGCAACTAATCGTATTTCCTTTAACAATTTATATTTTAGTCCGACTAGTTTCATATTTACCCAGTTCATTTATTTCCTTGCTAACTCGCCTTTTGCCCGCTAAAAAGGGTATGTAAGCAAGAGAATTGCTCATTTTTACTAAATGAGATAATTAAAATACAAGAAAACGGTAATATTAAGAGTCAAACTTGCCTTCTGCGTAAAACAAATAGGGCTGTTTAGTTTTACGAGAGAAAGAAAATGGATATTAAGAATATACAAGACAACATGGACGAGATTGTCGTCCTCTTGAAAGCTTTGGCAAACGAAAAACGTTTGACCATTATCTGTGCGCTTGTTGAAGAAGAAAAATGCGTTGGAGATTTGGAACAAATTGTAGGACTTTCTCAATCAGCTCTCTCTCAACATCTTGCACGTTTAAGGCGAGACGGCTTAGTTAAAACTAGGCGCGATGCCCAAACAATCTATTATTCTCTTGATAGTGATCATGTCTCTCACATTCTTGGTTCTATATGTGAACTTTTTCATGAAGTTGAAGAGAACTTAGAAGAAGAAAAATCTTCTTAAATTAAGTTCTGTATTTCTTCTATAACTGTCTTCGGCAAGATAGATTCAATATTCTCAGCAGACACAATATGAACTTTGTCACCCAATGGTGCATGTTTTTTTGGATTGCTGCTTTTGCTTTCATTGAAAATTACAATGACGGGTGAGCCTGTTGCAGCAGCTAGGTGAATGGGTCCCGTATCATTGCCAATGGATAATCTTGCACGTCTAGCAAGCGTAGCAATGTCATAAAGATTTGTTTTGTTTGTAAGATTGACGATTTTTTCTGGCTCAGTTCGTGCAATCTCTGAATTAATTTCTTTTTCTGCATCTGTGCCGATAAGAACAGGTGTAATATTGGATTTAATCAAGTGCTGGGCTACGGAGGCGTAATATTTAGGCAACCATCTCTTCTCGGGACGATTTGGCGCACAACCCGCAATGATAAGAGCAAATTTATGTGGGAGATTAAATTGGCCTAGATTTTGTTCCATCCATTCAAGTTTATCGATTTTAATATTTTGAATGCCTACTTTACCGAGTGTCTCTTTATGCCCCTCAAAAGCTGTTCCAGACTTTCTACTCTTTGTGTCATTGCTATGGGACGCGCCTTTGGCAATGCCGACCCATTCAGGTTTTGGATTTTTGAGAAGTTTAAAATAAAGTCCTGTTCTATCATTATTTTGAAGATCGTAAATACGTGCATATTTGGCTTTGTTCAGTTCTTTTCTTAAAGAAAACCAGCCGTTTAAATTTTTCCATTTTGGTTTAGGAGCAACCCATACAGAATCAAAGTAACCGCATTTTTGTGCTAATTCCTTAAAAGGTTTTGTGGTCATGAAGGTAATATGTGCGTGTGGGTGGTGTTCGCGAATGGCAAGCATCGGGCCCAATGCTTGAATAAAATCACCAAGGGCGCTGAGTTTTATAACAAGTATACGTTCTTGGTTAGCCATTATTTTTGTGGCCTGATGAGTTCCGCATAAACGTTTAGGGTTTTATCCGCCATAATTTCTTTGGTGAAATGATTAGCGACATGCTGCATAGCCTTGCCAGCCATGATATCCCGTTGACCAGCATCCATAGAAACAGCAGTTGAGATAGCTTGTGCCATTTCCTTAGGGGCATTTGGCGGTATTAACCAGCCTGTTTCACCATGAATAACTGTTTCTTTTGCACCACCGTGGTTGGTAGCAATAATAGGACGACCCATAGCTTGGGCCTCAACGGGCACGCGTCCAAAGCCTTCAGGTTCAATAGAAGCGCTAATCACAACACTGGCGAGCATGTAGGCGGAAGGCATGTCAGAACAATGATCAACAATACGGATTTTGCCTTCCATACCGTTATCTTTAATAAGAGTCATAAGCTCTTCGCGATATTCTGTACGCCCTTGATCATCACCAATAATAATACCAAATAAATCTTTGTCTTTCAGCATAGTCAATGCGTTGATAAAATCAGCATGGCCTTTCCAACGTGTAAGACGCCCAGGCAGCATCGCTATATTTTTACCATCTGGAACACGCCATTCTTGTGTGAGCTTGACTAAGCGTTCGGCGGTCACGAGAGAGGGGTGAAATTTTTCCATTGGCACGCCGCGATGAATTAAACGCAAGCGGTTATCGGGAAGTTGATATTCTTGGCGTAAATAATTGGCAACATAATTGGAAATGGCAATCACGCGTTCACCGCGTGCAATTGAGGAGTTGTAAAACTTCTTCGCTGTATTTTGAATATTATAAGGTGCGTGGCAGGTGGTTACGAAATGTGTGTGTGTCCCTTGGCAGGCTTTCCACGCGCTCCATGCCGGTGCACGACTGCGTGCATGAACGATATCAACTTGATAACGACGTATAAGTTTGCGGAGTTTGAAAATATTGCGCCACATGACTAACGGGTTTTTAGAATCGACTGGCATATTGATATGCAGAGCACCAATTCTTTGCAATTCATGTAGACGACTTCCGCCGTTGGAAACAACAATGGCTTCTGCACTTGATTTTATAAGCTCTGCTGCAATATCAATACAGCCCTGTTCTGCGCCGCCCGCACCCAGAGAAGGGATAATTTGCATGACAACAGGTGTTGTTCCATTCTTCATTTTAGTCTTTAATCCTTGAAATATTGGAAGTAGGAAAAATAACTCTTCTTACGGATGTACCATATTTTTAGAGCTTAGGAAAAGATATGCAGGAACAAAAGCATAGATTGCACACAAACAAATTAGGGCGAAAACTTGCCTATCATTTCCATGAGGGAGATAAAAACAAACCAATTGTAATTTTTCTCGGTGGGTTTAAGTCCGATATGGATGGAACAAAAGCCATGTTTCTTCAATCATTATGCGAAGAGCAGAACGTCCCCTTCATCCGCTTTGATTACTCAGGGCACGGTAGCTCAAAAGGTAAATTTGAGAACGGCTCAATTGGCGAATGGTTCGAAGATGCTTTAAGTATTATTGATGACATAGGAGAAGACAAGGAATGTATACTCATAGGCTCATCTATGGGGGGGTGGATATCTCTTCTGTGTGCAAGAGAACGAGGCGATAAAGTAAAAGGATTAATATTACTTGCCCCAGCACCTGATTTCACACGCGAAGTCTTAGAGCAACTTGATAGTACTCAAAAATCTTCGTTTGAAAGCGATGGGTTTGTAGCCATTCCAAACGATTACAGCGATGAGCCGTATATATTTACCAAAAAGCTCATAGAAGATGGAGAAGCCTGTTGTTTGTTAAACGACAATATCTCAATTGATGTGCCCGTTATAATCATACAAGGTATGCGCGATGCTGATGTTCCTTGGGAGAAGGCCTTGAAAATTCAAGCGTGTCTATCATCTGAAGATGTCGAAGTGATTTTGATTAAAGATGCAGATCACGGGTTGTCTAGAGAGCAAGACTTAAAACGTCTTAAAGAGGCTCTGGGTCGTATGAGTATTTAATCTTTGCTTTTATATTTAAAGCGACCTTTTGTACGGGAATTTTTAGAAGATTTTTCTCTTGAAAACCATGAGATAATGGGGATTTCCCGAACAATTGATTTTCCCGCTCTGATATTACGAACAACCATTAAAAGAATGAAGAGCCCCCCTATGCCAAACGCAACAAAAAGGGCTTTAGTATTGAATATCTGGCCTAAATATCGTGACCTAAATTCTTGGGAAAGATTATCAATAAGGAAGGTCTCAACATAAGGAACATATTGTTGAATCATCCATCCAAAATCCGTTAGAGAAAAAGGCACATGATTGCGTTCTGCATAAACAGTGTCATGTAAGAGAACGAGAGTAACTAATAGAAGTGTAAAATAGATGGCCTGTTTCATTTTATTCAATCTGTTCAAAATGTTAAAACCATGTTACATGCTTATTCAAGATAGAAAAAGTTAAAAAACACGATATCACTTTATGCAAAAACTCACAGACGAACTTTCTGAAATATGTGGTCAGGCCTTCGAAAAAGAAAGCCTTCCGAGTGAATTAGGTGATGTGAGATATTCTGATCGTCCCGATCTAGCACAATTTCAATGTAATGGTGCGATGCCTGGTGCAAAGAAAATTGGTAAAGCTCCTCGCGATATTGCTAACGCTATTGTTAAGACACTCCAGGAAAATTCTGTGTTTGCAAAACTGGAAATTGCAGGGCCAGGATTTATCAATATTGACTTAACTGACGCTAAATTATCTGACGCTGTGAACGCCTTATTAGAGGCAAACAACTACGGCTTAGGTAACTTTGGTAATAATCAAAAAGTTGTTCTTGATTATGGTGGGCCAAATGTTGGAAAGCCCATGCATGTTGGACATTTAAGGGCTGCAATTATTGGAGATACGCTACGTCGTATTTTGAAATTTTCTGGATTTGAAACTCTAGGTGATGTTCACATGGGGGATTGGGGAACCCAGATGGGTATGATTTTGGCGGAATTAAAACACCGTTATCCTGAGTGGCCATACTTTGATGAAAATTTTGAAGGTGAATATCCAAAAGATAGTCCTCTGACGATTAATGATTTTGAAGAAATTTACCCTGTAGCTTCCAAGGCATGTAAAGAGGATGAGGAACGTGCTGAGGAAGCACGACAGGCAACCGTTGATTTGCAAAATAAACGCGCTGGCTATTATACACTGTGGCAGCATTTCATGACTGTATCGATTGCAAGCATGAAAGAAAACTATGCCAACCTTAATGTTTACTTTGATCTCTGGAAGGGCGAGTCTGATGTCCACAATTTGATCGCACCTATGGTCGAAAATTTAAAGACACATGGTCATGCGATTCAAAGCGAAGGTGCACTGGTCATTCATGTTGAGAGAAATGATGATGATAAAACTTACCCGCCCCTGATTTTGTACAAAAAAGATGGTGCTGTGATGTACGGCACAACCGACATGGCAACATTGGTTGAGCGCATGGAATTATATAGCCCCGATAGAGTCATTTATGTCGTTGATCAAAGACAACATCTTCACTTTGAACAGGTTTTTAGAAGCGCAAGGTTGACGAGTATTGTTCCTGAAAGTGTTGAGTTAACACATGCAGGTTTTGGGACAATGAATGGTACTGATGGAAAGCCATTTAAAACCCGCGAGGGTGGAATCATGAAGCTTGAAGACCTCATCAAGATGGCTGAGGATAAGGCTCTGTCTAAAATTAATGCAGCTAATATGGCGAATGATTTTAGTGATGATGAAAAGCAGGATATTGCAAAAAAGGTCGGTGTGGCAGCCATTAAATTTGCGGATTTACAAAACCCAAGACATACAGATTATGTGTTTGATTTGGATAAGCTAGTTTCCTTTGAAGGGAAAACAGGGCCATATATTCTCTATCAAATTGTCCGCATCAAATCGATGTTAAGAAAAGCAGTAGAACAAAACATTGCTACTTCCGAAAAACTAGAAGTAACTGAGAAAACACGTTCGCTTGCATTGCTTATGAGTCAATTTCCCAATGCCATTGAAGGTGTTATTCGTTCTTATACACCACACATTCTATGTGAGTATGTATATTGCTTGGCGCAAGAATTTGGAAAATTCTATGCGAATACACCTGTTCTTATTGAAGAGGATGAAGGCAAACGTGCAAACTACTTAGCTTACAGCAAAGCTGTTTCTGAAATGCTTTCAACTGCGGTTGATTTAATGGGAATAGAAGTACCAGAACGTATGTAAAAACTGGCTATTCACCAACGTCTACTGTTTCTTTATCATCTTCTGATTTAACAAGTTCTGCTCTGGCTTTTGCTGCAGCATCTTTAAGAATCTGAATAGACTCACTTGTTGTTTTTGCCTGTTGTGGTGGAGTTGTTTGTTCTTTAGCAACAGGTTCTTGTACTTCCTGCTTTTCTGCTGGTTTATTGCCTGTGAAATAACTTAGTGGTGATCCAGAAGGTGCTTCTTCTGACGTAGTTTGTTTTGGTGTGCTTTGTGCTGGTGTCTCGACAGGAGTTTGTTTCTGCGGTACAGGTTGCTCAAGTTGAGTTGGTGCATTCATATCAATTGGATTATCAGCAGTATAAGTTTCAACAACGCTAAAAATTCCAGCATCGGTTAAATCAGGTGTGGCACTTTCATGTTTTGCATAGGCCTTTGAAAGGTTAGCTATAACCTCAGGAATTTCTGCAGCAACATCAGCGCGCTGGGCTGTCCAGTTTTTCTTGACCATTTTATCGCGAAGGACGGCAATGGCATCTGCGTGTTTAAGTGTGATTTCCTTGTGTGGAGGAAGTGACAGATAACGTGTGACGCGCATAGCCTTTGCGTGACCAGGGTTGGAGTAGAATATTTTTACATCCACGACACCTTCACCATAAACCATGATGGCTTCACCTTCTTTAAAACCACGCAGTGCATCATATGCAGCGCGCGGACGAACTTGGGTGCTTGCTTGATATGTATCGTAATAGGTTTTAGAGAAGCCGGTATTATCAACCTGTAAACCAGAAACCTCAGTGACGAGGGCTTCACCGACTGTTTTTTCAAAGAATTCTTTGGTTTGGGTTGGGTCTTCGAGTTTACCAAAAATCTTAATGTTACAGTTCGCAGTAATGGAGCGAGCCTCTTCTTTTATGCGCTTTTCAAGAGCCGGCAAATCCTGTGCTGAGAAAACGAGGCTAAATCCAAGAGAACGCGCTTGCGCCGCCATCACCGCCATACCTTGTGCAGTATAATAACCAACCTCATCAAAAACGGTCACAAACGGTGTTGCAGACGTCGTTGGCTTATTCTCGATAACAGTTGCGGAATCCCCCTCCACGGTTGCACCAAGAGTAGACCCCATCATACCTTTAATGGTGGCAGATACGATCTTACCGAGGTTGGCAATTTCATCATTTGATTTTTCAAGGGCTGGAATAAGAACGACCACAATACGGCGATTTAAAACCACATCAACCATGTTCACATCAGCATATTCTGCATCAAAGATGTAACCATATTCATCGCCCAAAGATTGCAGCGAGCGGGTAAATTGCATAGACAGATAGCCGTGTTGCTGGTGCGCTGTTGTCTGATCAATAGGAGGCTGTCCAGGACCAGCTGGTTTTTCGCGACCCTCATCATCCCATGCATCATCACTGTAACCTGGTAAAGTTTCTAAATATCCTTTAACGGATTGTGCTAAATGCTCTGGCAAAGCATCTTCACGTGAGAGCTTCACAATACTGTTAAGTTGTAAGAATTTACGAATGGTTGAAACGTTAAGGGGCACATCTTGGTGGTCACGTTTCCAAGTCAGAGCAGGCATAATTGTACCCACAAGAGCAACCGCACGCTCTTTCCACATCGCATTGTCACCCTCTGCTTCTGGCATCAAGGATACAAGCATGTTGGTCAAGTAAGAGGCAGACCCTGATGAGAACGGGTTCATAGAGTTGGATGGTGCCTTGGTATCTGAGTTACCCGTCATATAGTTTAGAACCATCAAATCATCGTCACGCCCGAAACGGCGTACCATGGAAGATAAACTTGACCATAAATCCGTATCAGCTTTACCATCAATATAAACGAAGCCAGATGCCCAACACATAGCATTGGTAACAATAGATTTTAATCCTTCAGTTTTACCTGAACCCGTTGTCCCAAGGTAGAGAACATGTGTTCTGGCATCGGAGTTGGTAAACCAAACTTCCTCATTCGTCTCTTTCTGGTTTCCAAGATAGAGAATTCCCTCGGCTGTCCCGTCACGTCCTCCGCCCTCGTTATTCCTATCCTTGTATTTTGCACCGTAAGGGGATTTGAAGATGAGAGTTTTGTCGCGTTTTGCCAGCCACCAAAAATAGAGTAAGCCAATAAGCAGAACAAAATCTGCAAACACTAACAATTGTGGAATAATGAAAATACAAGCAGCCAAAACAACAAACATCGAAAACGATTTCGTTGTATTCGTCATATTATCGGCAGAACGCGCCCAAAATGACCGATTATCCCTTAGTAGGTCGGTCCATTTGGTTTCGTACTTTTTCTGGTCGAGTGACATGTCTTATGTATTTCCTAGTCTATCGCCCTAATAAAAAATCATCTGCTGATACCGGTTCACCAACAGAACTTCTCGCTGTAGAGTTGTCATCTTGAGTACGCATTGCAGGTGCACGAGTTGTTTGTGTTATCTGTGTTGTATTGTCAGACCCTCCAAAAAATAAAGGAACAGCAATACTTGCAACGAACAATAACGCAATCACTGCCAATAGAAGGAACAACCATTTGAGTGTTTTTAATATGATATTCCCTGCCGACTTTCGGGCCCGTGGTTGCGAATAGATTGGGACGGGCAAACCATTCCCCTTGTAAGGATTGATGTGCCCCTGTGAGTTATTCATGGCTGTTGTAATCGCCATCAAGGCGCGGGTTGCTAGTGAAGCTTTATCGTAGCTGGCGATTGTATAAGCATCAGCCTTTGGTGTTTTTAAAACCAAATCATGATTGTCATTGTTACCAGCGCGTACCTCAATGGCAGAAGCTTTAGTTGCCCCAAAATCCATCTTCCAAACAACTGGAGTGACTGCATCAGGCAAGGAGAGCACCAATATTCCGTCTATGACTTTGGCAGAAGGTTTCAAAGTACTGGGTGTTATTTTTTTCATGGGTTCTGTTATCCGTTATTTGGCTGAAATTTTGAGTTTTTTAATACCGCGTTTGCGTTTTGAGTGAGAATAGTCAAGCGCAGGAATAGGGCGTGCACGATCTGAATTCATATAATTGGTAATCGACTGTACCGCATCCTCAATGCGCGGACGTAAAATTGGGCGTTGTGTCAGTTTTTCATGACGGAAATGCGATGTGGCGCCAAGTGCCTCCATATGGAATGTTTGACGACCTAGATTATTAAGCGGATACCAAAGATTTCTATCATGGGCACGTAACCATACAAATTGTGATGGCGCCAAAACGCCACCTTCCTCGCGAGCATAGAGTAGGCCTCGCATAAGAGCTGTGTTTTCGTAAGCATGCTGATTACAAAGAGATATAGTTTTTCCGCTTAATTCACGGTTTTTAAGTACTTTGCGTGCACGTGTCAGCGTTTTACGATTAATGACTAGCCCTTTTTTGTCACTCCAGCATTCTGCAAGGTTTCCTAATAAATCATCGGCATCCGAACGTTTCCGCGCAGCTTTCAAGCAGAAAGCAGCCAGTAAAACTTGCTTGTGCTCAGGAAGGTGCGCATATCCACGCCATGGCCGCCCAAGTTGTTTCGAAAATTTGCGCGCTGCCGCATCTTGGTCAACGTCACCGTCAGGTACAGGGACACCATTAAAAGCTAACCATTCCTCTGGACCCAAAGCTTCTGCAAAGAGTGGGAGTTCTGCAGGGACAGGTGATCCGGGTGGGCGAGGGGGCTGGTTTGACGGATTAAACTTTGTAAAAGGTTTAATGTAGGGAAACAATTTTGATTGGAAGTTAATCAAAGTATCCATGGAATGTGTACGGCGGTAATGCGAACGCGGCCCTTTAAACAGCGCCCAAAGCCCCATCAATATAAGGAGTCCTGAAATCACCCAACGCATAGGGTAGAGTGCAACTATTGCAATCTGGTTAGAGACATCACCAGAAATGTCTCCTTTTTGCAAATCAGGCGTGACCTCAACCCATTGGCTGTGCAGAAGTTGGCCTTCACGCCACGGTACGCTGTAATTATCACCAACAAACCATGAAACGAGCCACATTTCACCAAAGTGCAAGTATCGCATAATGGAGCGCACATCATATTGAAAGAAATACCAAACTATTGAAAGAAGGATAAAGAACAGAACGGCCAGTATAAACCAGCCGGCGGCATTATCACTTCCCTTAACCTCACCACTCATGACTTATTTCTTAAACCTTTGTTGTTTTTAAAATGTACGGTAAAAATATCTGACAAATTTCATGATACACGCAAAGAACGCAACACACAAAAAGAGGATAGCAAAAAAGTAAAAAAAATTGCAAAAAAATGCAGGGAAATCTTTTCATACGGGTCTAAGTCTGATAAACAACCTTTTTTATGAACACTTTTTATGGTGTACGCCGCAGTAGCTCAGTTGGTAGAGCAGTTGATTTGTAATCATCAGGTCCCGAGTTCGAATCTTGGTTGCGGCACCATTTTCCGAGAACACCATGTCCAAAATAGCCTAAACGGGACAAATTTGGAACAATCTCCAAAATACTCATCAAGATAACGTCCAATAACTTCCAATTATCGGAGTTAAAAATTTATTAGCATTGACTTTTTTTGTAACTAATATTTTTTTACAACGAATAATGTAGTATGGTGGTGTTATGAGAAGATCTGTTGTGGCATTGATGACATTTATGATTTTCACGCTTTCATTAGCGTGCACTATGCCCGTGTGCCCAGCGATGGCTCAGAATTCTAAATCCGCTCAAAACAGTTCTCCGCCGCCATGCCAAGATATAAAATCATCAGGTCAAGATCAAAATGGTAGTCCTATGCTATCGTCAGATTGTCTTGGTGTTGATCTTTTTCACGCCGATACCAGCGTAAATTTAGCGCAGGACTTTACAGCAGATCATATTGATTTTGTATGGACTGATTTAACCACGACATACAACCTTAGACCTGAAAATTCTCTTGTTATCAGGGGACCACCTTTTTCAGATCCAGCTCATTTTACTGATTCCTCAGTTTACCTGACAACCCAGCGTCTACGCATCTAAATCCACTCTTTTCTATACGGCTTAACACCTAAAGAAAGGAGCAATTATGCGTGTTTACATCATTATTTCATTACTATTTTTAGTTTTTGCTGTGCCTGTACAGGCGGCAGACGAAATCTACATCTGCCCTATGCACCCCCATATAGAAGGAGAAGCAGGTGAAAATTGTCCCATTTGCGGAATGAGTTTTGTTCCCAAAGTTCAGGATATGTCTGACAATAATATGGAAGGTTCTATGGTGATGCCTGAAGGGGTTACCAAGATTAGTCCTAAATACGTTCAAGCTTTGGGCGTAAAAACCGATGCTGTATCTGTCCATAACTTTGGCAAAAATATTAAAGCATTTGGTCAGATTTCATCCAGTAGCAGGTTAGAGTATGCGTCGAGCGTACGCGAAGATGGCTGGATTGTTGATCTGGCTACCAGTGCGATAGGTGACAGCGTTAAAAAAGATGACCTCCTTTTTACATTCTACAGTCCCGATTTGATGTCTGCGCAGGCGGATTATTTGATTGGTAATCGAGGTAAAAATTCTGAGGAACGCCTAAGGCTTTATGGAATGGACGATAAGGCCATTGCGGAATTTAAAAAGGGCGGAAAAATGATGAAAGAAACACCGTTTTATGCCCCTAAAGATGGGGTTATCACAATGTTAGATGCTCGACCTGGCATGTATATGATGCAAGGTGCACGGGTTCTAACTTTACAGGACTTATCGAAAGTCTGGATTAATGCCGATGTGGCTTTGCGTGATATCGCGTTTTTGAATCTAGGAGAAAATGCAACAATCACACTGCCAGAAACTGGAGAAGTTTACAGAGGAACTATTGATTTTATTCACCCTGTTGCTAATCCAATGAGCCGGACCGTGATAGTGCGGATTGTCGTTGATAATGCTGATGGCGACCTCAAACCTGAAACCTATGCGGATGTTGTATTTGAAGGTGCACCAAAAACACGTCTGGCCGTACCACAGGATGCTGTTTTATTTGGTGGACAAGGGAAATACGTCATGGAAGTTGTGGCTGACGGGCAATTTAGGCCGATTATGGTTGAAACAGGGATAACCTCTAATGGTTTAACCGAAATTACAAGCGGTCTTGAGGAAGGGCAATCTGTTGTCACCTCAGGGCAATTTATGATTGACGCAGAAAGTAATTTACGTGGAGGCATGGCATCTATGGGCATGGACATGAATATGGATATGAGTGATACGGAGATGAAAAGCATGGATGAGTCTCCCGCCATGAATATGGAGGGCGAACATGCCCATTAATCACGAAAATGATTTCGTACACGATCCGACCAAAAGTTTTGTTGCACGCATCATTGATTGGTCCATTGGCAACAGCTTTTTCGTTATGCTGGGGATGTTTGTTTTGCTTGTGGCAGGGATCATTTCGATCAATCGCATCCCGTTGGATGCAATTCCTGATCTATCTGATACGCAAGTTATCATCCGGACAGATGTGCCTGGCCAAGCACCGCAGGTAATTGAAGATCAGGTAACGTTCCCACTCTCCACTCAAATGTTGGGTCTGCCAAACACAAAGGTCGTGCGCGGTTATTCGATGTTTGGTACCTCTTTTGTCTATATCGTATTTGAAGATAATATTGATATGTACTGGGCACGCAGTCGCGTTCTGGAAGCCCTTTCACAGGTCAGGGGACAATTACCAGAATTTGCAGAACCGCAATTGGGACCAGATGCTACGGGTGTAGGGTGGGTGTTTCAATATGCCCTTTTTGACCGCACAGGGCAGCATGATTTGGCGGAGCTGCGGAGCTTGCAAGACTGGTTTGTACGCTATGAATTAGCAACCGTTGACGGCGTTGCCGAAGTTGCCAGCGTTGGCGGATTTGTTAAAGAATTTCAGGTTCTGGTTGATCCAAATAAGTTGCGGGCTTTTGATGTACCACTGTCGATGGTGATTGAGGCGGTGCGCGGCGCGAATAAAGAAACTGGCGGACGCACAATGGAAATGGCGGAATCCGAATATCTTATCCGCTCCTTTGGCTATGTAACGAAACCGGAAGATTTGCAAAGCGTCGTTTTAAAAAGCGTTGATGGCACACCCGTTACTGTGGGGGATATTGCGCGCGTGATCGAAGGGCCTTCCATCAGGCGCGGCATTACCGAATTGAATGGAATTGGTGAGGCGGTTGGGGGCATCGTGGTTATGCGTCCTGGTGCAAATGCACTTACAGTGACTGATGACATTAAAGAGCGTCTAGAATCCGTTAAGCAGGGCTTACCTGCTGGGGTTGAGATGAAAATCGTATATGATCGCAGTAATTTGATTAACGGTTCAGTGACATTCCTGAAGCACAAGCTGGTTGAGGAAAGCTTGATGGTGGTGCTGATAACATTTTTATTCTTGCTCCATGCAAGAAGCGCATTGGTGGCTATTATCACTTTGCCGCTCGGTATTCTTGCGGCCTTTATGATTATGGCAGCCCAAGGAATTACAGCAAACATTATGTCTCTCGGAGGAATTGCAATTGCAATTGGTGCGATGGTGGATGCCTCAATTGTCATGGTTGAGAACGCACACCGTAAATTATCCTCGATGCCTGATGATGCTAGCAAGGCGGACAAACGTGCTGCATTAATTCTCGCAGCCAAAGAAGTCGGACCAGGATTGTTTTTCTCGCTCCTGATTATAACGGTTTCATTTTTACCGGTTTTTGCTCTGACCGGACAGTCGCATCGCCTGTTTACACCACTAGCTTTTACTAAAACTTATGCTATGGCGGCGGCGGCATTTTTGTCGGTTACAGTTGTACCTATTTTAATGCTCTGGCTTATCAGGGGAAAAATCAGGCGAGAAGATGAAAACCCGATTAACCGCTTTTTCATTGCGCTTTATCGTCCGTTTTTGAGCTTGGCTTTAACATGGCGCAAGACGACAGTTGTGATTGCATTAATTGCCCTACTTAGTACTGCAATTCCTATAATTAAAATTGGTTCTGAATTTATGCCACCGCTATATGAAGGCGGGCTTTTATATATGCCTATGACCTTGCCTGGAGTTTCCCCTGCCAAGGTACGAGAAATTTTACAAACAACTAACCGTCAGCTTATGACCGTGCCGGAAGTGAAGCATGTCTTTGCAAAGGCTGGTCGCGCTGATACCGCAACCGACCCCGCACCATTGTCAATGATTGAAACTTGGGTGGAACTCAACCCGCGCAATGAATGGCGGGACGGAATGACACCTGAAAAATTGATCGCAGACCTCAATAAACGAGTAAAATTGCCCGGCATAATAAACAGCTGGGGTTATCCGATTAAAATCCGCCTTGATATGCTCACCACAGGAATCCGAACTCCTGTCGGAATTAAAGTGATCGGGCCGGATTTAACTGAAATAGATAAAATTGCCAAAGAGGTCGAAGAAGTAGCGCGTGGTGTATCTGGGACACGGAGTGCTATTGCTGATCGTGTTGTTGGCGGGAAATATATAGAGATCGAACCAAACCGTCGCGAAATAGCCCGTTACGGTATTTCGCTCAGCACTGTGCAAACCGTTATTCAAACGGCATTAGGTGGAATGATGTTGGATGAAGCTGTGATCGGGCGTGAGCGTTATCCTATTATGGTACGTTATGACCGCCCATACCGTGAGCATGTATCCGATCTTGATAATATTCTCGTACCTGCTCCAAATGGTGCACATATTCCGTTGGCTGATTTGGCAGATATTCGTTTGGCTGAAGGCCCCTCTATGATTAAATCCGAGGACGCGCGTTTGAATGGCTGGGTGTTTGTGGATATCGACGGGGTAGACATAGGAACATATGTCTCCAATCTGCAAGACAAACTCAAAACACTTAATCTGCCTGCAGGATATACATTGAAACTCTCTGGTCAGTTCGAGCAAATGCAGGCGGCCAATGAACGTTTAAAAATCGCCATTCCCGCAACATTGCTGATCATCTTTACGCTGCTTTATCTTCATTTTGGTAAATGGGATCGCACGCTTTTAATTATGCTTTCTGTGCCCTTTGGTATTATCGGGGGGATATGGTGGACGTGGCTGGCTGGATATAACCTATCTGTCGCGGTTGCGGTTGGCTTCATCGCGCTTTCGGGTATTGCTGTGGAAACCGCCATCGTAATGCTGATCTATATCGACCATGAGATGCGAGATCATTGGCCTCAATATTTTGAAGATATTTTGGAAAATGTCCGGCGTGGTGCACTACAACGTTTGCGCCCTAAATTGATGACAGTTGGAACAATTATATTAGGACTAGTACCTATCTTTTTGACCGACGGCCCCGGCGCGGATGTTATGCGGCGCATTGCCTTGCCAATGGTTGGTGGGATGGTGTCGACCACTATTCTGACTCTCATTCTAATTCCTGTCATCTATGCAATTTACATGCAGTGGCAACTGAAATTACCAACTAAACAACAGTCTTCTGTTGAAAGGGAAAATACATGAAAAAAATAATTTTTGTATCTATAGTCCTTCTTTTAAACGGATGTTCATTAACACCAGACTATCAAAGACCTGATGTTGCAACACCAGACTGGAAGAGTGTTAAAAGCTCTCCTACTGTCCAAATAGCTACTGATTGGTGGAGAAGTTTCAACAGTCCTGAACTTGATGGGCTTATGGCGCAGGCCTTGGCGCATAATAATAATTTGGAGGCATCGCTGCAACGTGTTGAACAAGCGCGAGCTGATTTACAAGTAGCGGGAGCCCCTTTGCTTCCTTCGGCAAGTGTAGCTGTAAAAACAATGAACGGGCCAACGCAGGCGTTTAATATTACTGATAGACGTAATAAAGGTGTACCTAATGTCACGCTTGATGGAGGTATTTCTTATGAGCTTGATTTGTTTGGAGGGAACCAGGCACGCGCTGATGCGGCACAGGCTAGTTTTTTAGGCACACAATATGCACATGAAGCTTTAGCACTGGTTGTGATGGGAGATGTGGCGCAAGGCTATTTTAATGTTGTGAATCTACATGAGCTATACCGGATTGCGCAGAACAATTTAAAAAGCGTGCGTGATACTCTAAGCGTTACTGAGGGACGTTTTCAAGTTGGAGCACAAACTAGTCTGGATTTAGCTCAGCAGGAAGTTGTATTATCAAATACTGAGGCTGAACTAGCCTCAGTCGAGCAACAATTGGCGTTGGCACAAAATGCCTTAGCTGTGCTGGTTGGTGTACCGCCGCAGACTTTTTCAGTTTCGGCAAGTAGTTTAAAAAATATCACTATTCCGCCACTGGCCGTTCTGCAGCCTTCCGAATTACTTCAACGTAGACCAGATATTCGAAAAATTGAAGCCGATCTTATAGCTGCAAATGCTGATATTGGCGCGGCGCGAGCTGCATTCTATCCGTCAATCAATTTAGGAGCCAATCTTTTAGCGGCATTTGATCCTGCTGCAACAGCACTTGCTCTTACTTCAGCACTTTATTCACCTATTTTCCAAGGTGGTCGACTAGAAGGAGGTTTAAACCGCGCTAAATCTCGGCAAGCGGAACTCGTGGAGAACTATCAACAAACGGTTCTGGTTTCTTTCCGTGAAGCTGAAGATGCACTGGCTACGGTAAAAACCACAGGAAAACGTGAAGATGCTTTGCGTCGCAGCGCTGGTAAAGCGCGGAACGCGTATAACATTGCGCAAAAACAATATGACTTAAGTGTCCTTGATTTTCAGCAATCTTTGGATGCACAGCGTTTGATGTTGCAAGCCGATGATGCTTATGCCCGTGCTCGTTTTGAAACAATTGCGGCGCGTATAGATGTTTTTAAGGCAATGGGCGGTGGCTGGAATGAAGATACTAAAGGGGAAAAATGATGAAACATGATCATGATAAAGGATGTTGCGGATTACATTTAAAAACAAGCGTGGTTAAAGATCCTGTTTGCGGCATGGACGTTGATCCAGCTACGGCAGAATACCAAACCGATTATATTGCCGCGGCGGCGATGTCATTAAGTTCTGTAAGCGTTGTTATGAATGCTCTACGGCTAAATTTAACAAAAATATGACTTAAAAATCAATCCTTCTTCCTTAAATATTTTATGAAAGCAACGATGCCTAGTACAAGAAAAATAGCAAGTAAGAGCCAAATAATTGACATGCCACCCATCATCCACCCCATTCCATCCATATTCATCATTTTAAATCGCTTTCACTTTAAACTGGTTTGTAAACATTACCTTCTTATATGCCTCTCTATTAACCTTAAAAAATGGATATAGTTCCTAGTAAATATCTATGAATATTTTGTAAAGAGACACAATTATGGGACAAATTTTGGACACTTTTTATGCAAGCTCACGATAAAAGACGAGAATTTAGGAAAATCACATTGACTTAGATTGGTGGTTTAATTATCGTCCAGCGTTGTGGTTTAACACAGAGTGGAGATGGTGGATGGTTTGTAATCATCAGGTCCCGAGTTCGAATCTTGGTTGCGGCACCATTTCTTAGGTTTAACTGTTACAAAATTGCTTAAGATACATTCAGTTTTGTGATATTGCCTGTCTTAACGGACTTTAGGAACGTTAAACCTTTATTATTGTTGGGGTGTGGCCAAGTGGTAAGGCACCGCTTTTTGGTAGCGGTATGCGCAGGTTCGAATCCTGCCACCCCAGCCATTTCTTTGATTTTTATTATCCAATAGCATCCAATATATCTTGTAAAACATAGGCTGTGCGTGCATTATAGCTC
>JBBKVR010000136.1:0-4783 GCA_037968575.1 Bdellovibrionales bacterium | reverse complement strand
CTCTCTAATGTTTCAACACCAAACATCTTCTCTAATCTCGCGCGCCCATTATCTGCATCAAATAAGCTTTTGGGTTGTGGCGTGAACGCACAGCCTATGGATTCACAGGACTCTTCTGTCTCTCGTGCCAAATTATCGGGACTGACCAGCTCACTCGGATAAATGCGTTCTAAGGTTGCAGGTAGGTTTGAGAGATGAACGGCCTGAACGAAAAAAGCCCCCGTAGAAATATCCAGCCAAGCTAGCCCGTATTGTCCTGCAACAGAGGCTATACCCGCAATATAGTTGTTTGTACTGGCCTCAAGAAGATTGTCCTCAGTGAGTGTTCCTGCTGTAATTACACGTACTACATCACGATTAACCAAGGCTTTAGAACCTGCACGTTTCTTGGCTTGTTCAGGTGTTTCTGTTTGGTCACATATAGCAACCTTGAAGCCTGATTTAATCAGTTTTGCAAGATAAGGCTCGTGCGAGTGATGCGGTACGCCACACATGGGAATGCCTTCACCCTTGGCTTTTCCACGTTTTGTAAGGGTGATGTCGAGTATGGAAGAGGCTGTTTCTGCATCATCATAAAACAGCTCGTAAAAGTCACCCATGCGGTAAAAGAAAAGCGTGTCAGGGTAGTCTTGCTTCAACGTATGATATTGCGCCATCATAGGGGTGTGCCCCTCGGCGATGAAATCATCGGGCGTTTTAACAGCGTTTTGTGACATGGGGTCAGTTTAGAAAGTGGCGTGATAAAGATAAAGCTCTTTTCAGGGCTTGCTCACATATTAAGCAGCTTTGGGCTTAGAAAGATGTGATAAGCTATCGACAAGGTAATCAGCTTCCAAAACTTCAGTAATTTTCAAATAACTCTCTTGTATTTGGCGTATATCACGTGACGATAATGCTGAGAAATCCATAGAGCGTTGAGCCATGTCATTCACAAAAATTGTAGAACGGTGCTTGTTAGGAATACGACCTGCTCTTTGATAATCGTCTGAGGACATATATTTATGTTTTTTAACAGCAAAACGTATAGCCTTCATATATTTTTCAGGCTCATCGTCTGTGTAATTATTCTTGATTTTATCAATGATGGCTTTTTCTTCTTTCGTCATATCAGCATTTTTCCAGTTTTTACCTGATAAACCTACAAGAGCAGCTCTGTATCTGTATTCAATATCAGTTTTATCAAATTCACTTAAAAGAAAATTGATATCTTCCTCGGTAAGTTCTGCATGTTTTGCTCTAAAAAATGGACTGATTGCATCATCACCAAGTTTTTTTGTTTGGAGAACTCTAAATTCATTAGTGTTTCTTCTGAGTTTCAATTTGAAATCATTGAGCGCGTTTTTGGCATTAAAAATGATATTGCTACTCTCTGCGGCGTAAGGAATATCAACTAATCTCTGTAACTCTGTCAAAAGTGAAATTGTAGTGTAAGCTTCACTTGGATTAGGATAGTTTGCTTGACGTGCGACATCCGAGCTAGCTTCTCTATGCGCCTTTGCATATGCATTGAATCTTGAAGCTAAACTATTAAGAAAATTAAAGCTTAAGCTTTTGCCTGCAATCGACCCCATATATTGCAAAGCGTATGTGTTGCCATTTGAAGAGCTTTCACAGGAGGCAAACATAAAGGGTCGCATAATATGCTCGATTTTGCCGACTTGAGATCTAACCAGTTTTCTTTGTTTTGTCTCTAAGGACATAAAACACCTAAATATATTAGTTGAGGAAGCACTAATAACTGTTTTATGTTAAAAAATCAATGTTTTTATGGAAATAGTTGGAATTTACTGACCAGTTGAGCCGAAACCACCCGCACCACGATCAGTGTTTTCAAGGTCTTCGACTTCATCAAAAGCGATATGTTCGTATTTGGCAATGACCATTTGGGCAATACGTTGACCGCGCTCAATTGTGAAGGGTTCTTGTCCATGGTTAATGAGGATGACTTTTAATTCACCACGGTAATCAGCATCAATTGTTCCAGGCGTATTGAGGACAGTAACGCCATGTTTGGCAGCTAAGCCTGAACGGGGTCGAATTTGTGCCTCATATCCAGCGGGAAGGGCAATACCAATACCTGTAGGAATAAGCATGCGCTCACCTGGTTCAACTTCAACGGCCTCATCAATAGCAGCCAGTAAGTCCATTCCAGCGGATTGCTGTGTCGCGTAGGCAGGAAGAGAAAGACTTGCTCCATGTGCAAATTTCTTTACAGAAACTTTGACTTGAGTGCCTTCAGAATAACTATTCTGCTGCAAGGATTGTGCTTGTGTCATTTTTTTCTCCATTTTTTAATTCTTCAATAATTTTACTAACTAATTTTTGGGCAAGTGAGGATTTGGTCATTTGACCCCAATCCTCATGTCCATCTGTATTGGTTTGAAACAGCATGACATGATTCTCGTCTGTCCCGAAAACTTTTTTCTCTGCTGCTACGTTATTGGCTAACAGCCAGTCACAGCTCTTTTTGTTGACTTTGTTGCGAGCATTTTCTTGCAGATTTTCAGTTTCTGCGGCAAAGCCAATTACTAACGCGGGGCGGTGTGTTTTGTGATTTGCCACTATCTTCAAAATATCGGGGTTTTCTGTAAGTTTAAGCTCTGGAACATTTGTTCCATCTTTTTTGATTTTTTGTTGTGCCAAATCATTTGCGCGCCAATCGGAAACGGCCGCCGTCCCAATAAAAATTTCAAAAGGTAGATCTGCCTCTACCGCGTCCAACATCTCTAGGGCTGTTTCAACACGTGTTATTTGTTTAACCGCTGGAGGAGGAAGGCTCACAGGCCCTGTAATCAAATGGACATCTGCACCAGCTAAAGACAACGCCTCGGCAATAGCTTGACCTTGTTTCCCAGATGAGCGGTTACCTATGAAGCGCACGGGGTCAATTGGTTCATAAGTAGGTCCACTCGTGACAACGGCTCTTACACCCTTCAAGGCGTCTTTATATCGAAAGAAATTACGAACTGAGTCGAGAATATTTTCTGGTTCGCTCAAACGACCTATACCATGTTCTCCACAAGCCATATCGCCTGCATCGGGACCGGAAAAGAGAATGCCTCGGTCCCGTAAGGTTTTAATATTACCTTGTGTAGCAGGATTGTCCCACATTTTGTGGTTCATGGCTGGTGCAGCAAGAATGTGTGTATCGGAAGCAAGTAAACAGGTGGATGCTAAATCATTGGCGTAACCATTTGCCATTTTAGCCATTAAATCGGCACTAGCTGGCGCAACAATAATTAAGTCAGCTTCACGGGAGAGACGAATATGTCCCATCTCTGTTTCATCTTTGAGTGACCACAGGTCAGTATAAACTTCATTTTCAGATAGCGAGGCGACACTTAGAGGCGTTACAAACTGTTCGCCACCTTTGGTCAGAATACAGCGCACCTTTGCACCGTCCTTGCGGATTAAGCGAATAAGCTCCAAAGCTTTATAGGCAGCAATACCACCGCTGATAATAAGCAAAATTGATTTATCTTTAAGCATGTAACCTTATATAGGTGAAATGAGCAGAAAAAGAAACAGCCCTGCAATTTCTTGCAAGGCTGTTTAAATTTTTTCAATGTTAAGTGGCGTTAGCCAAAATTACATTTCTGTTTCAGCTTCGGCTTCAGGTGCAGTTTCACCAGAAGCAGGTTCTTTGCTTTCCATGCTGTCTTCTTTAGCTTCAGTTGAAGCTTCCATAGCATCGTCTGCTGATTCCTGAGCGTCAGCAGCAGCTTCCGTAGCATCGTCTGCTGATTCCTGAGCATCCATAGCGGCTTCTTCTGCAGCATCAGCAGCATTATCATATGCTTCTTCAGCTTCGTTAGCAGCTTCATCTGACCAGTTAGTGTTGTCTTCCATTGTGGCTTCTTCACCAGCGGCAGGAGCTAGATCACCGTATTGTGATTCATCACTGCTAAAGTAACCGATAGCGGCGATTGCAACGATAACGGCTGCAGCTAGAGCTGTAAGTGTTGATTTATTCATTAGATTTCTCTCCTCAAGTACTTCTGTTTAGTGTTAATTAAGTTGGCTTTTTAACGCTTTCCGATGAATTTTAAAAGGAAAAACGTACAAACACGACTCTATGTACTCTATTTACATGACATAACGCAAGAATTTTTTGCATAATTACTGTAAATAGTTATACCCAACCTTCGTGAACGCAGACAATTCCAAGAGATATGGTTTTGAATTTTGCACGTGCAAAACCAGCATCAAGCATGCGTTGCTGTAAATCTTTAGGTTTTGGAAATTTACGAATACTTTCTATTAAATATTGGTAGCTGTCTTTGTCCTTGGCAACAACCTCTCCGATTTTAGGAATAACTTTTTCGGAATAGATATCATAGATCTTTGCAAGGAACGGGTCATTGACGTGAGAAAATTCCAAGCAATAGAAACGGCCACCTGGCTTAAGGACGCGCACAGCATCTTTTAGAGCTTTATCTATATGCGTGACATTACGCAAACCAAAGGCAATTGTGTAAATATCATAAGTGTTATCAGAGAGAGGCAAGCTTTCCGCATTTCCTCGCACCCAATCAAAATTTTGAAAGTAGCCCGTATCAATAGCGCGTGCTTTCCCAGCATTCAGCATTTCTTGATTGATGTCACATACAGTAACAGGCGTATTTTCATCTGTCGCATCACGTAAGCGGAAAGCAATATCACCCGTGCCACCTGCAACATCGAGAATATGTTCACCCTTTTGGGGACGTATCATGCGGATGAGCCTGTCTTTCCACAAACGGTGCATGCCGCCCGACATCAGGTCGTTCATTAGGTCATAACG
>JBBKVR010000135.1:0-5346 GCA_037968575.1 Bdellovibrionales bacterium | reverse complement strand
ATCTCACGGGCACTCTATGTTGCGCGTATTTCACAAGGTCCTATGTCCGAAACAGCCCGTAAAATTCTAGATACACTTATGACTCGTCGTGACGATGTGCGTGAGCGCATTGGTTCTGATGACCCATATGTTTTGGGAAGCGTGTTGAGTGATTACATTGGGAAACGTCAATATGCTGCACGTCGTAAGAAACTTGAAGGGGTACGGTTATTTCCACTAGATAGGCGTATTATCAAAGAAGAAGATTTGGAATTTAACCAATTCCCGCAAATCTTAGCGTACTGGCGTTCAAAAGACGGTCCATTTGGTGGTAAAGTGCCCAATACATGGATTGATCTCTATAAAGATTCCTTCAAAGAATCTGCATAACATTTATCAACATTTAAAAACGGGCTGACCCTATTCAAAAAACTGTCTAGGCTGTATAGTCAAAGACGTATTAATTATGGTGTCATAACGCATGAAATTCCTAGAAACGCTACTCAGACCGTTTCAATTTGCTGTCAAACAGGCTGTCGAAAGCTTTATTACGATTGAGACGGCTGATGATGACAAGACACTTGCAGCCATGGATGGTTCGCTGGTGTCATACTTGCGCATTGACGGAAGTCGCCAAATTATCGGTGAAGACGAATATAATCATATTGTTCAAGCAGCCACTCTCAAAATTGGTTCGCGCTTTGACAGGCAGGGTCATGCTCTGCAGGTTTATTTTGTCCGTGACCCAGGGCGTGTTGGTCGTGAATTGGAAAGGCTGGTCAAACCTTCGAAAAGAACTGCTGAAAATATTGGTCTTGAGGTTGACGATTTGTTCGATGAGCGCGAACGCCATCTTGAGAAATTTCTCTCATACGAAGAATGTTATTTTGTTTTATGGACACGGCCTTCTGCTCTCTCTAAAGCAGAATTAGATCGTATTAAGAAGGAATCTAAAAAAGGCGGTAAATGGATTAAGGCTCAAAACGCGCAAAATCCCTTAGCTGGCTTAGAGGCTCTTCGTACGCGCCATAAAAGTTATGTTTCTGCTGTAACCAGTGCGCTGAATGAATTGGGTGTAAGCTCAACAACTTTAGAAGTTCATGATGCGCTGGTAGCAATTAAAAACAACCTTTATCCAGCTAAAGCAAATAATAACTGGAAGGCCTGTTTGCCAGGTGACCCTATTCCACCAAGGGCACCAGAGAGCAACAAAGATATGTCCGATATCTTATGGCCCCCTGTGCGCGAGCAGTTAGCTGTGGGTGATGCGCGCGTTGTTGACAATACAGTTGTTCAGATTGGCGACTTACTTTGGGCTGGTGCAGATATCGTTTTGGCGCCAATGGATCCAACGCCGTTCCCGCAACTTCTCAACCGTTTGTTTGAGGCAGGCGTCCCTTATCGTATTTCCTTTATGATTGAGGGCGGCGGCGCGCAGGCCATTCAATTCCGCTCATTTCTTGCAACTATTTTTGGTGTAACCAATGCGATAAACCGCCAAATTAAATATGCGCTCGAGGGCTTAACATCGATGTCGCGCACAGAACCAGTTGTGCGTATGCGTATATCGCTTTCAACTTGGGCGCGTAAAGGTGAAACGCAACTCTTGCGTGACCGACTATCTACTCTTATTCAAGCGGCGGAGAGCTGGGGGTATTGTCAGGTCAGTGAAGTGACAGGCGATCCATTGGATTGCGTCATGTCATCTGCTATGGGAATTCATTGTGCAGGAACGGCTCCTGCAGCTATTGCTCCTATGTTCGAAGTTATGAAACTCCTACCTTGGCAGCGCCCATCCAGTCCATTTAATGACGGTTCAATTATTTTGCGTACCCCTGATGGGAAAGTTTGGCCATATCAGACAGGCACAAACATGACCACCACGTGGTTTGATTTGATTTTTGCCCAACCTGGTGCTGGTAAATCTGTTTTGATGAATACACTCAATTTGGGGACTGTTCTTTCGCCGGGTTTGGTGAAATTGCCACATGTTGCCATTATTGATATCGGACCTTCATCGTCTGGACTGATTTCACTGATTAAAGATGCTCTTCCACCTTCGCGTGCACATGAGGCAGAGTATTACCGCCTACAAATGAGTCAAGAATATGCGATTAATCCATTTGATACGCAGTTGGGCTGTCGCCAACCCCTGATGGATGAGCGCTCTTATTTAGTTGAACTGATCACTCTCCTTTGTACACCGCCTGGAAATGATAAGGCGTATGATGGGATTACACAGTTAGCAGGTTTTGTTGTTGATGAGATGTATAGGTGGCGGAATGATAAGGAAGCTAATGCGGAACCACGTCCTTATCTTCCGCGTATTGATTCTGCGGTTGATGAGGCTTTACGCAAACATAATATTCATCTACCGACAGACCCTTATTGGTGGGATTTGGTTGATAAGTTTTTTGATCTTGGGCTTTACCACGAAGCAAATCTTGCACAACGCCATGCTGTTCCTATCTTAGGCGATGCAATTACAGCTGCGCGCCGACCACAAATCAGAACATTGATGGAAGAAACTTCAATTGGCGCAAGTGCAGAAAGCGTTATCAATGCATTTGAGAGAATGATTACATCATCTGTTCGGGAGTACCCAATTCTCTCATCTGTGACGCGATTTGAAATTACTGATGCACGTGTCTGTTCGCTCGATTTGATGGACGTTGCGCCGCAAGGTGATGATAATGCAGACAGACAAACGGCCATCATGTACATGCTGGCACGCCATGCACTGGTGAGAAGTTGGTGGATGGGACTGGAATCCCTTAGACAAATCCCAGAAAAATTTAGACAATATCATGAGTTGCGTATTCAGGATTTGGCAGAAACACCCAAGCGCCTTTGTTATGATGAATTCCACCGTACAAGCTCTTCCGGCTCCGTTCGTAAACAGGTTATCCGTGATGTGCGTGAAGGTCGTAAGCGCGGAGTACAAATCGTTTTGGCCTCGCAACTTCTTGATGATTTTGATGATGATATGGTTGATTTGGCGACAGGCGTTTGGGTGCTTGGTACTGCCGTTTCAGAAAATGCTGTTGAGAATGTCAAAAAACGTTTTGGTTTGACCCAGACAGCAAGAGATGTTGTGCGTTATCGCTTAACAGGCCCGCGCTCTAGTGGTGCGCCAGCTCTATTTATTCTAGGAACTATTGATGGGCGATACGAGCAGCATCTAATAAACACCTTAGGCCCCATTGAACTCTGGGCTTTGTCAACGTCTGCCGAGGATGTGGCCATCCGTAACCGCCTTTATAGTAAAATCGGTGCGCAACGTGCGCGTCGTGTTTTAGCAACTTACTTTCCTGGCGGAAGCGCTCGCTCAGAAATTAAACGTCGCGTGCTTTCAAAATCTGAATCTGACCAAGGTGAAAACCGAAATGCTGCTATTTCTGCCGTGATTAAGGAGATTGTTGATGAGTTGGTGACCGCGGCTTTACGTGCCCAAGAACAACAAATTTCAAAAAAAGAAGCGGTGGAAAAACGCACCAAATCAGAGTCTTAAATGGTCATTATGGCAAAACGTGAACCTGTAAAAAGAAAAGGAATAGCAAAACCTACTCTCAAAAAAATGTCTTTCAAAAAATGGGCGTTGGTTATTGTTATTGTCTTGGGTAGCCTGTTTTACTGGTGGGCGATGCAGCCGATTATCTATAATGGAACAATTTTATTCGGTATTTGTCGTACTTATATTGAATTAAACACTCAATATCCGTCTGAATTGGAATTCATTGATTTGCGTGAACGTGGTTCTAAGGTCAGTGTTGAATACGTGACAAATGATGCGTTTGGGCAACATATTGCGCATGAAGCCAACTGTAATTTTAAACGTGGAGAGAATGGTGAACTTCTGCTGGATAGTTTCCGCCTTAGGCGTGGAATTGCAGCGCGAGATTATAGCTTTGCGATTGAAAATCCTGAGAAAATTCAAGCATTTAACAAGACAATCCCATCAATTGTTGCAAATCCACCCCCTCTATACGTTTTTGGTCCTGCTGAAGAGATTAGAGACCTTAAACGTAAATAATCAAAAAAATGTCACGAAGTTTGCGCTTTCAAGTACTTTTCCCGTATAATAGGGGTAATAATTTGAGAAAAGGATAAAATGTGGCCAACCCCGCAAAAAGAACAGAAAAACCACTAGATCCAAAGGCAATCAAACCGTTGCAGAAAATGCCGGATGATACGCCTGTTTTGCCGTCTTTAAACAAGACAATGGGTATTGAACTTTTGGTTAATGATTCAGGCGTGGCAACACTTTATCATAATCAACCTCTGCCTGAGAAATACTGGTGGGCAGAATATGATGTTGATTTGGCACAGCTTTACTTTGTGACAGTTGAGGCGCGTATCCAAGCACTTGGTTTTAAGATTTTTGAACGTCAACACGAATTTTTAGTCGATTCTAAAAAAGTGATGTTACTTCATGTTCACAAAGATGAAGATAAGGTTGGAATGCCCTACTTTATTCCTTTGGTGGTCCGTAAACATACATTAAGCGAGGTGCCTTATGGTGGTTAAGCCCAAAGATATGTTGGAGGTAATTCCAAAAGATACTGCCGAAGGTAAAAACGGGTTGATTTCAATTATTTCTGTGCGCGCCGATGCGGGTGATGCAGATGCGATGAAGGCGATGGATCACATTCAGGAAATAGCCACAGAAAATTGGGATGATTTGCCGCAACATTTGAAAAACACAATCGCAAAGGTTTTTGAATCTTTGAAAAAAACAGAAAAGAAAAAGAGATAGGAGAATAAGATGCCACCCACAAGAGCAGAGCAACTAGAGGCAGCAAAAACAGGATTAGGGCAAGCAATAATAAGCGATAATCCTAGGTCTTTCATAACTAATTTTACTCGGATTATGCAACTGGAAGGAACTGTTACAGCTGAGCAAGCTGCGAGGATAAGAGATGTTGCATTGCGACCTGAGAATATAAGTAAATTGCAGGCTGAACTGAATGCTGATCCAGCGAGTACAGGCTTTGGTATGAGCGGATTTTCCGTCGAAAACTCGGTTATAGTAAGTAACTTAGAGAGCTTATCAAACAATGGTAGTTTCTTTCGGCAACGTGGACAATCTGGTACAGTAAAATCTAATATTTTTGCAGATGATTTCGTAGCAAACCCTGGATATTATATAACCAGATTAGGTGGAGATGATGGTTTTACAACAGACGTCATAAATCGTGTAAATCGCGTAGATCAAACAAGAGCAGCTGCTTCAACGGCACGCAGCGCTTCTCAAACTGGAGGGGGCGCAACAACAAATAGCCGTCCTGGTGCCACGGAAAATACGGGCCCAGTAGTAACTGAACCAACTCCCCCTGAGGCGACAGTTTCTAGGGAGTCTGCACCCCC
>JBBKVR010000134.1:0-7081 GCA_037968575.1 Bdellovibrionales bacterium | reverse complement strand
CAATAAGCACACTTATGAATCCTGCTTTGTCGTTGTAAATAATCCGAAAAGGATAGTTTAAGTTCTTCTCTAACACCGATTTTAACGACTTTGAGACCCACCTCTCCCATAATCCTTTGGTTGGAGCCGCTTTATTCAGGTAGGAGCCTTTGGAAATATCTCTTACCCGCATTTCAAGATGTTTAGCCGTTTTGGATTGCAACTCCTCCAGCGGACGTCCTGTGTTCAAATCATCAACAATAAAAGCAATCTCGCCCGCCACGCTTTCGGTATAGCGTGATGTCATTTTTCTAAAGTGGTTATCAAGAAAGACAGTTAATAAAATGACCTGTAACAAAATCACAGGCAGTAAAATGATAAGGAGTGAACGCCCAAATAAAGAGCGCGGGAGAAAGTTCTTAATGCTAAGCATGAAGGATATACCCCTTCCCTCTGACCGTTTGTAAAAGGTGCGGTTTTTTGGGATCATCTTCAATTTTACGACGCAAGCGGGTCACCTGCACGTCAATTGTCCTGTTATTCTCGCCAATATCTAGTAACAAAGCCAAATCATCCCTCGTGACAATATTACCTTTCTTCATCAAGAGGGCTTGCAGTAATTTGCTTTCTACATCAGTCAAAGATACTGATTTTTCGTTTTCCTGATGCGATAATGTTCCTGTTTTCTTGCTATATACCCAGTCACCAATTTCAATCTTGTCCTGCTTTTGAATATTCAAACCTTTACGCTTCAAAATCGCAGTAATACGAAGCAATAACTCTTGGGGTTCAAACGGCTTGGACATATAATCATCTGCACCACTGTCATAGCCCTCAACCTTATCGGAAAGCTCGGTTTTGGCAGTTAGATACAAGAGAGGCACATCTGATTTCTGTCTAACTTTTTGTCCGAATTCAAAACCGCTCTCACCTGGCATCATCACATCGACAATCAGCAAATCATAAATAAAGTCCTTGAGGATCGCGCTCGCATGCTTTGCATCCTCAGCAGTGGACACCAAATAGCCGTTTTCCGTCAAATAGCGTGACAGCAATTTGCGGATACGTTCATCATCATCAATGATTAGGATATGTGTTTTATTTTCGTTTAATTCCATTGTGTCTCCACCAAACTTATAGTTACATGAAACTTCGAAAAGGAGCAATCGCATGCTGTTACCTGAAAGCGTTCATACTACAAAGGTTTGGCTCAACGGTGAGGTTAAGTCGTGGGCAGACTGCTCTCTCCATATTATCAATCACAGCCTGCATTACGGATCATGCGTGTTTGAAGGTGAGCGTGTTTACAACGGTAAAATATTTAAAAGCCTTGAACATGCCGAGCGTCTCCACAAATCCGCCAATATCCTCAATATGCAACTGCCTTTCTCTATTGAACAAATTGAAGCAGCAAAGTTAAAGCTCCTCGATGATAACGGTTTCGACAACGCCTATGTTCGTTGCTTTGCATGGCGTGGCGGTGAAGTGATGGGAATTAGCGCACAGGGCGCGTCTGTTAACGTCGCGATTACCATGTGGGAATGGCCAAGTTACTTCCCTGCTGAACTCAAGGAAAAAGGCATATCGCTTAAAACCTCTAAATGGCGAAAACCTGCACCCGATACAGCCCCGACACAGAGCAAAGCCGCAGGGCTTTATATGATTGGCACTCTTTCTAAAGACCAATCCGTGAAAGATGGATACCATGACGCACTAATGCTTGATTACCGAGGCTATGTCGCGGAATCGTCAGGGGCAAATTTGTTCATGGTGAAAGACGGGAAACTTTTCACACCCATTCCTGATTGTTTCTTGAACGGCATTACCCGCCAAACCGTCATAGAATTGGCCAAAAACAACGGTATTGAGATAGAAGAAAAACACATCTTGCCGGATGAACTCATGCAAGCTGATGAAATCTTCCTGACAGGTACCGCCGCCGAAGTCACCCCCGTTGGTAAAATCGACAATACCGAATTTCAGGTTGGGGAGGTCACATGTAGAATTATGGAGGCTTACAACAAGTTAATGGTAACTATTTAATTTTACATATTTTATAAAAAATGTTAGTATTTTTGGATGAATGAAGATGAACTCAAATTTTATTCAGATGCTGCCTCTAGCTACAACTGCTATGCCTTTGCATTAAAAGCTACTGAAGGGCATGCGGGGCATCCTGGTGCAGCAAGCGCTCTCCCGATAAGAAGCCTGAACCATGAAGAAATCGATAAATCTTTACAAAACGATGGGCCAATCCCTTCTGAACACCAGTACAGCCACATTCCATCACCTATTGAAGGACATTACTTAGTCGCTGCTGTTGTTTCAGGTTTAACTACAACAGGCAGACGTGGATATCATTTTTACCGTCAGATGGATGACGGCACATGGTGGCACAAACAAGGAAAACTTAACCCTACAAATGAGGATACAGAGGGAAAAACTATAGTAAATCCACAAATGGCAGGAAAAGATTACACTCGCGGCTCCCTAGAAGGTAACCCCAAAGATTATCAGGGCACGATAACTATCAATTTAATTATAATATTTTTGTTGGTTACTATTACGTGCCAAGTAAAGGACTGCCCGTTGTGGATGGTACTTTACCACAAGAAGTCATAGAATCTCCCGCCATGCGCGAAGAGCAACAATGGCAAGACTTGTTGGATCGTTCTTTAAAAACAAGAGTCCCAAGTCATGATCTAAACTCATTCATTGATGCTAAAAATTGGAATTATGAATAATTAATTTTCATTCAACATTAAGCCTGTACAGCGTTGCCTTTAACCGTTAATCGCCCAGAAAGCCCAGAACCTGCACATCATATAATTGCTTATAATGAGAGCCTTCATTTTTAAGTAACTGCTCATGCGGGCCTTGCTCAACAATTTTACCCTCATGAAATACAAGGATACGATTAGCATCTTTAATTGTTGAAAGACGGTGCGCAATTGTAATCGTTGTCCGCCCTTTCATCAATTCTTTCAACGCCAACTGGATATAATGTTCAGACACAGAGTCCAAAGCCGAGGTTGCCTCATCCAATATCAAGATAGGTGCATCTGACAAAATCGCCCGTGCCAATGCGACACGCTGACGCTCTCCGCCTGACAGTCTAATTCCGCGCTCTCCGACAAGCGTGTCATATCCATGTGGAAGGTCTTTGATAAAATCATGCGCATAGGCTTTCTTTGCCGCCTCAACAACATCTTCCTGACTTGCAACTTGATTACCATAGGCAATGTTGTCAAAGAGAGTACGGTGAAACAAAATCGGATCTTGTGGAACAAGTGCAATAGATTCCCGCAACGAGCCTTGCGTAACACCAGCAATATTTTGTCCGTCAATACGAATTTCACCTCTATTGAGATCATATAGTCGTTGCAAAAGCTTCACAAAGGTCGACTTACCTGAACCAGAATGACCAACCAAGGCAACTTTTTCACCTGCTTTGATTTCTATAGAAAAATCATCATAGATTGCAGGGCTTTGCTCTCCGTATGAAAAGGTTACGGAATCAAAAGCAACATGGCCTTGTTTTGCTTCAAGCTGAACGGCATCTGGTCTATCTTTCACAGCAACATCTGTTTTCCAATACCAGACAACATCCTCCATTTCACTGATTGCCTTTTGCAAATCAGCAACCTGTCGTCCAATGTCGCGTAAATAACCGCTTATCATAAAGTAAGAGGTGATTACCAAAGCGATATTTCCTGGGGTCGCATCACCCTTTAGCCATAACGCGTAAGTTAAAGCCAACATACCAGCTATCATGGCCAATCGACCAAGGTCCCGAATATAATCTACCCCACCTGCGAAACGATAAGCATGGGTAGTTTTCATACGCCAATCTTCTGCGATATTAGAAAAGATTTTATTTTCTGTTTCTTCTCCGCCAAACGCTTTGACAGTCTGGTTCCCTGTGATGACATCAGAGAGCGTTGCTCCAATATACGTATCTGCAGATGAGGAGACCGCATATTTAGGTGCAAGAAATTTAATTGAAATCCATATAGTTAAAACACAATACGTAATTGATAGCCCCAGAACAAACAGACCTACGCTAGGCAATTCTCTATACAACATTGCCGTGACTCCAAACATAATAATAAGCGCAGGAATCAAGCTCAAGAAAAGTCTGTCTTCAAACATTTCAAATGATGTTCTCGCACGCGTAATCTTCCGTACTGTTCCACCAGAAAAGTTATTGCTGTGCCACACAGTTGAAAAATTCTGAACCTTACGCAAAGCCTCTTTCAAAATATCACGCATGGAATAACACTCGTAAATATTATAGATTTGAAAACCTATAAAGCGTGTTGTAACAATTACGAAAACAAGCGCAGCAAAAGATAGCATTGACTTGGCCACGCTTTCTTTTCCAACGTCTACAGGCAAGGTAAACGCATCAACAATCCATCCTGCCAATGTTGGAACAAATATATCCAATAGAGTTGAGAACAATATGAGAGAAAGCGCAAAAACTCCGAGTTTCTTGCGTCTCTTCCAATAGCTCCAACAAAAAAGAATTATATCTTTATAGGTAACTTTTTTTTCTGATTTAAACATCATTATTCGCCTTATTATTTTTTATATTTAATAGGCAAACAGGTTTCTTTGATTTTTAAGAATGGTCTGTCAGCCTACTCAAGAGCTGACAGAAGAAATATCTAATGCAGCTTGTGCTTGTGAACTAGGTTCCCGTTCTGAGGAGTATTTTTGGAATAAATTGCGTCTCTAAATCCAAACACACATCCACCAGCAACCTCTTTGGAAGCGGGGTAACGCGCAATGTTTTGCGCTAATATGTGATTTTGATCTTGCATAGCAATTTCCTTGTTTCTAAACAAGATATACATAACTGTTCTGTGAGAAACAAGATGTTTTTTAAGGTTACAAATTAATTATTGAATCTGAACAATAAGATATCACCGTCTTTGACGATGTATTCCTTACCCTCGGAGCGCATTTTACCTGCTTCTTTTGCGCCTACTTCACCATTACAGTTTACAAAGTCAGGATAGGCGATTGTCTCGGCGCGGATAAAGCCTTTTTCAAAATCAGTGTGAATAACTCCTGCGGCTTGTGGGGCTTTCATACCATCTGTAATTGTCCAAGCGCGCGACTCTTTTGGCCCTGCGGTAAAGTAAGTTGTGAGGTTAAGGAGTTTGTAGCCAGCGCGAATGATTTTATTCAAACCCGGCTCTTCCAGCCCCAATGACTCCAATAATTCTTTCTTGTCATTCTCATCATCCAGTTGTGCAATTTCTGCCTCAATCGCCGCACTAATCACAACACATTCGGCGTTCTGTTCAGTTGCCATTTTTTGAACAGCTTCACTCATGGCGTTACCGTTTGCCGCATCATCCTCGGAGACATTACAGACATACAAAATAGGTTTGGCAGTGAGGAGTTGTAGAGATTTGAATGTGCGCTTCATATCATCAGAGACTTCAACTGTGCGGGCAGGTTTTCCCGCATCCAAAGCAAGTTTCGCACTTGTCATTAATTCAAGTTGCGCTTTAAGTTCTTTGTCACCTGATTTCGCCTTGCGGGATAAATTGTCGATTTGGCGTTCAAGACTTTCCAAATCCGCGAGCATCAATTCCGTTTCAATGGTCTCGGCATCACGCACAGGATCAATCGAGTTTTCAACATGAGTGATGTCACCATCTTCGAAACAGCGCAGGACATGGACAATCGCGTGTGTCTCGCGGATATTACCAAGGAACTGATTACCAAGCCCCTCACCCTTACTTGCCCCGCGCACAAGACCAGCAATATCAACAAACTCCAGTTGTGTTGGAATGGTTTTAGCAGATTTGGCAATCCCAGAAATTTTAGTGAGACGCTCATCAGGCACAGCCACCTTGCCTATATTAGGCTCGATTGTGCAAAACGGAAAGTTTGCAGCCTGAGCCGCAGCCGTTTGTGTTAGTGCATTAAATAATGTTGATTTGCCCACATTAGGAAGCCCAACAATTCCACAATTAAAACCCATTACTTTGTTTCTCCCCTTACAATATTTACTTCGGCAGCAACTTTACTCATAAAATCACTTTCATTGCCTTTAACAATATAATTAATATTTTTAGCAACTGCGCCTGTCAACGTATCAAAAATTGGTTGTTCCGCTTTTGCAAAATCATTTAGCACATAGGTTTTTACGCGCTTTTTATCGCCCGGGTGACCAATACCCAAGCGCACACGTTTATATTCTTTTGTACCCAAATGTGCCTCAATAGAGCGTAAACCGTTATGACCTGCGTGACCTCCACCATCTTTTAACCTGACTTTGCCAGGCTCCAAATCTAATTCATCATGAAACACTACGATCTGTTCAGGATTTAGTTTGTAAAATTTTGCAGCTTTTCCAACAGATTGCCCAGACTCGTTCATGAAAGTTTCAGGTTTGAGTATCCCAACCTTTTGACCATCAATTATAACTTCTGCGTACTGTCCTTGAAACTTGCTACGGAATGAAACGCCACCAACGTGCTCGGCAATGGCATCAACAGCCATAAAGCCAACATTGTGACGGTTATTTTCGTATTGTGTTCCGGGATTTCCAAGTCCAACAAAAAGAAGCATGGGAGAGTCCTCTTGCGTCTGTTCAGGACGTTTGAAATTTAGAAATAGCGATATGAGGGATTTCATGTTTGACCCCTCATATCACAAAAATTTAGAATTAAGCGTCATCGCCTTCAGGCTTTTTAGAGCCTTCGTCAGCAGAGCCTTCTTTGGCTGCGCCTTCACCCTCAGCACCATCTTCACCTTCAGCGCCTTCGGCAACTTCAGCATCTTCGCCTTCTTCACCCTCAAGAGCTGCAGCCATTTCGGCTTCCTCTTGTTCAGCAGTTTTCGGTGCGATAAGCGTTGCGATTGTGAAGTCACGATCATCAATGACAGGTTTTGTACCTTCAGGTAGTTTGGCGTTTGACATTTTAACAGCCCCACCAATTTCAAGACCAGTCAAATCCAATTCAACATTATCAGGAATGTTTGTGGCACTACATAGAAGTTCAACAGAGTGACGCACGACGTTTAGGATACCTTTTTCATCACGCATTCCAGGTGATTCTTCTTCATTGATGAAGTGAAT
>JBBKVR010000133.1:0-13885 GCA_037968575.1 Bdellovibrionales bacterium | reverse complement strand
ATGTGGGTCTTGCGACGCATTCTCAATCCAATGGGTACTGTTGATGCAGTTGAGTTCCTGCTTGGTAAGATGAAGGTCACTAAATCAAATAGTGAATTCTTCGACTCTATGAACCAGTAAATTTTTCATTGTTCTGGGGACATTTTTCTTAAAGGTTATTTTTCTTAAAAGAAATTCTGTTTAGGATAGAGCGATGTTTCGTATTTCTGCCTTCACTCTGTTGCTTGCAACTTTTATTCTGACTGCTTGCGCAGGAGTGAATATCGACCCGCTATCATGGTGGCAACAAAAACGCGATGCTGTTGTTGCGCAAGTTAAAATTGATTTTGAGCAGCGCAAACTTACCCCAGGTACGCCCGTCTATTTAAGAATTTTTAAACAATCAGCCATAATGCAGATGTGGTTACGCGATGACATCAGTGGAAAATACGCACTTTATAAAACTTACCCAATTTGCAAGTTTTCAGGAACGCTTGGGCCTAAATTAATAGAGGGAGACAAGCAATCTCCCGAAGGCTTTTATGTCGTAGAGCCTCAATGGATGAACCCGAATAGCCAATACCATCTTGCTTTTAATATCCAGTATCCGAATGCATATGATCGCTCCTATGGTCGTACAGGATCACACATAATGGTGCATGGGGATTGTAAATCAATCGGATGCTATGCCATGACAGATTCGCAGATTGAGGAAATTTATGCCATTGTTGAGCTGGCGCACGAAAGTGGTCAGCGCTCCGTTCCCATTGATATTTTCCCGTTTCACATGACAGAGGAAAACCTTATAGCTCATATAAATTCACCCTGGTACCCGTTCTGGAGGAACCTACAACAGGGCTACCTTTTGTTTGAAGAAAACCGACAGCCGCCTATCGCCTCAGTTGCAAATGGACAATATGTTTTCAACAGCTATCCTATAAATTAACATAATTTAATAATCTGGCATTTTTTGTGCTATGCTCTGCTTAATAAAACTTAACAGGGAAATTTATCGTGTCAGCACTTTTAATATTTGCAGCAGCGGCAACAGCTTCAGTCCCGCAAGCCATGCAGCTTCCTGAAGAAACTGAAGTGGCACAGGTCACTCAAGATATTGACTATCGCCTTCCCAACCCCAACCAGACACGCGTAAGCGTAGAGTTTGAGTTTAACGCTGAGGAAACAGAACGTGATCCTAACAGACTCCCAATTCTTGAAACTAGATATGATTATCGCGAATCTAGGGTGTGTTCGGAGATAGAGGGCACGAATGGCGGAAGGATTTGCTATAAAGGCAATAGAGGCACTATACGAATGCCAATTCATGGCAACGGCCAACGTTAGATAAAAACTATCTAAAGTTTAATATACTTCTTAATTAATTTTGAAATGAAAAAACTAGACCACCTGGAACTTTCGTGTTGATATGAAAGTATAAGGGTTTACATAATAAATAACCCAATAATAATAAACTTATTACGCTTGTGGGTGGTCTATGTCCGTTTCTTCGCATGTTCACATGAAATCAATTCGGTCTTTCGAGGCTGTGTTGCTTGTCTGGTGCCTTATTCTAATATGCACAGCCAGTGCATTGCTTCTCATGTCCTTCAAGGCCCATGCGTTCACCTACGAAAATCTTGATGAAATGGGGTCGAGGGCTTTGTCTTCAACCTTAATGCCTTCGTCCTCATTTTCATCAGCACAATCTCCTCTAGATCTGGGCGATTCATGCAGATACCTGCTGAAAACAACGCACTTTGATAATGCCCCCTCTCTACACCATGCCAATCAAAGCGCAGGTGTCCTAGATCCCAATCGGCGCAATGCCGGAACTGCCGCTGCTTTAAGCCTTATGTTGGGAGTGCGGGTTGCCATCGCACCAACCCCAAATGAGAAAAGCAGCACAATCAACTCTATAACGCCTGCAATGTGGATGCAAACCAGTACAGGTAACCCCGCCTATGCTGTCAGTGCCTACAGAAATTGCAAAAAACAAGAAGCGTTAAGAGAAAAACGAAACGGAGAACAATAAGCATCGGTGCCCCTACCCCGCTCCTACAAAAGCCGATGTTACTTGAAATTTGTTTTGAAAATATTTGCTAAGCCCGTGTACCAGAAAAACGGAATGCAAAAAATATGATATCCGGTTGTTCTTTCATCTCTTATGCCTCCTCTTGATGAAAGGATGACCGGATTATTTCTTACCTAAAAGAGTAGCCATTCAGGCTTCGATGAAAATCCAAGAACCGTTGCAATCCACCATATCAAAGCAACAATCACAACATTTCCTAGAAATGACCAAATACGCGTTTTACCCTTGTCAAAATGCATGTTCCGCATGGATAGATTTTGACCTGTAAGCTTGCGGATGGTTTTAACCAATCCAGAACGTCCTAAAATTTCAACACTGACAAGATTAAGAATAAAGCCAAGTCCAAATACAGCCGTATCAATCAAGAGCTCTTGGATAAGTGGAAGCCCGCTAACGATTTCTCCGCGAATACCCGAAAAATTATAAATGGTTTGCACAATGGCAGCGATAAGGAGTCCTAAAGCGACGCCTTTATATCGTGAGGCACGCGACAAATCTTTAAAGGATTTTCGCGCAGCCATTATTAGATGTTTAAAAGTCTGTGGTTTAACGCCTTTAGGGTATCGCTTTTGTAATAACTTGAAGGCAACGGCCGGCTTACTTTGCATGGTAAGGATTAGAACTTCCCTGATGATGCGGTAATTTTTGGCTGTATTAAGATGTTTTTCCGTAGCTTGTGGCGGAGCCTTAGCGGCGGCAAGAAGTTCGGATAACCCTTCTGCAGCTAGAATTTCAACAAATGGCGGACATTCCGCAATAACTCCAGAATTCCCAATTAAATCAATATCAAAGCTTTTGTTTCCATAGTTTAATTTTGCAGTGCCGTAGGGGCACACAGCTTTATAATTTACAGTTAGTAGATCGCCATGCTCGCTTTCCAAATCACCTTGGTTTGGCGACTCTATCGAGAGCTGTAGGGCTTCGGTGCGGTAAAGTTTTTGTCCCTTCTTTGCTATAGCGCGTTTCATAGCATCAGGACATTTGCTGTCACCAACATGGAAATCGGTTTCGGCAATACACTCTAATCGGGCACTCTCGGTCAACCAACCGGTTCCTGTGCACTCTCGGCAGCTCGTCTTTCCTTTGGCACCACATTTCCCACAAGCTGCTTGCCCACGTCCCTGACAAGTACGACATGGAATTTGCTTGCGCCCTTGGCATTGCGTGCAAGTTGATTGTCCTTGTGCGGTCTGTTGAACCCCTGCGCCACGACAAATAGGGCATATCGTATGGCCACGGGAGCGACATGATGGGCAGGGCGCTCTGCCTTGCCCATGACACGCTGGGCAGTCCATGCTTCCTTGGGAATGGCAGGTTTTACAGGCTTGATGGAGGCAATATTGTTTGGAGATTTGTGGAATCTTATGTGTATGTTCTTTTGGAGCAAAAAGCTTGTCTTCGCGGTCTAACAGAAAATGTCGTATTTCCATCCCTTTACTGTAATTGTCAGTGATGTGAGATGCTTTACTTAGGGCGTCACTCAACTCTTCTTGCGAGGAGACAAGTTCCCCAATTGTTTGTTTTCCCTTAAGTGTTTCTCTGTGCGTGTTTGCGGAAATACGGATATGCGTGGTGCAGCGACATTCATAAATGTGACCATCATAACTTTCAAAAGATAACTCACCCTCAATCTTGGTATTGCCCTTTATTTCACGTGATAGCTTTTGCAGTAACTCATCCTTGAGCGGCTCGGCGAGTTGGTGTGCGATAGGCGAACTATCGTGCGGGGGTGGTGTTTCGTGCATACTTAAATACTATGTCTGTTTTATTATTTGTCACGGATTATAGGTAATAAGCTTTCATCTTACAGGGAAAAGTTTTATCTTTTTGTTCTTTCGGCATAATTTAAGACGATATAATGAATATAACTAGGCAAGCACAAGATACAATATTTGCTCTTTCTACACCCTATGGGTCATCGGGACTGGCGGTTATTCGCCTTTCAGGTAGCGAAAGCCATAAAGTTTTGAAAGCACTTTCAAATGATAGAGTCTTTAAGTCGCGTAAAGCGACATATGTAAAGCTAAAGCATCATGTTTCACGTGAAACAATCGATCATGCTGTGGCAATTTTCTTTCCTGCCCCTAATAGCTATACAGGTGAAGACTGCGCAGAAATTCAGTGTCATGGAAGTCCCGCGGTCATTGATGAGTTGTTGTCTGTTTTAGCAAATATGGATGATGTCCGACAGGCTGAAGCTGGCGAATTTACGAGGCGCGCTTTTGAAAACGGTAAAATGGATTTAACTGAGGCTGAAGCTGTTGCAGACCTCATTCATGCCGAAACCCAACTTCAGAAAGATCAGGCGCTTTCCCAACTCGAAGGGCGCTTAGGCACCGTCTATACAGAATGGGGCAATAAGTTGAAAAATTCGTTGGCTTATCTTGAGGCCTCAATTGATTTTGCAGATGAGGAATTACCCGATAAATTCCTAAAGCCAGTTTTGGAAGACTTGGGCACCTTAAACAAAGAAGTATTAGAGCATTTAAACGATAATCGACGTGGTGAGATGTTGCGCGAAGGGGTGCGAATAGCCGTTATTGGCGCGCCTAATGCAGGTAAATCAACACTAGTTAATGCTTTGGCGCAGAGAGATGTTGCTTTGGTATCGGATATTGAGGGTACAACACGCGATATTATTGAAGTTCACCTTAATATTGCTGGAATACCGGTTATTCTTTCTGATACCGCTGGCCTGCGTCCCGAACAGCTCTCAGGAGAAGGACAAGATAAAATTGAGCGCGAGGGCATAAAAAAAGCGCTCGAAAAAGCACAAAATGCCGATTTAACGATATTGTTGTTTGACGGTGCAAAGCCATTAGAAGACCAACAAAATACGTTTAATTTAATAGATGAGCGCGCAATTCTAGTAATGAACAAGTCAGATATTATAAATAAAGTGGTTGAGGAGCCATATATAACGCTTTCTGCTGAGAAGGAAGAGGGTCTGTCAAAATTGCTAGGCGCTCTTGAAAAACGCATAAAAAACATGATTGGCGAAAAAATTTCCGTTTCTCTAACGCGCAAAAGGCATAGACAAGCATTAGAGCAAGCACAAGAGCATTTAGCTCGAGCCCTTGAAATCACTCAACCCGATCTTCTTGCAGAGGATGTGCGACTTGCTTTGCGCCACATAGGGCGCATCACAGGACGCGTTGACGTCGAGGATCTTCTTGATATTATTTTCAAGGATTTTTGTATCGGGAAATAACTGGTAATTTTCCACTTTTATATGTATATATCTGCCACATGAGCAAAGATTTTGACGTAATTGTTATTGGTGGTGGGCACGCGGGCTGTGAGGCTGCGGCGGCTTCTGCGCGCATGGGCGCAAAAACAGCTCTTCTCACGCACAAACTAGATACAATTGGCGCAATGTCATGCAATCCTGCGATTGGCGGGCTTGGAAAAGGACATCTGGTACGCGAAATCGATGCCTTGGACGGTCTTATGGGACGCGTTATTGATCAGGCTGGCATTCAATATCGTATGCTTAATGCCTCTAAAGGTGCAGCTGTAAGGGGACCAAGAGCGCAAGCAGATAGAAAACTTTATGCGCAAGCTATACAAAAAGCGCTTCAAGCCCAAGAAAATCTCGCTTTTATAGAAGATGGTGCTGAAGATTTAATTTTATCTTCTGATGGCAGACAAATTGAAGGTGTTATTACCTCTTCAGGTAAAAAAGTCATGGCTCGGTCGGTTGTTATTACGACTGGGACGTTTTTAAGAGGCGTTATTCACCGTGGGAAGGAACAAACACCCGCTGGTCGTGTGGGAGAAGAACCCGCAACAGGACTGGCTTTAACACTTGAAAGACTTGAATTTCCACTTGGACGCCTAAAAACAGGTACACCGGCGCGAATTTATAAGGATTCTATCAATTGGCAGGCCTGCAAAGAACAACCAGGAGATGAAACGCCTGTGCCGTTCTCATTTATGAGCGATGAAATCACTGTCCCGCAGATTTCCTGTTACATCACCTATACAACAGAAGAAACACATGAAGTTATTCGCGACAATCTTCACCAGGCGCCCCTCTATTCAGGACAAATCAAAGGCGAAGGTCCGCGTTATTGCCCCTCTATAGAGGATAAAGTTACTAGGTTTGCCGACAAGGATAGACACCAGATCTTCTTAGAGCCTGAGGGCCTAGATAGTGAACTGGTATACCCAAATGGTATATCGAATGCGCTTCCTACTGATGTTCAGGAAAAGATGCTCAAAACCATACCGGGACTGGAAAATGTACGCGTTGCCGAATGGGCTTATGCTATCGAATATGATTATGTTGATCCGCGAAGCCTAACTAATACACTTGAAACGAAAAAGTTAAACGGCTTGTTCTTGGCAGGACAAATCAACGGTACTACGGGATATGAGGAAGCGGCTGCGCAAGGCTTGATGGCAGGGCTAAATGCAGCTCTCAAAAGCGATAATGTTTCAAGTGAAACACAGAAATTTACGCTAGATCGCTCTGAAGCCTACATTGGCGTGCTTATTGACGACTTAATTACACGAGGCGCACCTGAGCCTTATAGAATGTTTACAAGCCGTGCAGAATATCGTCTACGATTACGTGCTGATAATGCTGACCAGAGACTAACGCAAAAAGGTATTGAATTAGGCTGCGTCAGCAGCGGAAGACAAAAAGTATGGTCTCAAAAGAAGAAAAATCTAGAATCTGCACTCGAGCTTATTCGAGACAAGAGGGCAACACCTAATGAGCTTGAAGATATAGGAATCATCATTAATAAAGATGGTAAATACCGCACAGCTCATGATTTGTTGAGATATCCAAATTTTGGTTGGGCTGAGGTTTTAACCGTTTGGCCAGAACTCAGCGGTATTGAAGCGGATATTCGTGAACAAATAGAAATAGATGCTATTTACAGTGGGTATATGGAACGTCAGGACGCTGATATAGAGGCCTTTAAGCGTGATGAAAATCTCATGATTCCAGATGATATCAATTATAGAAATATTGGCTCGCTTTCTAATGAGGTTATTCAGAAGCTGGAAAAAGCGATGCCAGAAACGCTTGGTGCAGCGTCTCGTGTTCCAGGTGTTACACCGCCCGCAATAATGGCATTGTTGCGCACTGTAAAGAGTAACTCGAAAAAGAAAAATGCTGCCTAATTCCAACTCATTGCCTGATGTTTCACGTGAAACATACGATAATCTGAAGATCTACTACGATCTGCTTCTGCGCTGGCAAAAAAAAATCAATCTTATAAGTGATAATTGCGAAGACGATGTGTGGCAACGGCATTTCGAAGATGCACTACAGCTAGATACGCTTATCTCTGAAAACGCTCAAACTTTATATGATTTAGGTAGTGGTGCAGGCTTTCCGGGTCTAGTTTTAGCTTTGTCCACTAATAAAGACGTAACTCTCGTGGAGTCGGATTCTCGTAAATGTAGCTTTTTGAGGGCTGTTTCACGTGAAACTAATGCGCAAAATGTGAGTGTTCAAAATTGTAGAATTGAGAGCTTAGATTTGCCCGCACCAGATATTATAACGGCTCGTGCCTTAGCACCTCTAGTTAAACTAATGACTTACTGTTGGGGCTTATGGGGCAACGATTGTAATGATGTTTGCTTTTTATTCCCAAAGGGTAAAAATTGGGAAGCTGAAGTCGAAGAAGCGAAGAAGAGTTTTAAGTTTGATTTGAAAATTCATGATAGTAAAACGTCCAATGAAGCAAAAATACTAGAAATTTTAGCTCTGTGCTGTGTATAACGCTTCATCCAGTTTCTTAAAAAATTGAATTTTATGATGTTTTTCATCATTATGTATCCATTCCTTAAAAATAAATTTACGAGTTGAGCCATGAAGCAAAGCACGAAAAATCAACAATCCCACAAACTTCCGCGATTTTGGGCTGTCGCTAATCAGAAGGGTGGTGTTGGCAAGACAACAACGGCCGTTAACCTAGCAACGGCACTATGTGCAGTTGGCAAGAGAGTTTTACTAATTGATCTTGACCCTCAAGGTAATGCTTCAACTGGATTGGGTGTACGTCGCTCGGCCATTCGTAAAAGTGCTTATGATTTGTTGTTCGATAAATGCGAACCTTCAGAAATTGCTATCGCAACGCGCGTTCCAAATTTGTCAGTTATTCCATCTTCCATACACCTATCAGGCGCAGAAATAGAGCTGGTGACCACACAGAAACGTGAATATAAATTACGCGAAGCTTTGCGCAAACCCATGCCATATGATTATGTTATATTAGATTGTCCACCGTCACTTAGCTTACTGACTTTAAATGCTTTTGTTGCTGTTGATTCAATTGTTGTTCCTCTACAGTGCGAATTTTATGCGCTTGAAGGTTTAAGTCATTTGAAAAAAACAATTGAGCGCGTACAGCAACATTTTAACCCTGATTTAGATATTCAGGGCGTTGTTCTAACCATGTATGATCGCCGTAATAATTTATCTGGATTAGTTGAGCAGGATGTTCGTGCTCATTTTGGTGACATGGTTTATAAAACGGTTATTCCGAGGAATGTACGTCTCTCTGAAGCACCTTCCTTCGGGTTGCCAGCGATTATTTATGATATGAATTCTAAGGGTTCACAAGCTTACATTAAATTAGCAGGCGAAGTGCTTCGCCGTGAGAAAAAAATAACAAATGATATGCGGATTGCTTCATGACTCCAAAAAACAAAAATACAGACGTAGAAGATGATGGTGATATCTACGATAAACTTGAAAAAAGCTTTAAAAAGCGTGGTTTAGGTCGCGGACTCAATGCTTTGTTCGAAGACGAAGAAGGCGTTTATCCACAAACAGGCGGGGAAGGCCACACGCCAGGCGCGCAGCGTAGAGCCATTAGTATTGCGCAAATAGAGCCTGGTGCCTACCAACCGAGAACAATATTTAATGACGAGCGTATATCTGAGTTAGCCGATTCCATGAAGGAACATGGTGTTTTGCAGCCGTTATTGGTACGTCAAAAGCCCAATTCTGATCATATGTACGAGATTGTGGCAGGAGAGCGCCGTTGGAGGGCTGCTCAAAAAGCAGGAATTCACGAGATTCCTGTCATTATCCGTTCTTTTACAGATAAAGAGACGCTTGAGATTGGTCTTATAGAGAATTTACAGCGCGAAAACCTCAATCCGTTGGATGAAGCACGCGCACTAGAACAGCTTATGAATGAGTTTTCATACACACAGAAGGAAACTGCCGAATCTATAGGGAAAAGCCGTCCCTACGTTGCAAATATGGTGCGTTTGACTTCTTTGCCCAAAGAAGTTCAAAAATATCTGGAAAGTGGTGAGTTGAGCACTGGCCATGCCAGAGCCCTGGTTACAGCAAAAGACCCTGTGTCTTTAGCAAAGCAGATTGTGAATAGCGGTTTAAGTGTTCGTGATACCGAGAAACTATCTTCACAGGGGCGGCCTTCTCGATCTAAGAAGAAACCAGTCTTTCAAAAAGGCGTTAATACCTTGGCACTTGAAAAGAGTGTTTCTGATAAATTAGGCTTAAATTTTACAATAGATATGAAGGATGCCTCGGCCGGTAAGGTAACAATTACATTCCGTAATCTTGATCAGTTGGATGATGTTGTCCACCGATTAACCAAGATTCCACACTAAATTAAGCAGCTCTTGTTAGTCCTAGTCCGGCGATGAATTGACCCACGTACACATGTTCGTCATAACCCGTTTTTTTGCATAATGATTCTATTTCCAAAAGCTTACTTAGGGCGGATAAAAGTGCTGTTTCTGACCATCGATTAACGTGAGATTCAAATAATTTTTCAACCTTGAAGAAGAGTGGTGGTGCTAAAGACTTCGAAGCAATGGAGAATGGCTTTCCTTCGGCCATGAGCTGTTTGACGAGGTAAAGTCTACGGAAGTGATTTTGTAAAGTTCGCAGAATAGTAATTCCAGTTACACCATCAGAGAGAAGGTCATTGTAGGTCTTTAATGCGTTATCTCCCTGTCGCCCACTGCAGGCATAAACTAAATCGTCAAGAGAGTGTTGACCCGAATCTCCGCAGGCCTTCGTAGCCTCATTTAGTGTAATTTGAGATGATTCTGCACCTTTATAAAGGGTCAGCTTTTCTATCTCATTACGCACACGCCTTCTGTCACCTTTGAGTGAAGCTGCGAGCCAGTTCAATGCGTCTCTATCAATACGGTAATTTCCTGTTTCAGTGAGTATAGTTGTAATGAGAGATGTCAAGTCTCTTTCCTCCTCAACATAACAGGGAAGCGCTGCGGCTAATGGGTTGCTTTCACATAACTTACGTAACTTGGATTTAGGGGGGAGGTTTTCCGATTGTACAATAACAAGGGTATCTGGGTTCGCGTCCTCAAGGTATGATTTTAGGGCTGGTTCAATCTTATCCACAGCCTTTTCCACAAGTACCAATCTTTGCCCACCCATCATGGAAACAGCGTTTGCTTCTGACGATAATAAAGCTCCATCCTCGGCAATTTGATCAGCGTCCAGAGCACTAACATTAAATGGATCGTGTAGGTCATCAACGATAGTTTTGCCGAGCATTTCAGAGCGTTCTTTCATCAATCCATAATCTGGACCGTAAACAAGAATTACACGGATGTCTTTGGGTGGATTTTTTAAAAACCCATTAATGTCTCTATAAGCGACTTTCATTTAGTCCCCTTCATTCAATTTCAAAGTAACTTTTTGCTCAATCTGCCTAGCAATATCACGAAGAGCATTTTCCCTAGTGTTACTCTCACTAACTCGCGTTGCATATTCATCGGCGATAATGTTGAAGCTGGCGATGCTTTCAGCTCTGTCACGTAATATAGTTTTTCCTGTTTGCATGTTTGTTAATGTGAAATCTGTAAATAAGCGTAGTTGTGCTCGCGTTGCTTCAGCGCCAATCGTTATATCGAGTTCCTGTCTGATTTCAGTTGGTTTGCTGACGGTTAAGTTATACTGAGGACTAACGGGCTTGCCATTTCTATAAAAACGGTCGTAAAGCGCGTTTCTGAGTAACTGACCTTCACGGTCTGGGATATTGGCAATCGACACTTGAGAGAGTTTGGATGAAATATTTTTCCCACCAAAGGTTTTTGTTGCATACATGGGTTCAAAACCACATGCGACAATGAACAAAAGTGAAAAAGCAAAAAGCGATAAAAGTAATTTTTTGGGCATGAGTGTTCCTAAATTTAAGAAGTTCACAACTATTGTGACCGATAACGCCTTAAGATGCGAGATTATCCAACAACCATATTCACAATTCTGTTGGGGACATAAATGAATTTACGGATTTCTTTATTATCTAGGGCTTTTTGAACATCTTCATTTGCAAGAGCCGTTTCCCTTGCCTCTTTTTCGGCAGCATCACGCGGAAGCATAATGGTTGACTTAACTTTCCCGTTTACCTGAACAGCCAATGTCACAACAGTTGTCTGTAGTAGATTTTTGTCTACTACGGGCCAGCTCGTATCAACAAGCAGTGTTTCGTGTCCCATCATTTGCCACAGCTCTTCTGCCAAATGGGGCATGATTGGGTTCATACAAATCGCCATATACTCTAATGCTTCGCGCATAGCCCATTTTTCACTGTTTTCATTAATCTTAAAGCCTTCAACCATATTAGATAGTTCACGCAAGCGAGCCACGGCTTTATTCATGTGAAAGTCTTCAATGTCTTTGCTGATTTGTAATGCTGTTTCATGTGTTTTTCTGCGAAGATCTTTGGCGTTATCTGAAAAAGCATCAGGAGCATCTTTGGGTATACTTTCTATAAGTGAAAGATTTTCGTCATAAATGCGGTAAAGACGGTTCACATATTTCCATGCGCCATCTACACCGCTCTCTGTCCACTCCAAATCACGATCTGGCGGCGAGTCTGACAATATAAAGAGGCGAGTTGCATCCGCGCCATAACTCGACAAGATATCTTCAGGGTCAACAACATTCTTTTTTGATTTTGACATTTTAATGGTGGCACCAGCAGTTACAGGCTCTTTTGTATCGCGATGAATAAGTCCGCCATTATGTCCTTCTAGGATTTGCTTAGGAAACAACCATTTCCCTTGATCATCCTGATAGGTTACATGTGTGACCATACCTTGTGTGTATAGACCAGTGAATGGCTCATCTACATTAAGGTAACCACAATCACGCATCGCTTTGGTAAAGAAGCGCGCATAAAGAAGGTGGAGAACGGCGTGCTCAACACCGCCGATATATTGATCAACGCCTAACCAGTACTCAGCACTTTCCTTATTAAAGGGAATTTCTTCATTTCTGGGGTCACAATAGCGGGCAAAATACCAACTCGATTCAAAGAAGGTATCAAATGTGTCGGTTTCGCGTTGCGCATTTTTACCGCACTCAGGGCAAGTTGTGTTTTTCCAAGTAGGATGGTGGGTAAGCGGGTTACCGGGCTTATCAAAACTTACATCATCAGGGAGTGTCACTGGAAGTTGATCATCTGGAACAGGAACAATACCGCAGGCATCGCAATGAATGAACGGCACTGGACAGCCCCAGTAGCGTTGGCGGGAAACACCCCAGTCGCGCAATCTATATTGTGTTGTGCCTTGACCAGTTCCAATCTTTTCTAACCTGCTAATAATCTCAACCTTAGCCTCATCAATGGTTTTTCCATCAAGGAATTGAGAGTTTATCAATGCACCCTCGCCACTATAAGCCGCCTTTTCAGCTTTAAAGTCCGTGTCGCCTTCGGGCGCAACAACAGTTTTGATTGGTAGATTGTATTTCGTGGCAAAGTCAAAATCACGCTGGTCATGTGCAGGTACGCCAAAAATAGCGCCTGTTCCGTAATCCATCAGAATGAAGTTCGCCAAATAAACAGGAAGCGTGTCATTTTCTAAGAATGGGTGTTTAACGCGGTAGCCCGTGTCAAAACCAAGTTTTTCAGCTTGCTCTATAGCGGCCTCGGATGTCCCTATGGCTTCGCATTGTTTTTTGAAATCTTTAAAGCCGTCTTTTTCACCAGCAAGTTTTTCAGCCAAAGGATGATCTGTGGCAAGCGCAACAAAAGAAGCACCAAAAATTGTGTCCGGGCGCGTTGTGTAGACTTCAATCCGGTCTTCGAAATCTTCGATATCAAACTTGAGCTTCAGACCTTGAGACTTGCCAATCCAGTTTTCCTGCATGATTCTGACTTTTTCTGGCCAGCGCTCTAACTTTTTCAATTCATCAATTAGCTCTTCAGCATAATCTGTAATTTTTAAAAACCACTGGTTAAGTTTTCTGCGCTCAACGGGCGCACCTGAGCGCCACCCTTTACCGTCAACGACCTGTTCATTGGCAAGAACAGTGTTTTCAACAGGATCCCAATTAACGATAGAATCTTTTCTGTAAGCCAAGCCCTTCTTATAGAAGTCCAAGAACATTTTTTGTTCGTGTTTGTAATAGCCAGGATGGCAGGTGGCGAGTTCTTTGCTCCAATCTAGGGATAACCCCATGGCTTTAAGCTGTTTGCGCATGGCACCTATATTTTCATACGTCCACTCGCCTGGGTGTCTATTGTTTTCTATGGCGGCATTCTCGGCAGGAAGGCCAAAGGCATCCCAGCCCATTGGATGCATTACGTTAAAACCTTTAGCCTTTTTATAACGCGCAACAACATCGCCTAGAGAATAGTTACGAACATGTCCGACATGGATGCGCCCAGAAGGATAGGGAAACATCTCTAAAACATAGTATTTTGGCTTACTGGTGTCATCTTGAGCGACAAAAGAACCCTTGTCATCCCAGACTTTCCGCCACTTGGCTTCTGTTTCTTGGATATTATAGCGCGTCATTTTTGAATTCTATTCGTCGTCTTGGATACGGTATTGGCGCGC
>JBBKVR010000132.1:0-15177 GCA_037968575.1 Bdellovibrionales bacterium | reverse complement strand
CTGTCATAGGCAATGACGCGGTAACCACCTTCAACAAGGGCAGAGATTTGGTCATCCCACATACGGTGACTTAACGGCCAACCGTGAATAAGGACAACAGGCTTTCCTTGCCCATAATCTTCGTAATAAAGCCTAATGTCGTTTTTACAACTACAACTCGTATATGGCATGCGTTTTTCTCATTTGGCGGTTGATTTGGTAATCAATCTAAGGGTTTTCTTTTAAAAATAAAGAGCTAGCTCATTATTCATGAAATATTTATTGCCAGTACTCGCCCTTTCTTTCCTTGCGCTTTTCTTCGTGATGGGAAGCCCCAAAAACGCCAACGCAGGCACAGCAAAAGCTATTCTCGCAGGTGGATGTTTCTGGTGCTTGGAACATGACCTTGAGAAGGTTCAGGGCGTCAGCGAGGCCGTGTCGGGCTATGCAGGCGGGACAGTTGACAATCCGACTTATAAACAAGTCTCTAGTGGTACAACGGGACATTATGAGGTTGTAGAAGTTACATACGACCCTGATGTTATTTCCTATGCTCAATTACTTGATAAATTCTGGATAAACGTTGATCCGTTTGACAGTGGAGGACAGTTTTGTGACCGTGGGCAACAATATAAAGCAGTTATTTTTGCTGAAGGTGGGGAGCGTAGACTTGCTCAAGCTTCAAAAGCAAAGCTAGAAGAGAAATTTGGTAAAACCATTGAAACTGAAATAATCGCAGTTCCAACGTTCTATCCTGCTGAGGATTACCATCAGGATTATGCTGATAAAAATAGCGTTAAATATAATTTCTACAGATGGAATTGTGGACGCGATAAACGTCTAAGTGAAGTCTGGGGCAAATAAAGCTCAAAAATATTTGACTTACCCTCAAAAATCCTTATAAGTTGCGCTATTCCCGTGAAAGAGGGCGTATTTACAGCGCCCCGTTGAAGCAGGGAATTGGTTTTCTGCTTCAAACTAACAATTGGTCTAACGGGACAATATTGAAAGGAACTTAAGATGAGTGGTAAGCGCTTACAATCCAAACATAAAATTGACAGACGCCTTGGTGTAAACCTTTGGGGTCGTCCGAACTCTCCATACAATCTTCGTCAGACTGGTCCTGGTATGCACGGCGCACGTCGTAGCAAGCCTACAGATTTTGGTATCCAGTTGGCTGCGAAGCAAAAACTTAAAGGTTATTACGGTAATGTTGGTGAGAAGCAATTCCGCCGCTACTTTGCCGAAGCAGAACGCCTCAGAGGTGATACAGGTCAAAACCTTGTTGGCCTTCTTGAGCGCCGTCTTGATGCAGTTGTTTACCGTGCAAAATTCGTCCCGACAGTCTTTTCGGCTCGTCAGTTCGTTAACCACGGTCACGTCACAGTAAACGGAAAACGCGTAAACATTCCATCTTACCTTGTTAAAGAAGGTGATGTTATTGAAGTCAAAGAATCTTCACGCCAACTTCCATTGGTTCTGACTGGTGTAGCGTCACAAGAGCGCGATGTTGCCGATTACGTTGAAGTTGATCACAAGGCAATGAAGGCAACGTTCTTGCGTATTCCTCAGCTTGAAGAAATTCCATATCCGGTTCAAATGGAACCTAATCTGGTTATTGAATTCTATTCTCGTTAAGAGACACACAGAATTAGAGATTTTAAGAGAGCCGCTTTTTTAGCGGCTTTTTTATTTCTTATCGGTTTTCTTACCGGTCAGGCAGGTAATCATACCGTGAAAGGTTTTTACCTCTTGAGAGGTGAGGGTGGCACGATTCAGAAAAGAGCGAATGTTCTGTATGAGCGTGGGTTTCAAGGCCTCTTCCCTAAAGAAACGATGCGTTTCCAGTTCATTTTCAAGACGCTCATATAGCTCTATCAGTTCACTATGTTCCGCCAACTGGGATTTGCCTGTTGGAAGGTGAGTTTCTTGGGTATTTTCTTGTAATGAATTTAGCCATTCGTAAGCAATACATAAAACAGCTTGAGAAAGGTTCAATGACGAGAAATCAGGGTTGGTTGGAATATGAATAAGTACATTTGCTAGCGTAATGTCTTCGTTGGAAAGCCCCGCTCTTTCTCCCCCAAACAAAACAGCAGCTTGGCTACCTTTACTAATCTGTTTTTTCATGTCGCTTACGGCCTGTGCAGGGCTCATGACAGGTTTTACAAGGTCGCGTTTTCGTGCCGTCGTCGCATAGACATATTGATGATTTTTAAGGGCAGAACTTGTGTCATCGTAGGCTTTAATTTCGGGCATAATATCAAAGGCCTTGGACGCTGATCGTTCCGCTTGAATATTAGGCCAACCATCTCTTGGGTTAACAATCCGCAAATTTTCCAAACCACAATTCAACATGGCGCGCGCAGAAGCACCGATATTTTCGCCCATTTGTGATTGAACCAAAATAAAGGTTAGTGCGTTATTAATTTGAGTGAGTGGCTGTGGTTGGCTTTTAGGCATTGTTCATTCTATATGGTTGTTTAAGAAAACACTCTGCCTTAGTCACATAACGCATGCAAACCTAAAAGGAACCAAAATGTTGAAATCAAAATTATGCCTCACAACTTGTGCAGTTCTTGCATTATCTGTCCCAGCTCTTGCTGAGAAACCGATGGCGAAGGCGACTGCCGATTTGGTGAATGCAAGTGGCAATATGATTGGTACGGTCACAGCAATGGAAGCTACGAAAGGGACAATTTTGAAAGTAGAAGCAGGCAAGCTGCCAGAAGGTTGGCACGCTCTTCATGTCCATATGGTTGGTGATTGTTCCGATAATGGAGAGGGATTTAAGCTTTCAGGGGGGCATGTTAATCCACACAATGACAAGCATGGCTATCAAAACTCACTTGGTTATGAAGTTGGTGACTTGCCAAACGTTTATGCGCATGAAGATGGTACTGTTAAGGCGGAGATGCATTCGCGCATGCTGAAAATATCAGAACATCTATTGGATAAAGATGGGGCAGCCCTTGTTATGCATGAAAATCCTGATGATATGAAGACGCAACCTATTGGTGGAGCAGGTAAGAGAATCGCCTGCGCAGCGTTCAATAAAGGGAATTAAGCTAAATTTGACCTAAATTGGGTTCAAAATTGAAACGATAAAACGAGCAAAAACAGCCAAACTGACATATACTAGTAGTATACACACAGCCTAAGTCATTGAAATTTCATAAATTTGACATAAGAACCTTTACAAATGGTTAAAATTATGAGATAACATATAGAAGATAAAGGAAACGCCCATGTCATTACTTCAACAGTTAAAATCTCGCGATAGTGTTTACTACAAAACACAATTCGATATCCTTGGTGAGTTTGATACATTGGATCCACAGCGTAAGATGGTTCTATGTGACCAGCTCTTCCACAGTGGTGCAACAACATACAAGAATACAGTTAAGCTTCTATGGCCTGCTGCGAACAGTAACGATGCCAGCAAGCTCGAAAAATTCTTGCGTGCGCGTATAAGCAAATAAGTTTTTAGTTTAAAAGAATTACTCTCTAAGCGGCTTCATCCTTGTGAAGCCGTTTTTGTGTCTGGGCGTATCCTATCAAAGGAAGTAGAACATCAAGTTCAGGACCATGGTTCATGCCTGTTAAAGCTTGACGAAGAGGCATGAAGAGCTCTTTCCCCTTGCGACCGGTTTTATCTTTAATAGCAGCTGTCCAGTTCTTCCATGTTTCACTGTCCCATGGCTCTGCGGGTAAAAGGTCTAGTGCCTCTGAGATATAATCAGGCTCTTCAATAGTAGGTGAGACAGGGCCATTAGCGACCTCCCACCAATTTTTAACATCACGTAGTCTTTCGATATTAGGGCGAACAGCATTCCAGAATGTCTCATCAACATCATTCAGACCAATTTTGCGAAGAGATACAAGTGCTTGCTCGTAAGACATATCATGCAGAATCTTAGAGTTGAGACGGAAAAGCTCATCTGTATCAAATTTAGGCGTTCCGCGTGAGAATTTAGAGAAATCAAAGCTATCCACGAGTGGTTGTAACGTTGAGAAGGCTTCAATCGGGTCGGATGAGCCCAAACGTGCGAGTAAAGACGCAATTGCTGTTGGTTCAAGGTTTTCATCATCGCGTAAGTCTTTAATCGACATAGAACCCAAACGTTTGGACAACTTGCCGCCCTCTGCATCGGATATGAGGGGAAGGTGGGCAAAACCTGGAGCTTTGGCACCTAATGCTTCAAACATCTGCACATGCATGGCTGTATTGGACACGTGGTCTTCACCGCGCACAACGTCAGTAATTTCGAAATCAATATCGTCAATAACAGAGCATAGGTGATAGAGAGGGCTACCATCTTCACGGATAAGGACAGGGTCAGAAAGCAATGCACCTTCAAATTTCACTTCACCACGTACGCGGTCATTCCAGATGATAGGTGTATGATTGAGTTTAAAACGCCAGTGAGGCTTGCGTCCTTCGGTTTCATAAGCTTGTTTCTGCTCGTCTGTTAAGTCCAGAGACGCACGATCATATATTGGAGGCTTACCACGCCCCAGTAGAGATTTACGCTTTAAGTTCAACTCATCTGAGGTTTCATAACAAGCATAAAGCCTTCCATCAGCTTTCAACTGCTCGATAACGGTTCTATAACGATCCATTCTATCGCTTTGGTTGGCTTTTTCATCCCAATCCAATCCCAACCAGACAAGCGCATCTTCGATAGCAAGTTCATATTCTTTTTTAGATCGTTCTTTGTCTGTGTCATCAATGCGCAAAAGGTATGAACCACCTTCATTACGTGCAAAAAGCCACGTGATAAGGGCTGTACGGACATTACCAATATGCAGCATACCAGTTGGAGAGGGGGCAAAACGAACTTTTACAGACATATTTTTTCCTTGTGTTAACGCCATATAGAAATACAGCGTTAGTTTATATTTTTCAAATGATTAGTTGGCAGTTTCAGCAGGAACAACGGGTTGATAAAGTGTAACTAGTTCCTCTGCAGAAGTTGGATGAATGGCCAGAGTTTTATCAAAATCTTCCTTTGTGACGCCAGCTTGTATAGCAACAGCAAAGCCTTGGAGCATCTCGGGTGCATCTTTACCAAGTATATGTAGCCCCAAGACCTTATCTGTTTTCTTATCAACCACAATCTTCATCATGGTTTTTTCATCGCGCCCACTGAGTTGGTGAATCATCGGCGTAAAGTTTGTTCGGAATATAGAGAGTTCGTAACCTTTCTCTCTTGCGTCACTCTCGCTTAAACCGATTGTTCCTATGGGAGGTGTAGAGAAAACAGCCGTTGGAATTTTGGTGTAATCGAGTGGATTGGTTGTTGGTTTCGAACCAAAAAGCGTATCAGCCAAATAATGTCCCTCAACAATTGCAACGGGAGTGAGGTGAGGGGTGTTGGTCACGTCGCCAACGGCGTAGATATTCGAGACATTTGTCTGGAAGCTATTGTTTACGTCTATAAAACCTTGTTTGTCAGTTTTGACGCCAACCTTATCCAAATTCAAGTTATCAGTATTTGGAACGCGCCCAATACTTGAAAATACAGTGTCACATTCAATTTCAGTATTATGGGTTGTATGAACAACTAACTTGCCATTATTTTTGGTAACGGATTTAACATCACAATTAAAATGAAGTTTGATGCCAAGTTTTTTCATTTCTTCGGCGAGATCCAGTCTTAAGCAATCATCAAACCCGCGCAAGAACATGGAGCCTCTGTAAATGATTTCAACTTCACAGCCTATGCCGTGGAGAATGTGTGCGAATTCAACAGAGATGTAGCCACCACCTATGAGAATTGTTTTTCCTGGATTGTCTTTAAGATGAAAAACTTCATCAGAGATAATAGTATGTTCATGTCCGGGCATATCTGGTTTGCGCGGTGTGCCACCTGTCGCAATCAGAATTTTATCCGCTGTAATTTTTTGGTCACCCACTTGCAGCGTATGTTCGTCAATAAATTTGGCAAATTCTGAATAGATTGTGACGTCATTTTTCTGAAGTATTTTTTCATAAATACAATTTAGGCGATTGATTTCCTTATCTTTATTCTCGATTAAGGTATTCCAGTCAAAAGAGGGTTTTTGTATATCCCATCCATAACCTTTTGCATCCTCAAAACCCATACCAAAGTCGGCGGCATAGGACATGAGTTTTTTGGGTACACAGCCAACATTGACGCATGTCCCTCCCCAGTCGACACCCTCAGCTATACCAACTTTTGCACCGTGTTGTGCAGCTATGCGTGCAGAGCGAACGCCACCTGAGCCGCCACCTATCACGAAGTAATCAAAATCATATTCAGACATTTTATTGCTTATGTGTTTTTAGTTTTTCTTTTAAAAATTGTGTAACGTCTTGTTCTTTATCAAAACGCAGTTCAATAGGAAGGGATTCAACTCGTTTTTTATCAAAACCTTCAGGTAACCTGACATAGTCTTTTTCGGTTGTGATTAAAGTCGCTTTTTCAGACCCAGCCATCTTTGAGAGCACTTTCAGGTCATCTTTTGTGTAGAAATAATGATCGGAAAAAGCCTTGAAATCTTTTAAATTTACCCCTTTATCCAGTAGGGTTTGCTTAAAGTTTTCTGGGAAAGCAATTCCTGCAAAGCCAATGTAGGGTTTGTTTTTCTCTAATTTCCATTTTTCTGAAACAATGATAGCGGCTTTAAAAAAAGGCTTGCCTTTAGGTAGAATGCTCATCACATCTGCCTTGTCTTTACCAATCAAAATAAACCCATCTGCACGGTTCAGACCCGATTCTAGATTTTCGCGCAAAGGACCTGCTGGAATTTGTTGTTTGTTTCCAAAACCAGTTGTTCCATTTACGACAATGAGAGTTACAGTTTTTGTTAGTCGTTCATTCTGCGCACCGTCATCCATAATGATGCAATCGGCATTCAAGTTTTCTGCAAAGTAGGCACCTTTTACACGATTTTTTGCCTTTATTACGCTTCCATAATGGGACAACAATAAAGATTCATCTCCCCAAGTCTTTGCTGAGCCTTGGCTACGCACTCTCTCGGGTCCGTTGAGTGAGCCCCCATAACCACGGGTCAGAAATACAGGTTCAAGAGCAAGTCTTTTGTCTTTTATCAGCTGATGTATAGCAATACATGTTGGTGTCTTACCGCTTCCCCCAGCCGTTAAATTACCAATACAGATTACAGGGATGTGACTTGTATATGACCTTTTGACTTGATTCCGTCTGTGTAGAAAGGAAGCTTTGCTGTAAAGAATTTCCACCGGCTTTAATAACTGAGATATGGGACTTTTATCTTGTGAGTACCAGAATTTTGGGGTTTTCCAGAAACTCATTTTCCTTTCTCCGCTGGGTAGGGCTTATTTATTTTTAGCAGGAGAGGCTCTATCTCATGTAGAACATAGTCAATTACGCCAGTCTTTTGTTCAGCAAACTTACGACCGGTTTTAATCAATTTCTGGCGTTGAATATCCTCAGAGAAAAGCCGCCTAAGGGTTTTTTCTAAATCTTTCTTCTTTGGAATGATTGTTATGGCTTTGGCTTTAACCATTTGATCTGTCAGGTCTTGTTGGTTTTGATAGTGAGGACCTGACAATGTTGCACAATCAAGAAGCGCAGCCTCAATGGGGTTGTGTCCACCACCGCCATCATCACTGAATGTACGCCCTATAAGGGCCACATCAGTTAATTTATAAAATAGACCAAGTTCACCAAGCGTGTCGGCTATGTAGATTTGAGTGGTTTTCTTAATAGTGTCTTTATCTGATCTTATCGCGATATCGAGTTCAGTATCTTCAATGTTACTGAGGATTTCTTCACAACGATCGGGATGCCTTGGCACGATAATAGTCAGTAAGTCAGGATAGTCTTTAAGAAGAGCCTCATGTGTTTCAACGGCTAATTCTTCTTCACCTTTATGTGTACTGGCATAAACCCATAATGGGCGCTCGCCGATTTTCTTTTTAAGAATCTTAAGTTCTTTTTCATCATAAGGCAGAGGAGAGGCACTAAATTTAAGGTTATCTGTCACCACGCAAGTGTGAATACCCAAAGCATCAAACCATTTTTTATGTTCGTCTGTTTGTGCCAAAACGATATCAAACACAGAAAGCATTTCACGTGCTTCGCTATCAATGCGTTTCCACCGTTTATAGGATTTCTCAGACAAGCGTCCATTGATAAGCGCAGAGGGAATATGGCGTTTTTTCAGAAATCTCAAAGTATTCGGCCAAAGCTCTGATTCAATCCAGAAAGCAGCGCTGGGCTTCCAATGGTCCAGAAAGCGACGTATCCAATCTGGGTGATCAACAGGCGTATATTGATGAATGGCGTTATCAGGTAACCGTTTACCCATAAGCGTGGCTGAAGTCACCGTTACACTTGTAACAAGGAAGCTAATATTTTTCTTACCGAGTTTTTTATTGAGGGCATCAATCAGGATGAGTGCTGATTGGCTTTCACCGACGCTCGCTGCGTGTACCCATATAAGGGTACCCTTGGGACGTTTAACAGATGATATACCACGGCGTTCGTTAATACGGTCAGGGTCTTCCTTGCCTTTTTTTAAACGACGTTGGAGGTAATAGGTCAGAAACGGACCAGAATTAGCTGTAATTTTTTTATAGAGCTTGAGAAGCATAATAATCCTGTAACTATATCAGCGTAAGCGTTTAGCTGCATAGTGATAGCAGGATTAGAGGTTTATGCAAAGATGTAGCTTAAAATCTATTGTGAATTACAGGTGAAAGTATTTCCACTATATTCAACTACACAGGTGGCGCCTTTACCAGCGTCACACCCACCGTGTTCCTTACTTCCGTTTTTACTTGGAAAATTCACATATTTACGGCATTCGCCATCAGCAACACGGTTGTTAGGAATAGGTTCAGCCAATGACGCCTGAGAAGTATTCCCACCACCACTGCTAAGTCCTGGAATTGCAAACGGAAAGCCAAGTGCTTGTAAGGGATCAAAGGAGCCAGCAGGTCCTACTAATCCAATTATGTTTTGTCCTGCAACGCGCTCAAACAAACCCTGCATGCCATCACATTGCGAGGGCATTGTAAAACCGAGAACGCCTCCCAATAAATCACCTATTCCACCTGAACTAAATGGATTTCCACCTAGTACAGAAGCTAGAGTGCTTAGCACAGAGTTAGAAATCGATGTTGGGAGGGTAATCGTATTTTTAATAGTATTAAAGAAGTCTGGGTTGTCACTAAAAATAGACCCAATTGTATTTGAGGCAGAAGCAATTTGACTGTCTAAACAAACAAGTTCTGCTGCAGGTTCTATTGGTTGAAAAATACCGGTAACAACACGTTGTGAGTGTTCAAGTTCGTGTGCCGCCGTTTGTTCCATTCTCTCTTGAATTTCAGGATTGCAAGTGTCGCTTCCAGAGCTATTCGAGGCATCGTCAGTAGTGGTATCGGTTCCACCACATCTAAGTGCTCCGCTAGAGTCTCTTGTGCAACGAGTTTGATCTTGAGCATTAGCTGAGCTGAGCAAACCAGAAGTCAGAAGACAGAGCGCGAATACAAAAACGAAAAAACTTCCAAAACGAAAAATCATCAATATTTCCGCTCCCCACGGTCAGATGCTAAATAAACTTAATATCTTCTAATTGTAATAAAAAACAGGTGATGTTTGCAAACTTAATCGGGATTTTTATAAGTTTATCAACTAAATGAACGGCAATTAAGCACTTTGAAAGGCTTTGTGAACAGGTTTTCCTGCTAATTTTGCAAGAGTTTTGCGGTTTTGGTTGGGCTTTACACGAAGAGGCTCATGAAAGGTCAATTTAATAACTGCTCCACGTGATTTTGCAAAAGCCCACAGATGGGGAGCCATGTCCATGTCTCCATACCATGCATAAATATCGCGAACAGGTTGTGAGTCTGCTGGTTTTTTATCAACTTTTAGAATCTGAATGCTTATGGGTTGTATGGGTAAGTTTTCATGGCCTACGGCAATTTGAAAGAAGTTTGAACGAAACGGAAGTGCTAACTCGCCTGTGTGAGATGTTCCTTCAGGAAATAGAATTAAACCACCCTCTTTTTCAAGCAACTTTTCTAAAGACCCTGCTTCACGAACAGATGCACTTCTACGCCTATCAATAAAAGCTGTATTTTGTAATTTTGCTAACAGACCAAAAAGTGGCCAGCTCGCAACTTCACTTTTTGCGATGAAAGACGCTTTCAAGGTGCTGCCAATAACTGGAATGTCGAGATAAGAAATATGATTGGATACAAATAGCACAGGACGCTCTGTGCAAATTTTACCATGTGTTTCGACCTTTAGCTTGAAGACAAAACACATGCCCTTGTGCCATACCCAAGGTAGGAAATAAACAGCGTTACCTTTGCAGAAAACGTTACAAATCATTTGTGGAGGCACTATGAGAGCGCACCAGAGTAGAAATGTAAGAAGTTTGATGACAGCAATGATACTGCGCATCTGGATTTAAGCCGTTTGTGCAGTAGCAGTATTCAACGGTGGAATACTGGTGAAGATATGAGGGGAGACTTGCTTATTCGTTGTGCGTTCGTAATGTCTTAAATAACGCGCACGTACGTAACTGGTCGGTAGTACAACGCAAACATCTGTTGTGTTAAAATCATAATCAATCACTGCGCCTTCGCCGATTTTTGCACCTATGCGTAAATAGCCTTTAATTAATGGCGGCAATTTATGAAAGATTTCTTTCTCATCAATTTGGTCGGCGGGCAACATATCCATATCAACATAACGTTCAGACAGCGCTTTGGCACGAAGCTCTTTCGGCGCGCTGTGAAAGTGGTGAAGGTAAGAAAGTTCTTCTTGTAAGGCGTGCACGTCATTTCCTTGTAAGCTGGCGCAGCCAAAAGTTAGCCCAACTTCAGTATCAAAAACATAAAAAGCAATACCTTGCCAAAGAAGTTGCAAGACAGGGCGCGTTCTAAACTCTTCCAAAACACATGAACGACCGAGTTCTAGTAGTTTAACTCCCGTGTTTTTGAGTGGTGCAATATCAAATTCATCGCTGGAGTAAAATTGGCCAAGCTTTTTTGCGGCTTGTTGGTTAATCATGCGGTATGTGCCTATGATTTGCTTATCAGGTGTGGAGCCACGGCTAGGATCAACAACGATTAAGTGTTCAGCCACTGCGTCGTATTTATCGAAGTCTCTTTTTTCTCTTAAAACTGCTTCATCGGGTTTTGCTTTGCACTCCTCATAAAAGATATGGTAGCGCAAACGCTGAGCGGCCTCGATTTCTTCGGGAGTATTTGCAAGCCTAACATGGATGCTATCGGGTGAGCCTGATAAAGCGACAATACTCATATCTTATATCCTGTTGGGGGGTGGTCTTTACGATGACACTTCTCATTTAACATTGGTCATCCTAATCATAATAAGCGTTGGAAGGTCAAGTTCAAACAATTTAGCGAATATAAATGTGAACTTCGCTTGTGGCGGCCGAGGCACTTTGTGCTGTTGCAAGGTCGAGACGGTTTTGATCAACACCTAATTGGGTCAGAGTACGTAGGACTTTCTCTGCATTACGTCTGGCGCGGGTGCTTTCTATTGCTAGTTGTGCGGCGTTTCCAACGGTTGGTTCAACAGCAACCAATTCAAAACGTGCATTGGGATATTTTGCCATAGCTTCACTTACAGCAGTGTAGACAGGTTGCTCGTAATTAACGTCGGGTTTATCGAAGCGAATTTTAACCAAAGGTTTTGGATTATTCGGCGAAGGTGCAACGGTTGGGCTGGATGTTGCAACTTGTTGTACAACTTGTGTTGTTGAGGCTTTAGAGAATGGACGGCCTGACAGGCTTTTACCATAGAAGTCGCCATTGGTCACAGCCAGTGAAAGTGTGCGTAGGTTGTTTTGTTCAGATGCGAGATAGGCGGCTGTGCGTGAAATATCGTCATTCACATTATTCTGTAAACGGTCAATCACGATAGTGATGTTGTTAATAGCGTCTTCAATTGCGGCCAATGAGGCGTGATCTTCTTCCAAAGCTCCAGTTAAACCATAAGCTGCGCGTGTTTGTTGCATCAAGAAAGATGATGTTGATGCCGCTGCGGCTATTTCAACCGCAAGAGAATTATAGTCCCCCAAGTTTCTAGACAATGTTTCCAAGTTACCTTGAGCTTGTGACAACTGATCCATCAATCTTGGATTACCTGGTGTTGTTCCTGTTTGTAATTGTGTGCTGATTGTTCCGACATTCGCATAATACGCTGCTGCAACTTGTTGCCCTCCAGCTTGCAGACTATTCAGTTTACCTGAAATACCAGAGATATGAGATTGTAAGCCTGATAATTCGCTGCGTAGTGTGGCAATCTCTTTATTCACCAAAGAATCATACTTAGGAGTTTGCGGCAAAATAAGCTGTTGTGGTTGGATAATTGGTGCAACAGGGATGGGTGTATAAATATTCTGGCGCAACTCAGGTGGTAAAGGTCTGTTTGTAATGACCAGTGTCTGCTTTGATTGTGCGTTCGCATCACTTGAAATACCAAGGTTCATAACGCTAGTACCGCCGACAAGGGCGAGACTAAAAACGGCTAATCGAAGAGAGGGCACGATACGTGCTGAGGTCTTCTTGAATGTCATATTTTTATCACTGTTACAGTTAATTACGTATTGTTGCGCTTCTAAGGCGAATTTATGTGATGATAAGAGGGAAGTGTCAAGGAAAACAGTAAAAACTTCGTTCTACCCACAAAAAGTCAGGGAAAAGACAGCCTTAAGAGAGGTAAATTAATGCAGAATGTCCTTGCAAAGCCACAAAGCATATCGTATGTGTTTTGTCGCCTTATCGGCATGCGCCCGTAGCTCAACTGGATAGAGTACTTGACTACGAATCAAGCGGTTGGAGGTTCGAATCCTCCCGGGCGCACCACTCTCATTTCAAAAATACTCTTAGAAATAACAAATTTTAAGTCTTTCGCTGTTAAGCTATATAGGTGGTTTAATGGTAAAGCGGGCTGTGATATAAATAATTCTGGCTTTTGAGTCTAAACAGCCAACACTTCATATCAACCCATTCGGGAATATATAATATTGTCATGGAAGAATCCGACGCAGAAAAGGCCAGGCGCGAGCTTGAAGAAAGACAGCAGAAGATAGAGGGGGCAAGGTCAGAAGACATTGTTCAACCGTCTGCGCGCCCTGAAAATAATGAGGATGACTCTTTTGTTGATTCTGATGTGGATTTTGATTTTGTAGATTTGACCATTGACGAAGAGATTTCTTCTGTTCCTCAACCGCCTGCGCCAGAAACATCTTCCAGTGAAAATATGGATATTACTGTGCATTCGGCTTTGGATGATGACGGCGATTTGGAATTTACGCCTGTCCCTATTGAAGTCTCTCCTGAATTACCTGAAAATTCACAAGAGGCAACTTCTACATCTCATACAAGTGGTGAGTTGCAAACAGTTGATGCAGCGGCCGGCAAAATGCGTATTGGTGATCGCCTCATTCAGATGGGCTTGATTACCAAGGAGCAATTAAATGTTGCCCTTCAGGAAAAAAGAATTAGCGGAAGAATGCTTGGTGAGGCCCTTGTTGATCTTGGGTTTATTGATGAGGCTCAACTCACGATTGCTCTGGCTGAATCTGCTGGTTTTGATGTCTTTGACCCAAAATCAACAATTGTTGATGGAACAGCTCTTGAGTTACTAGAGAAAAAAGAGGCTCAACAACTTCATATTTTACCACTCTTTATACAGGATAACAGTGTGTATGTGGCTTTGGTTGATCCCTATGACATTGTGTCAATGGATACCCTGCGGCGAAAAATGCCCAAAGGTTATGCCATTAAACCAATGGTGACTACTCCGTCTGTTTTGAATGATGCTATTGATGCGGCTTATGGTTACTCCAGTACCATTGAGGATATTCTTCGTGATTTAGAAGATGTTGACAATATTGACCTGTCTAAATTGACTGAAAATGAAGCGTATACTCATCCGATTGTACGTCTGGTAAATGCTTTGTTGTTTGAGGCAGTGAAGTTGGGTGCGTCTGATTTGCACTTTGAGCCCGAGGAAAATTTTGTACGACTTCGTTATCGCTTAGACGGAGTGCTGTTTACAGCGCAAGTCATTCACAAGAAGTTCTGGAGTGGTATTTCCCAACGCATCAAAATTATGTCTGAGATGAATATTGCGGATAAATTGAGCCCTCAGGATGGAAGGTTTTCATTGAATGTCGGTGGGCGTGAAGCTGATTTTCGTGTGTCCTCATTACCAACTGTGAACGGAGAAAATATTGTTCTACGTGTTTTGGACAAAAAGGCTAACCTTTTACCATTAAGTAACCTTGGTTTTAGTGAACATAATTTAAGCCTTATTCAAGAATCCCAAAAGCGACCCGAAGGAATTATTATTGTCACTGGCCCCACAGGTAGTGGTAAAAGTACGTCCCTCTATTCCATGCTGGATGCTATTAATGATGTCGAGGTGAATATTCAAACACTTGAGGATCCAGTGGAATATTCCATACCGATGATAAGACAAACAAGTGTTCGAGAGGGTGTTTTAGGGTTTGCTGAAGGTATTAAGGCAATGCTTCGTCAGGATCCTGACATCATCTTTATTGGTGAGGTACGTGATGCGACAACAGCTGGTATGGCGCTGAAAGCTGCTATGACAGGGCACCAAGTTTATACCACTTTGCATACAAATGACTCTTTTGGCGCAATTCCAAGGCTTCTAGATTTAGATTTGAAACCAAATATGCTTGCTGGTGCAATAGTCTCTATTTTTGCACAACGCCTAACGCGTAAATTATGCCCTAATTGTAGGGTTGAATACACGCCAGACGAGAGGGAATCTAATTTCCTTGGTATGAAATCTGGTGAAATTCAAAATATTTACAAAGCTAATGAAGAGGGATGTTCTTCTTGTAATGGTCAAGGATATAGTGGGCGGACGGCGATAGTTGAAATACTAATGTTTGATGAGGATATGGATGATGCTCTTGCAAATGGAGATTCAAAAGCAGAAATTAAACGTATTGCACGCGAGAAAGGATTCAAAAGCTTGCGTGATGATGCTATTCTAAAAATCAAAGAGGGCGTGACCAGTATTGAAGCGGCCTCAAAAGTTGTAAATCTCAAGATTTAGGAGTTAGGCGTATTCCACAGTTTCGTTACAAAGCCGTAAATACAAAAAACCGTATTGTTAAGGGTGTGGTTAATGCTGTGAATGAGGCTGACCTTCACGGACAGCTTCAAGG
>JBBKVR010000131.1:0-10738 GCA_037968575.1 Bdellovibrionales bacterium | reverse complement strand
GTAAAATCTGTGACTATTATGGCTTCAACTGAATTTTTATCAGAATATTTTCCAATCCTTGTTTTCCTGATTATCGCATCGGGCATGTCTTTGGTGATGTTATTTGCGTCTTTCGTGGTAGCCAAACAAAAGCCTGACCCAGAAAAACTGACAGCTTATGAATGTGGCTTTGATGCATTCGACGATGCGCGCTCAAAATTTGATGTGCGTTTCTACTTGGTGGCCATTTTGTTCATTATTTTTGATTTGGAAATTGCTTTCCTTTTCCCTTGGGCGGTGACATTGGGTGACATTGGCTTATTTGGATTTTGGTCAATGATGATTTTCTTAGGTATTCTAACAATTGGTTTTATTTATGAATGGAGTAAGGGAGCCCTTGATTGGGAGTAAATTTATGAGTCACGAACGCAAAGTTATTGATGCTCCTGATGCTCTGTTAAGAACAGATGTAAAGCTCCCGCCTGCCAAGGATCAAGATGTTGTAGCGGCAGCTTTATCCAAGTCCGTACAAGACAAAGGTTATGTCTTAACGTCTGCTGATAAGCTTTTTGATTGGGCAAGAACTGGGTCTTTGTGGCCTATGACCTTTGGTCTGGCGTGTTGTGCTGTTGAAATGATTCATTCTTATATGAGTCGTTATGACCTTGACCGTTTTGGTATTTTTCCACGTCCAAGTCCGCGTCAATCTGACGTGATGATTGTGGCTGGGACACTAACAAACAAAATGGCGCCAGCTTTGAGGCGTGTTTATGACCAGATGCCAGAGCCTCGTTGGGTGATTTCTATGGGCTCATGTGCCAATGGAGGCGGGTATTACCATTATTCCTATTCAGTGGTGCGCGGGTGTGATCGTATTGTACCAGTTGATATTTATGTTCCAGGCTGTCCGCCAACTGCTGAGGCATTGGTTTACGGACTTCTTCAACTTCAAAAGAAAATTCAGCGCGAAGATACGCGCATTGTTAGGTAATTCATTTAAATGACATTCACTACAGAAGATATATTTATCGAATTGGCTGAGCACGTTCAGGAGGGAACTGACGGAGCAGTGACTTCCTTTAAGTTTGCCAACGGTGAATTGTCTTTGAATGCAAAAAGAGAGTTTATTAAAAAGGTTCTTATTTTCTTGCGCGATGACCCTGAATGTCAGTTTGAACAGTTAGTCGATTTATGTGGGGTTGATTATCCCAACGAGGTTGAGCGTTTTACGCTTGTTTATAATTTACTTTCTATGCGTCAAAATCAACGTATTCGCGTAAAAATTACAACCGATGAAGATACACCTGTTCCAAGTGTCACGTCTTTATTTGCCTGTGCAAATTGGGCAGAACGTGAAATTTGGGATTTGTACGGTGTTATGTTTGAAGGGCATCCCGACCATAGACGTTTATTAACTGATTACGGTTTCGAGGGACATCCTTTGCGTAAAGATTTTCCTCTCACAGGTTTTGTAGAGCTTCGTTATGACGAAGAACAAAAACGTGTTGTTTACGAACCAGTGAAACTGACACAAGATTTTCGGATGTTTGATAATCTGAGTCCTTGGGAAGGCCTCACAAAAATGCAGCTTCCTGGAGACGAAAAGGCAACTGTTCCTGAGCACGGCTATATGCCCACAGATAAAACTGTGCGGGAAGGGGGCAAGTAATGGCTGTGGCAGAAAAAGACATGCGTGATATTGCAAACGAGACACAAATCAAACCATACACAATGAACTTTGGTCCGCAACACCCTGCGGCTCATGGTGTTTTACGCCTTGTTCTTGAGATGGATGGTGAGGTTGTGGAACGCGCAGACCCACACATTGGTCTTTTGCACCGTGGAACAGAGAAACTGATTGAATATAAAACGTACCTTCAGGCTATTCCTTATTTTGACCGTTTAGATTACGTAGCTCCTATGAACCAAGAGCATGCCTTTGCTTTGGCGGTTGAAAAGCTCTTAGGTGTCGAAGCACCTGAACGCGCACAATATATCCGTGTTTTATTCTGTGAGCTTGGTCGTATTCTCAATCATATTATGAATATCACAACGTTTGCTTTGGACGTGGGGGCTATTACACCAGCACTATGGGCATTCGAAGAGCGTGAAAAGGGTATGGAGTTTTATGAGCGCATCAGTGGGGCACGTCTTCATGCTAACTATTTCCGCCCAGGTGGTGTTCATCAAGATATGCCAGCAGGACTCGCCGAAGATATGATGGCGTGGACAGAAAATTTTCCGAATATGATAGCTGACCTTGAGAGCTTGCTGACCAATAATAGAATTTTCAAACAACGTACAGTAGATATAGGTACAGCAACTTCGGAACAGGCGATTAACTGGGGTTTTACAGGCCCTATGCTCCGCGGATCTGGCGTGGCGTGGGACTTGCGCAAGTCTCAGCCTTATGATGTTTATGAGCGCATGGAGTTTGATGTCCCTGTGGGTAAAACTGGGGATTGTTATGCGCGCTACCTCGTACGTATGGAGGAAATGCGTCAATCCTTAAAGATTATGCAGCAATGTTTGCGTGAAATGCCAGAAGGTCCCATTAAGGTCAATGATTACAAGATTGCGCCACCACCGCGCGCGGAAATGAAGCGTTCAATGGAAGCGATGATTCACCATTTCAAGCTTTACACTGAAGGTTATCATGTACCAGCAGGTGAAACTTACACGGCGGTCGAAGCGCCAAAAGGTGAATTTGCAGTTCACCTTGTAGCCGATGGAACAAATAGACCATATAGATGTCGTTTGCGCGCGCCAGGCTTTTACCACTTGCAAGCCCTAGACTTCATGTCTAAAGGACACATGCTTGCCGATACAGTTTCAATTATCGGTTCTATGGATATTGTGTTCGGGGAGATTGATCGATGAAACCAAAATTTGAACCCAACGCGAAATACCAGCCAGAGAGTTTTACCTTTAAGGATAAAAAGAAGGTGAAGGACATCCTTGCGCGCTATCCCTCTAATCAGGCACGTAGTGGAATTATGCCTCTGCTTGATTTAGCACAACGCCAACTTGCCGAAGAGGGTGCAAAAGCCAAGAAGCCACATGGTGGTTGGATACCGCGTGCGGCAATGGATGAGATTGCTTCTATTGTTGGTCAGCCAAATATCAAGGTCTATGAAGTCGCGACATTCTATTCGATGTACAATCTTAAACCTGTCGGGAAATATTTGGTTCAGTGCTGTACAACAACACCATGCTGGTTACGTGGATCTGCCGATATTGTGAAGTCGTGTGAGAAGGAATCTGGTGTTCATCTCGGTGAAACATCCAAGGATGGGATGTTTACACTTGTCGAGGTTGAGTGCCTTGGTGCGTGCGTGAATGCACCGATGGTTCAGATCAACGATGATTATTACGAAGATTTATCGCCTGAAATTATGCGCAGTATTATGAAGACATTGAGTGATGGCAAGGATGTTCCTATTGGTTCTCAATCAGGGCGCAAAACATCAATGGCTCAAAATGGCCCAACGACTTTGGAAGAAATAGCCAAAAAAGAAGGGGTGATTTAAGTCATGTTGCAGGATAAAGATCGTATATTCACAAACCTCTATGGCTGGCAATCACCAGACCTTAAAGCTGCGCAAAAACGTGGCGATTGGGACGGTACTGCTAAGTTTATTAAAAACGGACGTAGCTGGGTTATTGAAGAAATGAAAAAATCAGGTCTTCGCGGTCGTGGTGGAGCTGGTTTCCCAACGGGTGTGAAATGGTCTTTTATGCCTGATCATGAGAAAACGGGAAAGCCACATTATCTGGTTATCAACGCTGATGAGTCCGAGCCAGGCACATGCAAAGACCGTGACATTATGCGCCACGACCCACACAAATTGCTTGAGGGTGCATTAATTGCAGGCTTCGCGATTGGTGCACACACAGCCTACATCTATATTCGTGGTGAGTTTTATAATGAAGGTTCTGCCCTCAATAAAGCTATTGAAGAGGCTTATGATGCAGGACTTTTGGGTAAGAACGCTGCTAAATCAGGATGGGATTTTGATGTGATTCTTCATCGTGGGGCGGGAGCTTATATTTGCGGTGAAGAAACAGCACTTATTGAATCCCTTGAAGGTAAAAAGGGGCAGCCTCGTAATAAACCTCCATTCCCTGCGATGGCTGGATTGTACGCTTGTCCAACAACGGTGAATAATGTTGAAACCATTGCGGTTGCGCCGACAATTCTAAGACGTGGTGGTGAATGGTTTGCTGGTTTTGGTCGTGATGAGAAAAATACAGGAACGAAGCTGTTCTGTATTTCTGGTCATGTGAACCAGCCGTGCAATGTAGAAGAAGAGATGGGTATTCCTCTCAAAGATTTGATTGAGCGCCATGCTGGTGGAGTGCGTGGTGGCTGGGACAACCTACTTGCGATTATTCCTGGTGGTTCATCGACGCCATTACTTCCAAAAGATGTTTGCTCGACTGTGCGTATGGATTTTGATTCACTTCGTGAAGTTCAAAGTGGTCTTGGAACTGCGGGTGTTATTGTGATGGATAAATCAACCGACATTGTTTATGCGATTGCGAGATTGTCATTCTTTTATATGCACGAAAGTTGTGGCCAGTGCACACCGTGCCGTGAGGGTACGGGTTGGCTTTGGCGCACGATGCAGCGCATGGTGACAGGTAATGCCACAGTTGATGAGATTGACATGCTTTATGATTTGACCAAGGAAATTGAAGGCCATACCATCTGCGCACATGGTGATGCGTCAGCGTGGCCTATTCAGGGGCTTATTCGTCACTTCAGGCCTGAAATGGAAAAGCGCATTCTTGATTACAGAAAACAAGCGAGGGCTGCATAATGCCAAGGCTCAAAATTAACGGGACATTGGTTGAAGTTCAAGCTGGAACATCCATTCTGCAGGCGGCAGAAATGGTTGGGTATGAAATTCCGCGTTTTTGTTATCACGATCGCCTTTCTGTCCCTGCTAATTGTCGTATGTGTCTTGTTGAGGTAAAGGGCGCGCCAAAGCCTGTTGCGTCTTGCGCAATGGCGGCTGGTGAGGGGATGGAAGTTGAAACCGAGTCCGAAGTTGTTAAAAAGGCACGTAGAGGCGTGATGGAAATGCTTCTTATTAATCATCCTCTTGATTGCCCTATTTGTGACCAGGGTGGTGAGTGTGATTTACAAGACCAAGCCATGGGATATGGGTTTGATCGTTCACGTTACCGCGAGAATAAACGTGCCGTTAAAGACAAAAACATTGGTCCACTTATTAAAACAATAATGACGCGCTGTATTCAATGTACACGCTGCGTTCGTTTTGGTGAGGAAGTAGCGGGTACGGCTGAATTAGGATTATTAAATCGTGGTGAAGATGTGGAAATTGGCACATTTGTCGAAAAAGCGGTTTCAACTGAGCTATCAGGAAATATGATTGATATTTGTCCAGTGGGAGCTTTGACATCTAAGCCTTATGCTTATAAAGCGCGCCCTTGGGAATTAAAGAAAACCGAAACAATTGATGTCCATGATGCCATTGGCTGTAACATACGTGTAGATTCACGTGGTAATGAAGTTATGCGCATACTTCCTCGTTTGAATGAAGAAATTAACGAAGAGTGGATTAACGACAGAACGCGCTTTGCCTATGATGGTTTGAAAAAGCGTCGTTTGGATACTCCATATATTCGTAATACAAAAACAAAAAAGTTAGAGTCTGCAACTTGGGAGCAAGCCCTTGAATTAGCATCCCAAAAATTGACGGATGCAACGAAAAGTAAAGTGTCTGCTTTGGCGGGTCCCTTATGTGCTGTCGAAGATATGGCTGCGCTCAAAGACTTGATGGATAATTTAGGTGTTAAGGCGGTTTCAGGGTTACAGAATGGTTTGTCGCTTTCAACACAATCACGCAGTCACTATTTAACCAATACGCCAATAGCTGAAATCGAGAATGCCGATGTTATTTTACTTGTTGGAACAAACCCACGTTACGAGGCAACTTTAGTCAATACACGTATTCGCAAGGCTGTTACTGAAAAACGAGCGAAGGTTGCTGTTATTGGAGAAGCTGAAGATTTAACTTACCCTTATGAGCATTTAGGTAAGTCACCATCTGATGTTGAAAGTCTTATAAAAGCTAAAAGTGGTTTTTCTAAAACATTAAAAGATGCAGAGCGTCCTTTAATTATTGTTGGGGCAGGGGCGTTACAGCGTAAAGATGGTGAGGCTATTCATGGGACTTTACTTGAGCTAGCTGATAAGTTTGGGGTCGTGAAAGATGGCTGGAATGGTTTTAACCTCCTTCATCAAGACTCTTCACAAGTGGCAGCATTAGATTTAGGTCTTACCAATAAAACAGATATTGCTAAATCGGAACTCGTCTATCTTTTGAATTACGATGGAGAAGATGTTGATAAAATTTCCAAAAAAGCATTTGTGATTTATCAGGGTCATCACGGTGATAAAGGAGCGCACCGCGCGGACATTATTCTACCTGCAACTGCCTATACAGAGAAAGATGCTCTTTATGTGAACACAGAAGGTCGTGTTCAATTGGGTAAGCGCGCAGTATTTCCTGTAGGTGAGGCAAAAGAGGATTGGCGTATTTTAAGAGCTTTGTCTGAAAAATGTGATGTAACACTTCCTTATAACTCAACATTAGAGCTTAGAAATCATATTTTTGAAAAATGCCCGTCTTATTTCAATATTGATTTTTTACCTGAAGAAAAATTGGTAAAATACTCTAATAAAACAAAAAATAAGATTTTAAAAACTAACTTTAAATCATCTTACCCCGATTTTTATCTAGCAAATGTGATTTGTCGTGCATCAGATATTATGAGCGAATGTCATCACTCATTTTGGGGTAATCAAGACACTCAGGAGGCAGCAGAATGACAAAAACTACACTACAACGCGTACAGGAATTTCATGAATCGTACGGATTATCTGTAAAGGATGCTCCGCATATTTCAGATGACCAAACTAACCTTTTACGGATTAATCTTCTTGAAGAAGAAGTTGGCGAGTTAAAAGAGGCACTGGAGCAGGGTGATCTGATAGAGGTTTTGGATGCGCTGACAGATATTCAATATGTGCTTGATGGCGCTTACCTTTCATTTGGTCTGCAAGATTTAAAAGAAGCAGCTTTTGATGAAGTTCATACTTCTAATATGAGTAAATTAGGCGCAGACGGTAAACCTATTCGTCGTGAGGATGATGGCAAAATTCTTAAAGGACCAAATTACCTTCCGCCAAATCTCAAAACCATTTTGGAAAAGAATAAGAAGGTTGCCTAACCTCTAATGATTGAATTTTGGAACATATACGGCATACCTTTTGCGATGATCCTACTTCATATCGGGATTACCATAGGTATTTTGCTTTTTGCTATGGCTTATATGACCTATGCAGAACGTAAAGTCTTGGGCGCGATGCAAAAGCGTCAAGGCCCTATGACCGTTGGTCCTTTCGGACTTTTACAGCCACTTGCAGATGGCATGAAGTTGTTATCCAAAGAAACAATTATTCCTGCGCAAGCTAACAAATTTGTATTCCTTCTTGCACCTCTGTTGACCTTTACATTGGCGCTTGTCGCATGGGCAGTTATTCCAGTTGATAAAGGTCTGGCGCTTGCAGACATTAATGTAGGTATTTTGTATCTGTTTGCCATTTCATCTATGGGTGTTTACGGCGTGATTATGGCGGGTTGGGCATCAAACTCTCGTTATGCATTTCTTGGTGGAATGCGCTCTGCCTCGCAAATGGTTTCTTATGAAGTTTCAATGGGATTGGTAATTGTTTGTGTTTTGTTAGCTGTTGGTTCGTTGAACCTTACTGACATTGTTGAAACACCAAGGCCTGTGTGGTTACAAGTTTTACTATTCCCAATGTTAATTGTGTTTCTTGTGTCCATTCTGGCAGAAACAAACCGTGCTCCATTTGATTTGCCAGAAGGGGAGTCAGAACTCTCAGGTGGATTCTTGGTAGAGTATTCAGCTTTTGCCTTTGCATTGTTCTTCTTAGGTGAATACATCAACATGATTTTGATGAGTGCGATGGCGACTATCCTGTTTCTGGGTGGATGGCATGCACCATTCGGCATTGAGCTTCTTGAAATCATTCCAGGGTTTGTTTGGTTTGCTTTAAAAACAGCATTAATTTTATTTGGGTTTATTTGGGTACGCGCAACATTTCCTCGTTATCGCTATGACCAATTGATGCGCTTGGGATGGAAAGTCTTTTTACCATTAACATTGTTGTGGGTAGTTGTTATATCTGGCGCACTTCTTTTTACAGATAGTTTGCCAAAATAAGGATTTATGATGGGACGCTTTTTAAACGCATTGCTATTGGCCGAGATTGTGAAGGGTATGCTTCTAACGTTGAAGTACATGTTCTTTGTGCCGCGTGTAACAATCAACTATCCCTTTGAAAAGGGTCCTATCTCTCCGCGTTTTCGTGGGGAGCACGCTCTGCGCCGTTATCCTAATGGGGAGGAGCGTTGCATTGCTTGTAAGTTGTGTGAGGCAATTTGCCCTGCACTTGCCATTACGATTGAATCTGAGGCGCGCGAAGATGGTTCTCGTCGTACAACGCGTTACGATATTGATATGACGAAATGTATTTACTGCGGACTTTGCGAGGAAGCATGCCCTGTAGATGCGATTGTTGAGGGTCCAAATTTTGAATTTTCAACCGAGACACGAGAAGAGCTTTACTACGATAAAGATAAGCTCCTCGAAAATGGTGATAAGTGGGAAGCTCAACTTGCCTCAAATCTTTTAGCAGACGCCCCATATAGGTAATAGGAATATAAGCACGTGATATTTTCAGCCCTGGCATTTTATCTTTTTGCTATCGTACTTTTCTTGAGTGCGGTTGCTGTAATTACATGCAAAAATCCTGTTCATTCGGTTTTATTTCTCATTTTCTCTTTCTTTAATGCAGCAGGACTTTTTGTTCTGCTAGGCGCTGAATTTGTAGCGATGATTTTGGTAATTGTTTATGTCGGTGCAGTGGCGGTTCTTTTCCTCTTTGTTGTGATGATGCTGGATATTGATTTTTCCAGACTCAGAGATGATGCAATGAAGTATGTTTCATTGGGTGTTGTCTTGGGCGGTGTTTTGCTCGCTGAATTGATTGTGCTTTTCAAAAGCGTGTTTGGCACTACTCCGATGCCTGAACATATTGAGAATGAATTAACTAACACTGAGCAGCTTGGTGCGGTTCTCTATACTGATTACGTTTATATCTTTCAATCAGCGGGTATGATTTTGTTTGTCGCGATGATTGGCGCAATCGTTTTGACATTGAAACATCGTCCTGATGTTCGCCGTCAAAATGTTGCTGACCAGATTGCCCGTAAAAAAGAAGATGTTATTTCAATTGAAAAAATAACACCAAAGACAGGGGTGTAGAGATGTTGGAAATTGGATTGATACATTATTTGGTTTTGGCTTCTAGTTTATTCACACTTGGAATTTTGGGAATTTTTCTGAACCGTAAAAACGTGATTGTTATTCTGATGTCGATTGAATTGATGTTGTTGGCTGTAAATATTAATTTCATTTCGTTTGGTGCTTATCTGAACGACATTTCAGGGCAAGTTTTTTCATTGTTTATTTTAACAGTAGCGGCGGCTGAGGCGGCAATTGGATTGGCAATTTTGGTTGTCTTTTTCCGAGCGCGAGGCTCTATCGCTGTTGAAGATATTTCGAGTTTGAAGGGCTAATTTATGGAATTACTAGCCGTTTTTTTACCGCTTATTGCTTTTGTCCTGATTGGTCTGTTCGGACGTCAGATGGGAGACAAAGCTGCGCAGTTTATTTCTTGTGCCTGCGTAAGTGTGGCGGCAATCGTCTCTATGTATCTTTTTTACGATGTGGCCTTAATGCAGGCACCTCGAATACTTCCTTTATCTGATTGGATAGTAGCGGGAAGTTTTGCTGTTGATTGGTCATTGCGTATTGATACGCTGACCGTTGTTATGATGTGCGTTATCAACATTGTGTCAGCATGCGTACATATTTACTCGGTTGGTTACATGAGCCACGATCCAAATCGTGCGCGTTTTATGGCGTATTTATCACTCTTTACTTTCACTATGTTGATGTTGGTAACGGCAGATAATCTTTTGCAACTCTTCTTTGGCTGGGAAGGGGTTGGGCTTGCCTCCTATTTACTAATTGGTTTTTGGAATCAAAAATCTTCTGCAAACAAGGCGGCCATTAAAGCCTTTGTTGTAAACCGCATTGGAGATTTTGGTTTAACACTCGGTATCATGGCAACTTTTGTTGTGTTCGGAAGCGTTTCCTTTGATGTGATATTTGAAAATGCGCCATTACAAGCAAATGCTGTTTTTAGCTTTCTTGGATATGAGGTCCATGCACTGACTTTGATCGGGCTTTTATTGTTTGTGGGTGCGATGGGTAAATCAGCACAGCTCGGTTTGCATACGTGGTTACCTGACGCGATGGAAGGTCCAACGCCCGTGTCTGCGCTTATTCACGCAGCAACAATGGTAACGGCTGGCGTATTCCTCGTTGCGCGTTTCTCACCACTTTATGAATACGCACCGGATGCTTTGATGGTTATCTGTGTGGTTGGCGCGTCAACAGCATTTATCGCAGCAACGATTGGTATGACGCAATTTGATATCAAACGTGTGATTGCCTACTCAACGATGAGCCAGCTGGGTTACATGTTCTTTGCGCTTGGTGTTTCCGCCTATGGCGCAGCAATGTTTCACCTTATGACGCATGCGTTTTTTAAAGCGCTTCTTTTCTTGGGTGC
>JBBKVR010000130.1:0-3262 GCA_037968575.1 Bdellovibrionales bacterium | reverse complement strand
CGTATTCTCAAGGAAATCAATGAACGCTTAACATTCCTCAACAATGTTGGATTGAATTATCTGACACTTTCCCGCTCTTCAGCAACACTCTCAGGTGGTGAGTCACAACGTATCCGCTTAGCTTCTCAAATTGGCTCAGGTCTTACTGGTGTACTTTATGTGTTAGATGAGCCTTCAATTGGGCTCCATCAACGCGACAATAATCGTTTACTTGAAACATTGAAACGCCTCCGTGATTTAGGGAACACCGTTCTGGTCGTTGAACATGACGAAGATGCCATTCGTTCTGCTGATTACCTCATTGATATGGGACCAGGTGCAGGACTTCACGGCGGAAATGTCACTGCCATCGGTAAGCCAGAAGACGTCTTTAAGAGCAAAGGCAGTTTAACTGCGCAGTACATGACGGGTGAAAAAGAAATCCCCATTCCCACCAAACGCAGGGAAGGCAAAAAGACAGGTAAAAAACCACAACTTCTGAGCATTAAAGGTGCAACAGGTAATAACCTTAAAAATATTGACGCTGACTTCCCATTGGGAACATTTACATGTGTCACAGGTGTGTCTGGGTCAGGAAAATCAACGCTTACTCTCGATACGCTTTATAAAGCGGTCAGCCGTAAAATTATGAAGTCGCGTGTCGTTCCGGGTCCCCATAAATCACTGGAAGGCACAGAATTCGTTGATAAAGTTATTGATATTGACCAATCACCGATCGGGCGCACGCCGCGTTCTAACCCTGCTACCTATACTGGCGCATTTACGCCCATGCGTGAATGGTTCTCTGGATTACCCGAAGCCAAAGCTCGTGGTTATGGACCAGGGCGTTTTTCTTTCAATGTTAAAGGTGGGCGTTGCGAAGCATGTACAGGCGATGGCATGATTAAAATTGAAATGCACTTCCTGCCTGATGTGTATGTGCAATGCGAAACCTGCAAAGGTCGACGCTATAACCGCGAGACACTCGAGGTAAAATATAAAAGCAAGTCGATTGCCGATGTACTTGATATGTCGATTGAAGAAGGTGCAGAATTTTTTAAGGCTGTCCCCTCTATTCGCGACAAGTTGGAAACGCTTAAAAGCGTTGGACTTGATTACATTAAAATTGGTCAACCAGCGACTACATTGTCTGGTGGTGAAGCACAGCGCGTGAAACTTTCGAAAGAACTGGCTAAACGTTCAACGGGTAAAACACTTTATATTCTGGATGAACCTACAACGGGGCTTCATTTCGAAGATGTCCGCAAATTACTCGAAGTTCTTCACCTACTTGTTGAACAAGGCAATACTGTGATTGTTATTGAGCATAATCTGGATGTCATTAAAACGGCAGACTGGGTACTCGATATTGGTCCAGAGGGCGGTTCAGGCGGTGGTGAAATTATTGCTACGGGTACACCAGAAGATATCGCCAAGGTAAAAGACAGCTTCACAGGTCATTATCTTAAATCCATGCTAGAGAAATCAAGCAAAATTGAAAAACTCGCCATTGCAAAATAGTTAAACCCGTTTTGAGATATGTGGTCGATAGAGATTACTGGCCGTATAGGCGACAACCAACCACACAAAAGCAGCATTTAATTCCAGTGTTTCTTCTAAAACAATGAAGAGTTTCTTGCCTGTAGGGAAACCAAACTCAATGATTAAAGCCACTCCTAGCAATAGAAAGTATAGAATTACATACGGCATAAATGGGGCTTTCTTGTAACCTGACATATCGGGTAATTGGTGACGACGTATCCAGAGATAAATAGGCACACACACAACAAGAATAAAGCCCACAAGACGTGCCAAGATTATCAGTGCATTCTGCAAACCTGTTGGCGTCTCAGGTGATTGAAAGAACGCCATATGAATGAGGTCTTGAATACTAGTAAACGAGAATTGCTTTACATTATCAGTAATATAGATAAGCCCCCAGCGTGTTTCTTCCCCCAACATAAAGACTGAAAATAGTAACATTGCCCAAAACAACTTGGCGCGAGGTCGGACTGTAGTGAGCAATCGCCATGCAAAACCAGCTGCGAGCAAATAAAACACAACTGTCATATTCTCGACAATGCCATTGGCACGGTACAAAAGACTGTAAATCCAAGGCTGTTCGGTAAGACGTAAGAAGATATACGGCAACCAGCTCAATGCGAAAAACACATAAATCAGATGGAAATATCGGGAGGAAAAATATGCAGTCATAAACTTTAACTTAAATTATTTTTTGCAATAAAACATACTTATTACTCATGTAGCAAGGGCATGGATTGCAGAACTAATCTTTTCTCCCTCCCAATTAGCGAATATCTCAGTTGGTTGAGCATCGTAAGCTTCTTGGTAAGATGAGGGTATGTAAGCTTTGCGTTTATCAATGGAATAGAAATAAGCGGCTGCAGAATATAGAGGATGAGAAGGTGCCAACTGATTTCTGGAAAAAGCGTAAGCCAAATGATGTTGTATTGCGTGAGTCATTTCATGATGAGCCGTATCAAAACATTCTTTGACATCTAAAGGAAGTTCTCCCCGATGTTTGAATTGTGTTATTTTACCTTCTCCACTTGAAAGGCTTCCGCTAAAAATGCCGAACGTCAGAGTTAAAACACCTTTTGATTGTCGGTATGCACCTTCCTCGAACACATGTTCATAAGGTAGTTTTTCTACTATCCCTTCGGTATATACATCTCTGTGTAGCCGTGCGGATGCGCGTAGAATCCACTCTTTACAGCCTTGTGATATTTTATCCCAATTTCTGTACCCACTTAATATAGGATTGCCTTGCTTAGACATAAGAGCCTGTATCAATAGCTGTCTCTTTCTTCTTTGCCAATCATGAAATTCCTCAGAAAAATCAAACGATTTACTAAGTCTCAAAAGGGACTCTTTGGAAATGCTACGAATTCTCTTGGGTATTGCCAACTCATCTGAATTGATAAGTTTCTCTATCAAAGAGCATCGGGAAGATAAAGAAAGTCTTAAAATGTCCGAAGTTTCCAATGGACCATGTATAGCCCGCTCAAGCACTTGCCTCAAATCCACTGATTTTGAACGATGAATCGGTCCCATAAAACCTCACGCAGTAAGAAAATTTCACAAACAAATGTGTTTTTTCTTTTATTATTTCTTACTCTATTAGGAGGAATTCTCGGAAATATTCAAGGAAATAATATGGTGCGGGTGGTCGGACTCGAACCGACACGTCCTAAGGACACCAGATTTTGAGTCTGGCGCGTCTACCAATTCCACCACACCCGCATGAGTAATTGAGGTTCGG
>JBBKVR010000129.1:0-5542 GCA_037968575.1 Bdellovibrionales bacterium | reverse complement strand
GTTGTGGAATGAGCCACACCAAGCGAGTCGTTGTATGCCACTGAGTTGATAAAACTGTCACCAGCAACGGCATCAGCTGGAACATTCACATCAAATGCGATGTTTGCTGTTGCAACCGCTGTACCGGCAACCGCACCAACATTCACTGGCTCAACAGAGCTAATGTCGTATGGGTTTGTTGCAATAACTTGACCGAGTTCGTTTGTACGTTGGCCCATCAGATAATAGCCTTCAGAGTTACGCAATTGACCAATCGAGTCAGGTCTAAATGTTCCGTTTCTTGAGAAGTTGTATGCTGTCGAAAGAGCATTCGGGTCATCGGACACAACGAAGTAACCATTACCGTTAATCGCCAAATCGGTTGAAGAATCTGTGGCTTCAATCAAACCTTGGGCTGTTAGGTTCTGGCGTGTGCTAAATAATACACCACCGCTTGATATACCGGATCTTGTTGTTCCGCCTGTGACGAGTGAGCGGAAGTCAACTTCGCGTGTCTTGTAGGCGACTGTTGTTGCGTTGGCGATGTTCTCACCAATTGCTCCAAGCTGTGCACCTTGTGCGCGTAGTCCTGATGTTGCTGCCGAGAGGGCTCCTGTTAAACTCATGGGTTTTCTCCTTTCAAAAATAAAACCGTAGAAACTATTTTAAAACTTGTTGTCCTATACCTTCACACGTCTAAACGTTGTCATTTTGGGCGATTACCCAACAGACCCGCCTGAAGATGTGATTTTTGCAATATCATTTGCGCCAAAATATAAGTCTCCTGCGCGCAATGTGATTGCACCATTTGATCCTGTTTCAACAGAATCCACTGTCACGTTGGTGACAATATTCGTACCCACCAAGGCACCCCCTTGGTTTTTAGCCTGAATAGAGAAGTAAAGAACTTCGCCATCTGCAACAGGTATCAGTGTGTCATCTTTTGAGAGGTTAAAGTTGTAAGCACCAGATGTTTGTGATCCTGCATCAAATTTTTGAACAAGCTGTCCGCTACTGTTGCGGATTTTAATTTCAACGTTTGACGCATTGCCTTTAAGAGAGTAATTCCACTCGGCTTCATTGTTTTGCACTACGCCCATATTCGTCGCGATTTCAACATCGTTCCCTATATAAGAGAATGCTGAGAATGAAGAACTGACATTTAGAGCGTCAAGAATGTTGCTCAATTTCAGGTTCGTGTCGATTTGTTGTTCCAGAGATGATTGTTGAATTAATTGATTTGTAAATTCGGTTGTGTCAACAGGCTCAAGAGGGTTCTGATTTGAAAGCTGTGTAATTAGAATTTGCAAAAACTGCTGTTGGAGCTTTTCGGCTTCCTGTAGGTCGGTTGAACCTGCAGCAGTAATGCCGCCATTATCATTACGAACAACTTTCTGTCCGTTTTGTGCAAAGAGATTGGCACTGTTTGAAATCTGGGTAATGGCCATGTGGCTAGCTCCTATATATGTCCCGCATTTAAGGCGTTGGTAAAATTCTTATCAAACATTCTCACGGGGCAGGGGGCATATATGGGCGCAAAAAAAGAAAAATTAATTTCGTTAACTATTTTTTAGGGACTTAGGTAATAATCTGGTAGGGACGCGAAAAGTGTTTTGGCTTTGCCGATCCCATTTTTTTCGTTAGAATATATGTTCGGCAACGCAAGAATGCACCGTCGACGGCCCCGAGGATTGGGGTTTGAAAAACTCTAGGATGGAGTGTAATGCCAGTTATAGCAACCAACACAGCTGCCAATACGGCACTGATTTATTTGAATAGGAATTCGTCCGATCAGGCGAAGTCTTTATCCAAATTATCCAGTGGGTCTCGTATCGTGTCCGCATCAGATGATGCCGCAGGACTTGCTGTTTCTTCTAGGTTGTCTGCTGATATCACTACACTTCAACAAGCTTCACGAAATACATTACAAGCCCGCGCCGTACTGCAAACCGCAGACGGAGCTCTCGCACGTGTGGGCGATATTCTGCAAAGATTGAAGTCATTAGCGGCGCAATCTGCATCAGGTTCTGTAGACGCAAGCTCCCGTGGTTTTATCCAGCAGGAATATGACCAACTTATTGCAGAAATAGACGCTATCGGCGTCCAAACAGAGTTTAATGGACAGCAACTTATCAACGGTACATATTCGCCAGTCGTAGGAACATTCTTAGTTGGTGTAAACAGTACAGATACAATTCCAGTAAATTTAGTGGCTGTAGATATTGATACGGCAGGTAGTTTAGGAAACGATGGTGGTTTTACTCCATTCTTAGACACTACTTTAGTTACAACATCAGCAGATGCAATTATTGCATTAGATTCTATCGACATCGCAATCGATCAAGTTTCAAGTTTCAGGGCGGAAGTGGGATCATATATCTCACGCTTTGAATATCGTGGCGAATACATAGAATCCGCGATTGAAAATCTGTCAGCTGCAAGATCATCTATTATGGATGTAGATATTGCGGCCGAACAGACAAACCTTACTGCAAAGCAGGTTCTAACAGAGGCAGCAATAGCCTCGTTAGCGCAAGCTAATACCACGAAACAAGCTCTTCTGAGGTTGTTAGTTCCACAATAAATATAAAATCCGCTTCAAGGATTGGGTGATGGTCGAAAAATCCTCTGCTGTAAGGCAGGGGATTTTTTCATCTTTAGGATAGTCTCAAAATTTCCTCTAAAACCAATGTTTCACAATGCTTGCCTTGAACGGGCGCATACACCTGCCCACTGCTTTTGTTGGAATTCTTGTCTCCCCATAGCCTGAAATAGCTAAATCCAATTTTAAATCAAAAGGAGATTATTGTGACGATTATTACAGGAACTACAGATGACGACTATTACGACGCATCGTGGTTAAATGATGATGAGGAAAACACATTTTACAGTAATGGGGGCTGGGACACATTCCTTGGTGGAAGCATGCGTGACATATTTTATATGGGCTCAGATACCAATCAGGAGCCCACTTCCGGTAACAATACTGTCTACGGCCGTGGGGGTAGCGATATCGTTTACGGCAGTAACTATGTTGATCATATTTACGGTGGAGATGATAATGACTCTCTTCGTGGTAATGACGGTAATGACATCATTCACGGGGATGATGGAAATGACTCTATCCGTGGAGGCGCAGGTGAAGACACGCTCCGCGGAGGCAACGGGACAGATTATATCTATGCATTCGACAGCGATATTACGGCTTCCCGCGCAAATCTAGATGGCGCGATTATCTATGGTGATGGCGACAAGGACTTTATCTACGGCAGTGGTGGTAATGAGCAAGTCTGGGCAGGAACTGGCAATGACATCGTTCGCGTATACGAGGGTGATGACACTGTTCACGGTGGTGATGGCGATGATTACCTTTATGGCTACGAAGGTAATGACACACTCTATGGTGACGCTGGTAAAGACCGTATGTGGGGTCATGAAGGCAATGACACTATTCGCGGTGGTGAAGGTCATGACTACATTTATGGTGGGGATGGCGCTGACAGTCTTTATGGTGAAAATGGCTGGGACACTATTTATGGTGGTGACGGCAATGATGGTCTGTATGGACATGATGGTCGTGACGAACTCTATGGTGAGGACGGTAATGATTGGTTAGTTGGTGGTGCTGACGCGGACGAACTCCGTGGTGGTGGTGGTAATGACTATATCTCTGCTGGTGATGGTGCCGACAAAATGTGGGGTGGCACAGGTTATGACACCTTTGTTCTGGATGGTACGGACGGCATTGCCAACTACATTTATGATTTTGATGTGGATACGGATGATGACCGCCTTGATTTAGGAACTGTCTTGAATGGCGTCTGGAATCAGGATGTTGATAAATATGTTCAGTTTGATGACAGCAATGGTACCGATACAGTTGTCTATGTTGATGCAACCGGGAATTCTGGTGCTGGTGGTTGGGAGCATTCGGTTACATTATATGGATTTGTGGGCGCTGACCCGACAACAATGCACATTGAAAGTAACTTGATGTAAAAAACTTAACAATTTAGTTTTGCAAACAGAAAGCCTTCGCCTCCCTTAGCGGGGGTTTTCTTTATGCCGTCATTGCGAGGAATAAAATGACGAAGCAATCCAGTATTCAAACAATGTCCTGATATAAATCTCTCCATTCAGGGTTCATATTCTCAATCAAAATTAATTTCTTTTTTCGTGAACCCGCTTTAATTTGTTTTTCTCTGAAAATAGCCGCTTCCATATCCTCATGAAGCTCGTAGTAAACAAGAAATTTACAATTATGTTTTTGGCTAAATCCACCCGCTTGATTATTCTTGTGCTGATAAATTCTCTTAACCAAGTCAGAAGTCACACCTGTATAGAGTGTACCGTTTCTTTTGCTGGTAAGAATATAAATTGCTGGTTTTTTGACCATCTCATTATGATGTCATTGCGAACGCAGTGAGACAATCCAGAAATAAACTGGATCGCCGCGTCGGTTTAAAAACCTCCTCGCGATGACGAAAAAGAAAAAGTCGCGGCAGTCTGATGTACTAAAAAAACAAATCAGAACAACACTTTAAAAATTAATGATTCTGTTAACTCTCTTTTAACCGTTTCCATAGTAAATTGGAATGGTAGGTGGTTATGGGTCAATAAAACGGACAAAAAGTCCAATCAACATTTCTTCCCTACAGATTAAAGAAGTTAAAGAAATCGGCGTGGTGCCGAGGTCTTTATTTTTCCGGTCTCGCAGAAGTCGAGGTCGCTTAACTCTCTAGGAAGGAGAAAAGACAATGCCAGTCATTGCAACAAACACATCTGCCAATACGGCACTTATTTACCTTAACAGAAACTCGAACGAACAAGCCAAATCGCTTGCTAAATTATCTAGTGGTTCACGTATTGTGTCTGCCTCTGATGATGCTGCGGGTCTTGCGGTTGCAAGTCGTTTATCTGCAGATATCACAACATTGCAACAATCAGGACGTAACGCCCTTCAAGGTCGTGCCGTTCTACAAACAGCTGACGGTGCCTTGGCACGAGTTGGTGATATTCTACAGAGAATGAAATCACTTGCCGCTCAGTCTGCTTCTGGTTCTGTTGACAACACATCTCGTGGTTTCATACAGCAAGAATTTGCAGCGCTTCGTACCGAAATTGATGCAATCGAGACTGCCACTGAATTTAATGGTGATGTTCTTCTCGATGGTACTTACAACGAGAGTTATCTTGTGGGTGTAAACGCTACTGATACAATTATAGCTAACTTAACTACTGTTAACGTAGACTCCACTTCACTTGGTATCAACGCCTCAACAGTGGCAACAGCAGCTGGTGCAACAGCAGCTTTGACAGCGGTAGATGGTGCAATTGACAACATCTCTGCTGATCGTGCAACGGTAGGTGCTTTGATTTCACGTTTTGAATATCGTGGTGAGTATATTGAAAGTGCGATTGAGAATTTGTCTGCTGCAAGATCATCTATTATGGATGTTGATATTGCGCAAGAGCAAACAAACTTGGTAGCTAGACAAGTTCTGACAGAGGCCTCTATTGCAGCGTTGGCACAAGCCAACCAGGCAAAAGCGTCACTATTGGC
>JBBKVR010000128.1:0-9486 GCA_037968575.1 Bdellovibrionales bacterium | reverse complement strand
GATAGGGACTCTTCATTATCAAAGTTTGAAGCAGAGAAATAAGCCTCTTCTGTACGTGAATGATTAGCAGATGTTTCTTTTTCTGTACTTGCATCATCATTTGAAACTTCTGTAGATTTTGTGGTGTCTTGAGAAAAAATATCTTCCAACGAGATATTGTGTTTATCAGCAGCCTTTAAAACGTCTTCACGGCGCGTTGCAGGAATAACATCACGTTTTTTCCAACCCTGTACAGTTGTTACAGGCGTATCAATTTTTGTTGCCATAGGGCGTATGCCGCCAAAGCGTTCGATAATCTGACGGGCGTGTTCTAGGGGTTCATTTTTACTCATTGCTGGTTTCCTCTACCAATTTACACATACTTTTTAATGTTGGCTCTTGAGAGACGTACTCTCCTAGCCATTCTTTATCTGCGACAGACTTTAGCACGGCATCTGAGATACACAAGACTTTTGTACGTGTACGCATATCCCTTAAGTCGCTTTCAAATAAAGCCTTGATGACGTACTGCGCAGAAGCCTCAGAGAATAGCGGAAACAGTATGATTTCACTTGCTTGTATTTTTCTGAACAAAAATGGATTAATTCCTGTGTTGTGAGACACATTATAAACAATAGTTTCATGACATTCATGGCCTGCGCTTCGCAGTATTTGGCACAAATCAGTTTTAACTGTTTCACCACGTAGATATAAATATATAGCAGAGAGCTTTCCTGATAATTCTTTCTGCAATTGGTTAACATTTTGAAAATGAGATTCTACTTCTAATCTAGCTTGCCTTAGCTCAAGTGCTGTTTCCGCACCAACTACGAGAAAAATACGGTTTAGAAAAGCATCTTTATGTTTAAGTACCCACTCAGCAGCCCGGCGAGATGTCAGGATAATTTTTCCTGAACTCTTAATATCCAAAGAAGGTTCAAGTTCCTTAAATATATATTCTACTGACGGAATATTTATGATTTCTGGTGAAACGTTAACGTTCTTAAGTGACTCGACAAATCTAAAATTGTCTTGCTTGGAACGTGTTAAGAGAAGGACTTGCCCAGACATATGCCTCTCAACTCAAAACAGACGGGTCAACGTCTTTCTTAACGAGCATTGCCGTATGTTGTCCTAAAGAAATTGCTTCTTCAGTTGTTTGGCAAGGAGCGCCTTCTTTGGCATGCCAAAACTCCGTGCCATCCGTACGGGCGATAATAATTTGGATGGTCATCATGTTCTTTTCCGTACGTTTGGCATGAACCCCTATAGGTGTATGACAAGACCCATCCAAAACCTGCAAGGCCGCCCGCTCAGCTTCAACCATCAAGCCTGTGTCTTTGTGATGTATGGAGTCTAATAAAGATGTCACTTCTGGATTCTGTGCACGATGCTCAATGCCTATTACGCCTTGTCCACAAGCTGGTATCATCTCATGCGTATGAAAAATATGGTTGACCTCGTCTTCCAAATCAATACGACACAACCCTGCATAGCTCAAAATCGTTGCATCTACTTTTCCTGCCTTAAGCTTTTCAATACGTGTTGGGACATTCCCACGAAACGGTACAATTTGAACATCAGGACGTTTCAACAATAAAAACGCCTGACGACGTACACTTGACGTACCAATTTTTGCTTTAGGAGGTAAATCATCAAAACTTTTGTACTTGTATGAGATGAATGCATCACGGCTATCTTCACGTTCCAGATAATGCTGCATAATCAAACCATCTGGTAAAAATGATGGAACGTCTTTCACAGAGTGAACAGCAATATCAATTTGGTTGTCCAAAAGAGCCTGTTGTAGTTCTTTCGCAAATAAACCTTTACCACCTTCATTTTCTTTAAGGCGTGTTTCACCTTGATCAGGACGCCAATCACCAGACGTTTTAATCGTGATAATCTCTGTTTCTAAAGAAGGGTGCACACCCAGAAGTCGTTTTTCAACCTCTGCTGCTTGAGTGAGAGCCATTTGGCTTCCACGTGTTCCTATTTTGATTTTTGATACCATATTAAAAGCTTCTATAGAGTCTCTTTGAAACAGCAAACAGCACTAAACCATTCACATGGCAATTGCAATCTTACGCTTGCTCTTTGATCATAAAACCAGTAATTCTGCACCTTATGCAAAAACAGTTAATTTTGGGTATAGAGACCAGTTGTGATGAAACAGCTGCTGCGATCGTGAGTAATGACAAAGACATCATTGCGCACCAAGTCTATACGCAACTTGAATATCATATTCACCATGGTGGTGTTGTACCCGAAATCGCCGCACGTGCTCATGTTGAGAAAATCTCTCCTGTCGTAGAAACTTGTATAAAAGACGCGGACATAGACATCAAAGACATTGATGCCATTGCAGCAACATGCGGGCCAGGCCTGATAGGCGGAGTTATGGTCGGGATGGTCTACGCTAAATCTCTGGCTGCAACATTGAATAAGCCTTTTATAGCTATCAATCATTTGGCAGCGCATGTTCTCACGCCTCGGTTAATATCACATATCGAGTTTCCTTATCTCTGCCTTCTTGTTTCAGGTGGACATACACAATTCCTTTTAGTGAAAAGTGCAGAAGACATGAAAATGCTAGGCCAAACACGCGATGATGCCTTAGGCGAATGTTTCGATAAATCAGCTAAAATGATGGGACTACCGTATCCTGGCGGTCCTGAAATTGAAAAACTGGCGTCCAAATGTGTAGATATTGAAACCGCCCTAGAAAAATTTGACCTACCAAGACCACTTTCAAAAACTGAAGGATGTAATTTTTCATTCTCAGGCTTAAAAACAGCGATGAGACAATATATTGAAGGTTTCCCTGAAGGCTTTATTCTTAAAGAGAACGCCTCGCAACTTGCCTATTCTTTTCAAGTGAGTATTACAGACACTCTTATGGATAGATGCAAGAATGCCCTTCTAATGGCTCAAGATTTAACTGGAGAAAAAACCACAAGATTAGCCATTGTTGGTGGTGTAGCTGCCAATCAATTTATTGCTGAGACGTTTAAAGAATTTACTAAAGAGCAAGGCATTGACCTCTATGTCCCCCCACCTGTGCTTTGTACCGATAATGGCGCTATGATTGCTTGGGCAGGACAGGAAAAATTGGCACTCGGCATCACAGATTCCCTTGATTTCAAGGCCACTCCACGATGGCCTCTTGGCAAAACAGCGGACAGTAGATAAACTCGCGTTTCTTTAAAAAGTATGAGAACAGGATAAAATTTCAAATGACAGAACAGACTCCCGCGATTGGTGTTATAGGTGCAGGCGCATGGGGTACAGCCCTTGCTCAATCTCTGGCTCTTGCAAACAAAAAGGTCACTTTATGGGCACGAGAACGAGAGGTAGTCGACACAATTAACAACACGCAAGTTAACGATTTGTATCTTCCAACCGTCCAGTTATCTGAAGATATCAAAGCCTCTTCCAACTTATCCGAAACAATCAAAAATAGTGATATTTTATTGATTGTCACACCGGCTCAACATGTCAGAAAAATATTTCAAGCTTTGAAAGGCGAAGATATTACAGATAAACCACTTGTTCTTTGTTCCAAAGGGATTGAGATTGAGACAGGTTTGTTGCTTTCGCAGGTGGCAGAAGAGGAATTACCAGAGGCAACAATCGCTATTCTCACTGGTCCAACCTTTGCAAGCGAAATTGGCAACGGACTTCCAAGTGCGATGACATTGGCAGCAGAAACCAAAGATTTAGCGCGTAGTATAAGAGATTCTCTTACTACGCGTCACCTACGCATTTATGCAACTGACGATATTATCGGCACACAAATTGGTGGGGCAGTGAAAAACGTTATTGCTATTGCTTGTGGAATTATTGACGGGCTTGGTTTTGGTGAAAGCGCACGTGCAGCTCTCGTCACACGCGGACTGGTTGAGATGTCGCGCCTCGCCTCTGCAATGGGCGCACAGAAGGAAACTTTGACGGGCATGTGTGGTATGGGTGATTTGATGCTGACTTGTAATTCCATGCAATCACGCAACTTCTCTTTGGGTCACGCCCTTGGATCAGGACAAACCTTAGAAAGCATTCTTGCACAACGTAATTCTGTAACCGAAGGCATCCATACAGCTAAAGCATTGATTACCTTAGCAAAGAAAAATGCTATCGAAATGCCTATATCTGAGGCTGTTCACATTTGTTTATCTGGTCAGAAATCAGTCAATGAAGTAGTTGATCAAATGCTTGAGCGCCCTTTACCTGACAAAAGTTCGAGCTAAACACTCGAGTCTTTTCAAAGCCCAACGTAAATCTTGTTTCATTTGTTCGAACGACACATTCAAACATTCATCACGGGCAATAAAGACATAAGCGTAACCTTCTTTGGCTAATTGAGACAAGTTTTCTTCTACCAATGCACGCAAGCGCCTTTTGGCACGATTACGGTCAACTGCACGTTTACTAAACTTCTTTGTCGCTGTGAACCCTACGAGATATGGCGTTTCGGACTCTTTTTCCAGAACCTGTACGGCAAAAGCTGGTGTGACCCATCGCTTACCTTTTGTATTCATCAACAAAAAATCGGCTCGTTTTTTCAAACGCCCGATTTTCTTTTTATCTTTAATTTGTGATGTCATTTTCGCTGTGCCTTCATTATGAGCGAACAGCGCAAATTATCAAAGTCGGTTAAGCTGAAAGCTTTTTACGACCTTTTGCTCTGCGTGCTGATAGAATGGCACGTCCTGCACGTGTTGCCATACGCGCTCTAAAGCCATGACGGCGGGCACGGACTAAACGGCTGGGCTGAAATGTTCTTTTCGTTGACATGACAGTGTCACTCCTTATTTTAACGCTTTAATAACTTTAATTTCTTACTCTTTAACCTTGAAGGTCGAAGGTATAATGGTTAAAAAAACCAATGTCAAGAAAGACTCTTTTACTTGAAGTGCTTTTATGACATTCTTTTGTAGAAATAAAAACGGCAGTTAAAGTCACAATATTGACTAAGGGAAGTGTTAAAACATGTATGAAGATAATAACTGGAACCCTGTCACAGGCGTAGAACTGGATGGCTTCCTCTCACAAATCAATCCTGTTGACCAGCAATTAAAGACTTCAGCAGACTCAACAACAGTCGAATGGCGAGCGCTTCCTTGGTATGACAGTGTTGCCATGATACGTGTGCGTGATCCAAACTGGTCACCAAAAAACATCACAATCTATTATTTAACTGACCAAGGCACACTTTATCGCCTAAACGGTACATCCCCGCCAATTCATGACATTAACAAAAAAGCACCTATCAAAATTACAGATGAGAATGTCCTCGAATATTTACGTTTTTTCTGTTTCTTCGTGCGTGGAGAAGAAGGTCCTTTCTTGATTTCAGAAGATTTAGAAGATCCAAATATGCCAAAAGATATGGATGATAAAATGCGTACCGTTATTGGCGGCGCTATTCGTCCTGCGTCTTACGAGGGTAAAAACGAACAGGGTCACTGGCTCTGTGATGCGGTTGTTTTCTATTCAAACGCTTTGTTTATCGCTAATTTCTCTGTTCATACAACGGGTATGATTGAAATGATGGATGATGAACCAATCGCAGCAGATTTAACAACGCGTGTTAATCGTCCTGTCGCCATTGATACCCAAGGCAACGCGAAGTAACTATAGCTCTATCGAATTTGAGAACCCGCTTTTTGGCGGGTTTTTTTAGTCAGAAAACGCGCGATTAGGGCGTTTAAGAGGATCAAAGCCATAATGTTCAAGCCAACGTGTATCGCTTTCAAAGAAAGTCCTTAAATCGGGGATGCCATATTTCAACATAGCAATACGCTCAATTCCCATACCAAAGGCGAAACCTTGATACTCATCTGGGTCAATTCCACAATTTTTAAGAACATTGGGGTGAACCATTCCACAGCCTAGAATTTCCATCCAGTCGTCGCCTGCACCGATTTTAAACTCGCCTTTGTCACGCGTACAACCAATATCAACCTCGGCTGATGGTTCAGTAAACGGGAAGAAGGAAGGGCGGAAACGCATAGGGACTTCATCGACTTCAAAATAAGCCTTAACAAAGTCCAGAAGGCATCCTTTGAGGTGTCCCATATGGATATTCTTATCAATCACAAGCCCTTCGCACTGATGGAACATAGGTGTATGCGTCATGTCGTAATCAGAGCGATAAGTACGCCCCATGCAAATAATGCGATAAGGAGGCTTATTTTCCATCATGTGACGAATTTGAACAGATGATGTATGCGTTCTTAGAACTTTTTTACGTTGCTCTTCTGATGCTTCGGGATCATCAGGCAAGAAAAACGTGTCCTGCATTTCACGTGCAGGGTGTCCTGGCGGAAAATTTAATGCTGTAAAATTATGCCAGTCATCTTCAATGTCTGGCCCTTCTGTCAGTGTAAATCCCATCTCTGCAAAAATGGTCAGTAATTCTTCCATCGTATGTGAAATAGGATGAATCGACCCTTTTGGAGTGGGTCTGGCTGGTAAAGTCACATCTAAGGTTTCAGTTGCTAAGCGTTTTCCCAATTCTTGTTTTTTAAGTTCAGAAGCCTGCTTATCAATAAGGTTAGCAACTTCTTCCTTAAGCTTATTAAAATGCTTACCGGCCTCAATACGCTCTTCGTGGCTCATTTGTCCCAAAGACTTCATAAGATCGGTAATGCGACCCTTTTTCCCTAGCGCAGACACACGTATCTCTTCAAGAGACGCGGTATCATTTGCCGCCTCTATCATTCCAATAATTTCTTGCTTGAGTTTTGCTGTGTCCATTATGAAGCCCTTTTAAAACTAGTCTCTTGTTTTGCCGTATTTTTCATTAGGCTTCAAGACCTATTCAAAAAACATTATTTTAAATATGTAAATTTATGTTGCTTTGTAGTTGTTATTCATATAATTTACGGTGCAATTTCAATTTAAAAGACGAGTTTTATTCCATGTTACGTCATTTCCTTTTTGCCTCTGCTCTTGCAAGCGTAGCGCTACCTGCTACTGCACAAACACCTGTTGAACTTGATACAAGGGCAATGGAGGCCGCTAGAACCACTCAAGTGGTTAATCAGGCACTTACAGATGCAGGCTACACTTTCGAGTTAGCCATCCCCCATGTTAAAAATACTCGTACAGACAACGCATCTTCTTTTCTTGCTGTGCGCGAGAGTGATAGTTCAGGCGTTTTCTTTTCTATGGAGCGCGAATCTAATGGCCGCTTAAATGTGGAAGTTATAGAACAACTGACTGACGTAACTTTTGTCACAGATGCGCAACGCGCAGAATTGTCTTTCTCGCAGGAGCTCGCCCGTGAAGGTGAGGCAACATGTGGTGATAATCCTGAGTGTGTCTCCGTATCTACACTTTCTAATATTATAAATGCTGGAATGGGAACAGACCTTGCATTTAGCGGCACAAAAGCAAATGGGGAACTTATGGTGGGTCTTGTTAATACCACCCCGAATCCAAATCTACGCAATCGTTGTGAATATTGGCTACAAACAGGAATAATGGAAACGACAGGTGGCGCACTCTCTATTACCTCTCATATTCCTCCACATTGCGGACCGCAAATATTTCACCAATAATACAAAAAACCCCGCATAAAGCGGGGTTTTATTTGAATTCTCTCTAGTCTTAAGCAGCTTTTGACTGCTCCTTCTCTTTTTTATCCAAAGATTCTTGTGCTTGTTTGGCAATTGCTTCAAACGCTTTGATGTCGCTTACAGCCAAGTCAGCCAATACTTTACGGTCAAGATCAATACCAGCCAGTTTGATACCATTCATAAATTTTGAGTATGGTAGTCCAAATTGACGTGACGCTGCGTTGATGCGTTGAATCCATAGGCCACGGAAATCACGTTTCTTATTACGACGATCTCTGTATGCGTACTGAGCAGCTTTCTCAACAGCCTGATTGGCAGCGCGGAAAGTATTCTTTCTGCGACCCCAATACCCTTTGGCCAGTTTAATAATTTTACGGTGACGCGCAAGCGCGCGTGGTGAACCTTTTTTAGCACGTGACATTAGCTCTCTCCTCCACTTTTAGATTTTTTATTCAACTTCTTACGCTGATAAGGCATCCAAGACTTCAAAATCGTTTTCGCACTTTCTACGGACAACACATGCGTGTTACGCGCTTTGCGTTTCATCGATTTCGGTTTGTTCTGCATCATGTGGGAAGTAAAGGCGCCTCCGCATTTAACTTTTCCGGATTTCGTCACTTTAAAGCGTTTCTTAACGCTTGATTTAGTTTTTAGCTTCGGCATTTCCATCTCCTTTAATATCTAGAGGTCTTGGTTTGAAGCTATAAGGCATGCCGTTTTAGCCCTATATGCTTTACAAGTGGTCGCAGTTATAAGCACACCCACAAAAAAAGCAAGAAAAAACCGCCTAAAAAAGCAAAGGCGGTTTCCAATAAACTTTAATAATGCCTTATGAGGTTGCTTCTGTCTGCTCTGCGGGTTCAACCGTTGGTTCTGCTGGCACCTCTTCTGGTGCTTCAATCACTGTCTCAACTGGTTTCACGGGCTTTACTGGTTCTTTTTTAGGTCTAGGCTTTATGTCTGTTGAGATAATCATCAGCATTTGACGCCCTTCCATTTTGGGCTCTAGCTCTGGGCCACCTAAATCGCGTAAATCATCAAGCAAACGCTCCATCATCTCCATACCTATATGCTGGAACGCCATTTCACGTCCGCGGAAACGCATAGAAACTTTAACCTTATCGCCATTTCCAAGGAAACGACGCGCGGCTTTTAATTTCACATTGTAATCATGGTCTTCTGTTGTTGGTCTGATTTTGACCTCTTTAACATCAACAGTTTTTTGTTTCTTACGAGCTTCAGCAGCTTTTTTCTGCTGTTCGTATTTGTACTTACTATAATCTAGGATTTTACAAACAGGAGGGTCTGCATCAGGCGAGACCTCAACAAGATCAAGTCCTGTATTTTCTGCTCTCTCAAGAGCTTCGGCCAAGCCTACAACGCCAGCCATTTCTCCGTTTTCATCAACTAGTCTTACTTTTTCGGCCGTAATATCCTCATTTGTTTTCGGGCCAGTATCTTTTGGGGGTTGTCCCCGATATGGTTTCTTAATGGTTAGTCTCCTTTAATTCTGTTTATGGATATCGTAATACATACGTCTAAATGGCTCCTTTGACAAGCCAATCTCATACCGAGAAACCAGTATCACATATGTGTGTTAATAATTTGAAAATTACCCTGCAACAATAATGCCGTATGTTGTTGCGAGGCGATTAAGTCCGTCTTCGATGAGTTCACCCTCAGCACAAAACATCCAGCTATCACCATCACGGTATAAATAGCCAACTTTCAAGGCTGTTCCACGTTCATTGCTTTGCAACTCTCCATCAAGGAAATAACGGAACAACTCACGGTTTGACTCTTGGTCAACCACGCGGAAGAAAACATTGCGCACATCTTGAAAACTATGACCTCGTGATGCCGCATCATAGACAGAGACAACAAACTGAACCTTCATAATGTCATAAGGAATTTTGCCCAAATC
>JBBKVR010000127.1:0-8774 GCA_037968575.1 Bdellovibrionales bacterium | reverse complement strand
CAACCTCCTGTTGAAGATGTTATGGCGCCTGTCACAGACCTTGGCATTGACCCATCACAACCAATGCGCGTTGAAGATGCTAAATATCTTGTGTTCTTTGATTTTGACAAATCAAATATTGAAGCGAGCGCAGGTAACGTTCTTGATGCTGTAGCACAAGAAGTGAAAGCTGGTAATGTAACTTCCGTGATGGTTGTTGGTCATACTGATGCCTCAGGCTCCAATACATACAACCAAGCGTTGGCCACACGTCGTGCAAATTCGGCACGTGATGCCTTGATACAACGTGGCGTTCCTGCAAATATCATTACAACTGATAGTCGCGGTGAGTCAGAGTTGATGGTTGATACACCTGATGGTGTTCGTGAACCAGCCAACAGACGTGTTGAAGTTTCTTTTCAATAAAAACTAAATAATTAGATTTATAGAATAGCCGGTTTGCCACCGGCTATTTTTTTGCCTAAACTTCATATAGTTTTATCGTTCAACTCTTAGGATACTTATTCCGCCGTGAACTTCCGTCCCATCATCTATGCCCTTGGTATTCTTGTCTGCATCTTAGGTGCAAGCATGTTTGTTCCTGCGCTCGTTGATCTGCATCACGGTGTGAACACTTGGAAAACATTTATCTCATGCTCCATATTCACAATTTTTACAGGCGGTATCATGATGATGATTACCTCCAAAGAAGACGGCTTTAACATTAATATAAAAGAAGGATTTCTATTAACCTCATTAACGTGGGTTGTTCTGTCTCTCTTTGCCGCACTTCCTTTCTACGTCGCCCATATGGATTTAGGGATCACAAATTCTGTATTCGAAGCTGTTTCAGGGATTACAACGACAGGCTCAACAATTTTTACCAACCTTGATAATACGGAGCCTGGAATACTGACTTGGCGTGCCCTTCTACAATGGTTAGGCGGAATTGGGATTATCGTCACCGCAATGTCTTTGTTTCCATTTCTAAAGGTAGGTGGAATGCAACTTTTCAAAACTGAGTCCTCAGAAAATGAAAAAGCCCTCCCTCGTGCGGCACAACTGGCCGCAACTATTTCTATTATCTATTTCTCTTTGACATTCGTTTGTGCTTTTTCATATAGGGTTGCTGGTTTACCTATGTTTGACGCTATTCTTCATGCAATGACCACCATAGCCACTGGCGGATTTTCTACTCGTGATGCTTCGATTGGTGCCTTTGCGGGCACTCACGCAGATCTGGTTGCTGTAATTTTTATACTGATAAGCGCTCTGCCTTTCGTTCTTTATATCAAAGCCCTTAGAGGCAACACGGATGCTCTGTGGAAAGACACACAAGTTAGAACGTTTTTAGGGATTGTTCTTTTTTCAGCCTTATTGCTTGCCACATATAATATTTTAAAAAATGAAGGTGACGCTTATACGTCACTTAGAGATGCAATTTTCCAAGTCACGGTTATCATTACAGGTACGGGGTATGGTATTCATGACGTTGATAAATGGGGTACATTTGCAACTGTACTCATCTTTTTACTTATGTTCATCGGGGGGTGTTCAGGATCCACGACCTGTAGCGTTAAAGTTTTTCGCTATCAAATATTATTTTCAACAGTTAAAAACCAAATCAAAAACCTTATCCATCCCAGCGGTGTATTTCCTGTAAAATATAACGGACGGCCTGTATCTAATGATGTTCCTATTTCTGTGGCTGGATTTGTCTTTCTCTATTTTACAACCTTTGCAGGTCTTGCTGTTCTTTTACTGGCAACAGGTCTTGACCCGCTTACAGCTATTTCAGGGGCAGCAACATCTATATCTAATGTCGGACCTGGCTTAGGTCCTATCATTGGCCCTCATGGTACATTTGCGCCGTTGCCTGATATTTCGAAATGGATATTGATTGCTGGAATGTTATTAGGGCGCCTAGAACTTTTTACATTTTTCGTGTTAATCATGCCTCAGTTCTGGCGTGATAAATAATCAAGAACAACTAGCCTTAAAGCTTTCTAATATCTTGATGAGCTCAGGATCAATATTAGCAACCAGCTCTTCCATCATACCTATGACAAGCAAATCTCTCTCGTAAGGAGAAGAGGCATTTGAGACGCCTATTTGTTTATAAAAATTAAGTGTCTGAGAGATTTGGCGTCCGTCAAAAGCACAAGACATATTAAGTCCCATTAGTCCCTCAATCTTGTAATTGGTTTGCCCTGCAAAAACTTGTTTGAAATTATCAACGAATGAGGGTTTTTCTTTCTTCACATCGACAACTGAAGTATAAAGTTTTTTAATTGTAATGCTTGTTTGTGTGGTTGAACCGTAACTTTGTTGTCCTTGGAAGCGCTTATGCAAATATCTATTCAATGCCTTTTCAACATCATAGGGAAAATAGACAACGTCTTCGTGATTTTTCTGTGTTGATTGCTCTGTTTTAATATCAACATTTCCCAACTCTATTTGAACAGGCTGATAATTTGCAAAGGTCAAAGCTGGTAAAGCTGTTGAGCCATTACCCATAGAAGATGTTTCACAGCTCACAAGAAAAATGACAAAACAAAGAGCGAATAATAGTTTTTTGATATTCATGCCTACCGTGGTGGGTCAAGAAGATACATGCGAGAACAAAACTCACACTTCACTTCTATCTTACCATTCACAGTGATGTGTTCAAGGTCATCCTTTGGAAGAGTAATAAGAACTTGCTCCAATTTTTTCTTAGAACAGCGACATGTATGAACAACTTCCTCAGGCGTAAAGACACGTATTCCCTCTTCATGGAATAATCTCATAAGCAGAGTATTTTCATGCAACTTGCTGTCTAACAACTCTTTGTCTGTTACTGTTTCGAGTAAGATACTTGAGCGTAACCAATTCTCATCTACAACCTCTTTGATTTCTTCCTGAACTATTTCATCAAGAGGCATTCTCTGAATCATCACACTTCCACCACGCCACTCTTTGCGTGTTTTTTTATTAGTAGCCAGTTTGATAACTGTCTCCAGTTGTTCTGATTGAGAGAAATAATGTTGAACAGCTTTTTCAAGCGTCTCACCTTCTAAGGCAACAATTCCTTGATATCTGTCCATGTCTTGTCCGGGATCAACTGTAAAAGCGAGATATGCCTTACCAAACAATTGTTCAAGCGATGCATTATTAACATCAGGAATCTTACTTAGCTTTTCTTTATTGTAACTCGCGCAGGCTCTAACGCCTCCATTGGCGTCAATATCAGCAACAAGCATAGAAATTGCTCCTTGCCCTTGAATTTGTAAAGTGAATATTCCTTCATATTTCAGGATTGAAGATAAGAGCAAAGTCAAAATAACTGTTTCCGATACCAATTTATCAATTGGTGCGGGGTAATCATGTGGTTCTAATATTTCATCAAGAACACTACCTAACTTAAGAACATTTCCACGAATGGAGGAACTTTCAAGTTGGAACGCCTGAATAATATTATCCTGTGGCAAAGGAAAGTTTACGATATCCTTATTTGATTTTTGGTCCGACTTTTTAATGGGCGATTTGGGAGGCTTCTTAGACATGCTTACGACTTCAGCTTATAGCCCTTATCAAGCATTCTGTGTGCCATAAGGGACAAGAATATATTGAAACCAGTCAAGATTATAATACTCAAGATAATATTCGCCTCTGTAATACCTGTCGCTCCATATCGGAAACCATTAATCATATAAAAGAATGGATTAAAATGCCCAATAGTTTCCCAAATACCTGGCAAACTATCCATTGAATAAAATGTTCCAGATAAAAATGCTAACGGCGTAATCACAAAGTTGGTAACCGCTGCAATATGGTCAAATTTATCTGCCCATATTCCGCCGATAAGCCCCATTGTTCCCAACATCATCGAACCTAAAAATCCAAACAAGATGAGGTAGAAAATATTATGATAGGGCATATCGGTAAAAATGCTCAAAGCGATATAACCAAAAAAACCAATTGAAAGCCCCCGAATAACTGCGCCGGCAGTATAACCTATCAATATTTCCAAAGCAGAAAGTGGTGGCATTAAGATATCAACGATGTTGCCTTGTACCTTAGCAATCACAATCGAAGAAGACGTATTCGCAAATGCATTTTGGGCCATTGCCATGACAATTAAACCAGGCGCTACAAACGTCATAAATGGAATATTTTCAACAACGCGATCTGCACCCCCCATAGCAAGAGCAAACACGGCATAAAATAAAAGCATAGTTATAACGGGTGCGACGAGTGTCTGCATATAAACACTGATAAAGCGCATGACTTCTTTTTTACTAAACGTATAAAGGCCAATCCAATTGAAGAGTCCAAAACGTTGTAGACGATATGTTTCTTGTGAATCCATGAACTGTCTTACCTTTAAATCAAATTTAAACCCTGTATTTTTCTCAGAGATATGCTTGTATAACTTTATGAGCGAAAATGCACAATCCCCTGATGACATAAATAGCGCTGAACAGGAGAGTTCATATAGTTCAAGACGGCCTCAAAAAAAGAAAACACCACGTCCACCAAAGAAAATCACTGAAAGCTATTTGGCGAACTCAGGGCTTTACTATTTACAGCGTTTCCCCGCAAGCACTGCGCAATTTCGCAGAGTGATGATGCGCAAAATTTCAAAGTCACTCAAGCATCATGAAGAACCTGAAGAAAACAAAGCTCTTGAAATGCTGGACGCCGTCACAGATAAATTTATTGAATATGGTTATTTGAATGACCCAGCCTACGCTAAAGGATTAGTTAAATCTTTACGCAATCGCGGAACTTCTCAAGCTAAGATATCTGCTAAACTGCGGGAAAAAGGTATTCAAGGAGATTTGCTTAATCAAGCTCTTCATGTCGAAAACCCTAGAGAAGAAGATTTAAAATCAGCGCTTATTTACCTAAAGAAAAAGCGCCGTGGGATATTTACCTTAAGAGACAAAGAAAATGCACATGAGAAGGATTTAGCAGCTCTTGCGCGGCAAGGCTTCTCTTACGATGTAGCAAATACTGCCCTCAACATGAGCATTGATGAAACAGCGGAATATTTTTCTGATTTTTAATGAATGCTTTTCGGCGTTTCAAAGACATCGGCTTCAGGATGGTTAACCAAATCTTCTGATGTATCCTCTTTAACTTCTTCCATTTTCTTTTTCTCACCTTGGGATTTCTTTGAATTATCGCGAACACGCTCCGCAGGAAAAATAAGTGTTGCTGTTGTCCCTTTTTCTTTTTCAGATTGCATTTTCAAACGTCCACCATGCAAATTAATGAGCATTTGAACAAGCGTTAGACCAAGCCCCATACCATAAGTATCGCGCGAATGATCGCCCTCAATAATATCAAACGGCGTCATGGCGCGCTCTAATTCTTCTTCAGTCAAACCAACGCCTGTATCAGTAAATGAAACACAGAAGTTGTTATCCGTATCTCTTGAGGCAGACAAAGTGATACTTCCTTTATTTGGTGTAAACTTAACAGCATTAGAGAACAAATTATAAAACATTTGGCGCACAGATCTATCTTCGGCTACTAAATTCTCAATATCCTCTGGAATGTTATTTTCAATCTCCAACTGCTTCTCAGCAATCTTGGTTGCCATCAACTCTATACAGATATTGGCAGATTTATGAACACTCACAAGACTTTCATTAAGTTTGCGGTCACCCCCTTCAATTTTAGAAACATCCAGAATTTGAGTGATAATACGAAGAAGGCCATTTCCGCTTTCGTTAATTTCAGTGGCATACTCAACATAAGTATCGTCAATCTTGCCAGACACCTGATTTTTAATGAGTTCCGCAAAACCAATAATACTATTAAGAGGTGTACGGAGTTCGTGGCTCATATTAGCAAGAAAGTCTGTTTTAGCACGGTTCGCCATATCAGATTCCAGTTTTGCTTTCTTCAATGTGATATCAGCTGTTTTACGCTCAGTAATATCTTCCATTGTACCCTCAAAATGAGTAGCGCGATTATCTTTATCAAACACCGCCAATAGAGATTCACTCAACCAGATTTCTTCACCATCTGAACGTTTGGCTTTAATCTCAAATCTAACAGCATCACCTGTGGCTAAGGCAGCATTCAAGTATGCTTTCTTCTCTTCAAGGTCATTATAAATCTCTTTGTTGATATTGGTAATATCCACCATCATGTATTCAGGCGTTTCATAACCTAATATTTTTGCCATTGCTGGGTTGGCTGAGAGAATTTGTCCATTCAATGCAATCTCAAAAATACCGTTTGCAGCATTTTGCCAGATACGTTTATAACTTTCTTGCGCCTCCTGGACAGCACGCTCGGCTTGTTCTTTTTCCTGCAAGTCAGTTAACGTTCCAACAACGCGAAGATTCTTACCTTCATCTTGGCGCAACATTGAGATACGCAATTCAGCAGGGCGTACATTATTATCCTTGGTCACAAAAGAAATCATTGTTGTGTAGGCCGCCTTCTTTCCTTGAATAAGAAGATTAAAACTTTCTTCCTCTGTTTCTCTATCGTCTCCAGAAAAATACCCGACTAGTTTTCTGCCTATTGTCTCAGCAACGGAAAAGCCCGTAATCCGAAACCATGTTTCATTAATAAATTGAATGTTTCCTGTTTCATCAATCTCAAAAATGACATCACTAACGGCATTGATGATGGCTCTGTTTTCACGCTCAGATTTGCGCACTTTTTGGTTTAAGCGTTCGCGTTTGCGCATCTCCATCAATAATTCATAGTTCTTATCTGCCAAGTTTTTGTTTAGAGAGAACATGTCTTTGGCTTTTCTCAAAATAGCTGAGCGCATGACAACAAGGATGGCAGTAAGTATCCAAATCACAAACATCCCTAGAAAAGGAACACGTTTTAAAAATGTGATGTGTGAAGGTGTTTGAAACGAAATTTGTCCTGAAAGCGCTTTATTATAGAGGGGCACTGAAAAATTTGCCTGTATAAGGGCGTTCACTTCTGCACTATTTTCTCTCAAATTATATAATGGCTGCCCCTCACCAGAAGAAATAGAAACGCCAGATATTTCACTAATATCTTTAAAATCTAGCCCATGAAAAGCATCTTCAATATTTATGAAGGCTAACAAAATTCCTGCTTCATTATTGGTAGACGATACAATTTGTTGAGAGAGAACCAATGGTTTTTCTGAAACAGACCAATTTCCCTTATAATCTGGCGTGGCATTAAAGATAAAATCTTGTACATACCCCCCCTGCGGTTGCCCTTTATCACTCAAGTAAGTTTGAAAAATTTTAGTAATATTTTCTTTCACTAAATAATGATTTTTCAAAAGTCCCGTGGGAACCGTGTCTGAAAGAACAAAAGGTTTTATCTGTTTTGATTCAATCATTGGCGCCAAATTAAGCCATAAAACAGCCTCATAGGCACCCAATTCTTTCGACACTACAGTTTTCAAGAAGCCTGAGTTTATACGCCCCTCATCATTCGCTAATTCAACCACTTGCGCCAAAGCATTGAATTCTTTTTCTATGCGATGGGCATCATCCTTAAATGACTGAACGGTTGTTTCAACTCTCGTGTCTTGAAGGTTATTAACGGCCTTGTTAACGTAAAGATGGAGCCCAAGGAAAACTACAATACTTAAAACTATGCCTGATAAGACAAGCCCAGCCTGTCCCGACAGAATATTTTTCAACTTCTGGATATCAAATTTTTGGGGCTTTGGTGTATCTAAATCGGTCATAGAATGTTTCTGCGTGTTTAAACCATTCTATCATGCCTAATAGACATTAAGGTTGAGTAAATAAATTTAATTCCCAAAGATGCTAGGCTGGCAAATAAATTGCTGCCTGTAAGCCACCTAAATTTTTGCTTTCAGAGAGATTTATCTCACCGCCATGAGCCAACACAATTTCTTGTGCAATGGTCAATCCCAGCCCTACCCCGCCGGTATCGGAACTACGCGCTTCATCAATACGGAAAAAAGGACGGAAGACCTCTTCATGGTTTTTTTCAGGAATACCAAGGCCGTTGTCTTCTATAGCAATAATAAACCAATCATCATCACGCCCCAGAGATACCCTTGTTTTATCACCATAACGTCCTGCATTAACGAGAATATTGGTAATTGCACGCTCCATAGCCAAAGGTCTTAAGGAGTAATAAGTGTCTTCGCTGATTGAATTAACGAACTCAATATTATCTAATCTTTGTTCGTTGCAGATATTTCTTAGATATTCACCAAGACGGATGCGTTTAACGTTTTCATCGCCTTCACCGCGCACAAAATCAAGATATCCTTTAATCATCTGCTCCATCTCGTTAACGTCATGTTGCATGTCTTTAGCCTCTTCATTTTCTCCCAACATGCTTAGACTTAATTTTAGACGCGTCAGAGGAGTTCTCAAATCATGAGAAATACCTGCCAACATTGCTGTGCGTTGATCAATTTGTTTTTGAAGCCTCTCTTTCATAATGAGGAATGCTTGTGAGGCTTGCCGTACTTCACGAGACCCTGTGGGCTTAAAACTTCCCACATCAAGCCCACGCCCTAACCTCTCTGCCGCAACAGATAAACGTCGAATGGGACGCACTTGATTACGCATAAACCACAAAGCAATAAAACTTAAGAGAAGTGAGGATGCGACCATCCAGAGAAGAAAAATATAAGAAGATGATGTAAAAATTTTACGCTCAGGAAAAGTCACCATCAAATATCGAGATTCACTTTCAATAAGCACACTTATGAATCCTGCTTTGTCGTTGTAAATAATCCGAAAAGGATAGTTTAAGTTCTTCTCTAACACCGATTTTAACGACTTTGAGACCCACCTCTCCCATAATCCTTT
>JBBKVR010000126.1:0-6256 GCA_037968575.1 Bdellovibrionales bacterium | reverse complement strand
GCTTAACCCCCTATCAAGGAGATCCTCTATGAACTGTCCCTGTACTGGAGTAAATATTTCACGATTTATCATGTCAGTTATTGCTGGCTTTGTCTTTGTGTATGCCTTTGACTATCTGGTTCACGTTGAATGGCTTATGAGCACATATGAACAAACACCAGAGCTATGGCGTACTGCAGAAACGATGACCGAATACTTCCCTTGGATGATGTTGTGCCAACTTCTAACAGTTGTGTTTGTGGGTTTTATCTACACGCGCAATCATGAAGGTAAAGGTATCAAAGAAGGTCTACGTTTTGGTTTGATGATTGGTTTGCTTCTTGGAACATTGATGATGGCACCATACGCTTATTTACCAATTGAACTCTGCCTTGCCCTTTCATGGGGAGCTGCAGGTGTAGGCACAGGCCTTGGTTTAGGCGTTATATTCTCGCTGATTTATAAAGACTAATATTTAAAATTGATATTTAGAGAGCCTGTAACTTTAATGTTGCAGGCTTTTTGCTATTCTAAACTGCCATACACACAGAACTGGTGTAACTATCAGTTCCATCATCAAACCAAAGACCATCGGTGTATCTGGCCAACCAAACATCAGCACTCCCCATAACCTTGCAAGCCCACCAACAAAAACCAAAAACGTTAGAAGTTGAAATCTCTGCGCTTTGGATTCAATATTTTTTATTGTGCTCCAGTAACCAAAACCTATTGCCAACAATATCCCAGATAAGTAACGAACATGACTATCGAGTGATATATCTGATACTTCAAATCCCGTCATCATTGAGCCAGAAATAATGCCTGAAACCCCCGCCATTATAGGGATAAAGGCAAAGATAAAAACTAAGATTTGCAGCAGACGTTTTTCCATTTTTGGCATTTCACTTTCTTTGATTAACGAGACTTAGCGTACTAGATACCCACAGACTCACCACTCTAAAACATAGCATTTTTTTGACTCCAAAACATTTGGCAATTACCGTCAAAAGGTTACACATAAAAAAACAGGGAATATACATGACAAGCAAAGCAGGAAGTCCACATTTATTATTATCCGCAACGGAAGGCGTAAGAACTCTTTTTGGGTTGGCGGTTTCTTTACAAAATATAGGTTGGGCACTTCCCGCCACTTTAATGGCAACACCACAAGGTGAAGGTCGTCCTGTCATGCTTCTTCCAGGATTTGGAGCTAATGAAAAATCACTTAAATTACTGGATGGCTTTTTAAGTCTTAAAGGTTACACTGTCTATGACTGGCAACAAGGTCGTAATCTTGGTCCTAAAGCTGTGCCACTCCAAAGAGTTGCAGAGCGTGTTCGTGATATCTCTGCTCTACATGATGGAAAACCTGTTTCCCTCGTTGGACAAAGTTTAGGTGGAACTTACGCTGCTGCCGTAGCTGCCTTCCTACAAAAAGAAAACCTTATAGACCGTATTATTACCTTAGGTAGCCCCATCAATTCTGACTTAGTGGAAAACAAACAAGATGGCGCAAATGTCCTTGCATCATTTTTCTTTGATAAGTTAAACCCTCCTGACCATATGGATGTTGCCCGCTTTATGAAGCTTATGAGAGAAATTGATAAGACAAATATTCCTGACATTGCCATGAGTTGCCTTTATTCACACTATGATGGCGTTGTGAGTGCCGAGGCCAGCCAAACAAATTTAGAGTCCCCTAACCACGAAAACATCAATATTTCTCCGATTAGCCATCTTGGAATGGGCATCAGTCACCGTGTAAATCATATTATTGCAGACCGTTTAGCTGAACCCATCGAAAACAGACAACCATACAGCTCTCGTAATTATGGATTATTGGGAGAAGCGTTCACCTCTTCAGGAATGCCAACGGCTGGGCATTTAGAACCAGTAGAACTGAAGCTTGCGGCTTAAGGTTTTTCGCGTTACCTGTTAACTCATGAAAACAGTTTCAATTAGTCTGGGTGCAAACAGCTACCCCATTCATATTTCATCAAATTTATTGAATGATATAACTTTATATATTGAAGAAATATGTGAGGGGCAAAAGATTATCATTACAGATGAGAATGTTGCCCCCCTTTACGCTGAAAGGCTCGCGACAAGTTTAGATTGTAAAATTTATTCTGTTCCTGCTGGTGAGCAGAGTAAGTCATTTGAAACCTTTCAAAAACTCTCCGAACAAATCTTACAACAGGGCATAGATCGCAAAACAACTCTGATTGCTGTAGGTGGTGGTGTTGTTGGAGATTTAACGGGATTTCTAGCGGCAAGTCTCTTGCGCGGATTGTCATTTATTCAAATTCCGACCACCCTTCTCTCCCAAACCGATAGTTCTGTTGGTGGAAAAACTGGTATTAATTCATCTGTTGGCAAAAACCTGATTGGTGCATTTCATCAGCCAAAATTGGTTCTCATTGATCCAAACACACTCACAACACTACCAGAGCAAGAATTACTGTCTGGTTATGCTGAGGTTGTGAAATACGCACTTATTCGTGATGCCCAATTTTTTGAATGGCTAGAGGAGAATGCCACTAAGTTACTGGATAATGATGAAGATGCGTTGATCTATGCGATCGCCACAAGTTGTCAGCATAAGGCAGATATAGTCAGTGCGGATGAATTTGAAACAGGACAACGCGCATTACTCAACTTAGGACACACATTTGGTCACGCCATTGAATCTGCCAGCAACTACAAAGTTTTGCATGGATTAGCAGTAGCAGTTGGGACTTGTCTAGCTTATCAACTCAGCGTAAATCTTGGGCATACAGATAATGGCGACTTTGAAAAAGTCTTAGCTCATTTCAAGCAAGTTGGTTTACCTACACATATTCATGATTGTGATTTAGCCATCAACATTGATGACTTTATCGCGTCCCTCTATAAGGACAAAAAGGCCGAAAACGGAAAGCTGACCTTTATCTTACCAAAAGGTATAGGCAGTGCTTTTATTGCTAAAGATATTTCCGAAGAAGATGTTAGGAAAGTTCTTACCTCACACATCCTTAGCAATAAGCTTTGAGACTTCAAAGGCGACTTGCATAGCTTGCGCAGCATTCAGGCGTGGATCGCACAGCGTGCTATAATTTTCTCCCAAACTAGTATCGGAAACATCGGAAAAACCACCAATACATTCAGTGACATTTAATCCTGTCATTTCAAGGTGAACGCCGCCTGGATATACGTCTTCTGCCTGACATACCGCAAAAAACTCTTTGATTTCTGCAAGAATATTCTCAACACGGCGTGTTTTATAGCCGCTTTCCGACTTTTCAATATTGCCGTGCATCGGGTCACAGCACCATACAACCTTATATCCCTCCTCTTTCACTATACGAATAAACGGTGTGAGATTCTTCTCTACATTTCCAGCACCTTGGCGAGAAATAAGTGTTAAACGCCCCGCTTCATTATTTGGGTTTAACTTGGCAACCAATCTTTTGAAATCATCAGGAGTTAAGCTTGGTCCACATTTAAAGGCGATTGGGTTTTGGACACCACTTAAGAACTCAACGTGCGCTCCATCAGGATCGCGCGTCCTATCCCCTACCCATAAGAAATGAGCCGATAAATCATAAGATACATTTGTTAAAGGGTCAGTTCGCGTAAGAGGTTCTTCATATTCAAGAAGTAGTGCTTCATGACTTGTGAAAATTTGTGTTGATTGAAAGTCATGCATATCTGGATTATCCGACATGGCATAAATAAACGAGGCCGCTTCGGAAATTTTCTTGGCAAGGTCTTCATATTCTTTTGTTACCGCTGAATTTTTTACAAAATCCAAAAGCAAATTTTCTGCATTTCTTAAATTCACATAGCCACCCGTTGTTAGGTGACGCATATAATTTAATTTTGCAGCCGAACGGTTATAGGCACGAAGCATACGGTCTGGGTCCGGCTGTCTTGCTTCACTCGTGAATTCCTCTGCATTAATAATGTCACCACGGTAACTTGGCAATGTCACACCATCGCGTGTTTCCGTATCACTGGAACGTGGCTTGGCAAATTGTCCGGCTATGCGTCCAATCTTGGTGACATTCTGCTTCCCTGCAAAAATAAGAATAACTGTGCTTTGAATAAACAAACGCAATAAATCACGGATTTCATCTACATCGGCATGGAAATTCTCTGCACAATCTCCACCCTGAAAGAGGAAGCCCTTACCTTCACTGATTTCAGCAAGTTTACGTCTCAGCATTCTGACCTCGGAAGACCCTACCAGTGGGGGGTTTTTGGAAAGTTGTAGTCGTACTCTCTCAAGATCATCTTGCGATTGATATTTAGGAACTTGGGTAATTGGAAAATTGCGCCAACTCGAGGGAGACCAAGATTGTGTCTCATTCTTCTTTGCTACGTTAGTCATCGCGCTGTTTTCCTATATTTATGTTTCAGATTTTACGAAAACATGGAAAAGATTTTCATGCAACAGCGAAAGTCGTTGAAAGGTTGAGATAGAGACTTTTGTCTCAAGTAAAAAACTTATACTCTTATTCAAAGTACAGATTGTAAGAAAGAAATTTTAAATGACCATTTCACCACTTCAAACCCTAAAAACTCCATACGCAAAATCAGGAAAATCAATTCCTTTGATTGTTGTAACATCTGACCAATTCAAAAAAATTGGCGATGCCGATCTTAAGGGACTTAAGTCCCAAGGTTTTTCAGGTAAAAAAGGTGAAGTGTCCGTCCTCACTAACACCAACAGCTCTTTAGTTAAAATTTACACTGGGATTAGCGAAGACATTGATATTTATGCTCTCAGCCATGTTGCTGGGAAATTAAATGGTTTGATCAGTGAAACCGAACTTAAAAAAATGACTGTGTCTTTATCTATTAAGGGCGTCAGCGCGCAAGAAAAAGAGCGTCTCTACCTTTCATGGGCATTATCTCAATATAAATTTGATGCGTATAAAGATATTAAACCACCTGTTACACCAAAGTTGTTACTTCCAAAAGACATGGATGAAAAGCGTTTGATGGCATCATATGAAGCACTTTCTCTGCTTCGTAATATGGTGAATATGCCCGCCAATGATATGACGCCTGATGAAATTGAAAACACAGTCAAGAAAGTCGCAACAAAATTCAAAGCCACAATGAAAACAGTTAAAGGGCAAGCCCTCGAAAAAGGTTTTCCTCTTGTTCATATGGTTGGGAAGGCTGCAACTATTCCTCCACGTTTGGTTGAGTTAAATTGGGGGAAGAAAACCGACCCAAAACTAACGCTAGTTGGTAAAGGCGTTTCATTTGATAGCGGCGGACTGAACATGAAGCCTGGTCAATATATGGCTCTCATGAAAAAAGATATGGCGGGCTCTGCCCATGCCCTCGCAATTGCCTATATTGTTATGGCATTAAAACTGCCCGTACAATTGAAACTTCTTATTCCAGCTGTTGAAAATGCCATAGCAGGAAATGCATTCCGTCCGGGTGATATTACAAAAAGCCGTAAAGGTATAACTGTTGAAAACACCAATACAGATGCAGAGGGGCGCTTAATATTGGCTGATGCCCTCACTTATGCGAGTGAAACCAACCCTGACCTCATTATGGATTTTGCGACCTTAACGGGTTCTGCGCGCGCCGCTTTGGGACAAGTTGTGCCTCCGTTCTTTTCAACGGACGATAAGGAAGCAGAAAAAATACAAAAACTCTCTTTCGAAGTTCAAGATCCGATGTGGAGAATGCCTCTTTATCAACCCTACAAAAAGATTATCGAGAGCGACATTGCCGATTTGGTAAACAGTGCATCACCTCCGGGCGATTTGATTTACAGCGCTCTTTTCCTTCAGCAATTTGTTGGAGAGAAAACAAACTGGATGCATTTTGATATTTTTGCTTGGGAGCCTTCAGGTAGACCTGGTCGTCCAAAGGGTGGTGCAGAAACTGGGCTTTGGGCGGTTATTTCTTACCTTCAACAAAGGTTTGGCTAAAGTCTATCTACTATTTCTTGGGCAAAATCTGAAAGCGTGTCGTCACGTGCACCCATAATCATAACTTTGTCACCTGATTTGGCTTCTTCAAGAATAAATGGAATGATTTCATCACGCTTTTCAAACCAGTGCGCATTTATATTCATTGCCTTGGCTTTCTCGATTATATCCTTTGCAGTCACTGAGCGATTAACCGTACCACCTGCATAATAGACTTCAGGCATAATCAAAATATCGTCTTTGGTAAAATACGTTTTAAAGGATTCCAAAATTTCTTCGCCCATTAAACGCAAGGGCGTAAACCCATGAGGTTGAAACATAGCAATAATGCGCGC
>JBBKVR010000125.1:0-5657 GCA_037968575.1 Bdellovibrionales bacterium | reverse complement strand
TGAGCGACAAAAGAACCCTTGTCATCCCAGACTTTCCGCCACTTGGCTTCTGTTTCTTGGATATTATAGCGCGTCATTTTTGAATTCTATTCGTCGTCTTGGATACGGTATTGGCGCGCGCGCGTTAGAATGGCATCTTCAAGCTTACGTCCTGTTGAAGGATCAACCTGAGCATCTACCCAACGGCCACCACTGCGAACCTGTTTAAAGACATTAACCTTAATACCTGTGGCTTTAAGTTGTTTACCCAAGACAAGAACATTTGTTTTAATTTGCTCATTAGGAGTCTCAGGTGCGCTATACCACCCAGTTAGAATTGTTCCCCCAAACGGGTCGGCAGATTCGATAGGCATAAAAGAAATAGTGTCTAGGGCTGCACGCCAAAGGTAACTATTAACCGTAATCGTGTCGTTATTGGATTCTTTGCGCTCACCCATAATCCCGCCCTGACCGAAAATACTTGGAGAATCTGCATAAATATCATTCGTGCCCACGTCAGAGCGATCAATGCCTGTTGGGTATTTGGCCTCACTCTGAATTTTATCGCTACAAGCACTTAAGACTAGAGCTGAAAAGATTAGAATTGTTATAGAATAACGCATTGTATGTACCTCTGAAAATTTTTATTTCTGTTTTGATGTAGCATGGCATATAGTGCGAGACAAGCGCATTCAAAGCGTCCGAGTGATTGTGGCATAAATGCAACGCCGTTTCGTAAAAATCCCATATTTACTTCCTTTACCTTGTTTTTCTCCTGATATGAGCAATGATGTGAACGTGCTTATCTGTAATAGAGGGGCGCATTTAATCGGCCGGTTGTCGGCCATAATCAATCAAATGGTTTATTTAATTATTGCGTAGAAAAGGATTTAACCATGAAAAAATTACTACTTAGCAGTGCCGCGATTTTAGGTCTTGCAGTAGCATCACCAGCGCTTGCGCAGGATGATTCTGCTTTAAATCTAGACATCGGTGGTCACTATAAAGGTTATGCATCATATGTTGACCAAGACGAAACTCCTGGTACAGAAGTTCGTTCAGTTGACTGGCTACAAGAAACTGAAGTTCACCTACAAGGTGAAACAACTCTAGACAATGGTCTAACAGTTGGTGCTCACATCGAAGCAGAAGTTGATGCTGGTGATGCTGCAGCGATTGACGAATCATATGCCTACTTCTCAGGTACATGGGGTCGTATCAATGCTGGTGACGAAGATGGTGCAGCGTACTTGCTACAAGTTGCAGCTCCTTCAGCTGACTCAAACGTTGATGGTATCCGTCAATTCGTATCTGGCTTCAACCCAGCTGCTGCTGGTCTTGCTGCCTTTACAGAAGGTACACTAGACTATGACAACGACTTGACTAACGATGCTAACAAGCTGACTTACTTGACTCCTGTCTTCTCTGGTTTCCAAGCTGGTGCGTCATATACACCTGACACGAAAAACGTTCTTGCTAACGCTGGTGCAGCACCTGGTGCATTCGTATCAAGTACTTTGGGCAACACTCTAGATGACCAAGCTGGTCAGTATGGTGATGCTTATGAAGTTGCTGGTCGTTATGAAGGTATCTTCAACAATGTCGGCTTTATCGCCGGTGGTGGATACACAAACGTTCAAGCTGAAAACGAAACTGCTGGTCAAGATGACTTCGAAGAGTGGAACGTTGGTTTAGACCTTGATATTGGTGCATTCGGCCTTGGTGCTGTTTACACTGAAAACAACAACGGTGCAGACACAAACGATAACAACGACACATATGTTATCGGTGCTGATTACACAACTGGACCATTCAAATTGGGTGCGTCTTACCTGAATAACGATAATGATGCTGGTGGTATTGACACTGACACAGATCGTTACACAGGTGGTGTTGTTTACACATACGGTCCTGGTATGAGCTTCCGTGGTTCTGTGAGCTATATCGATGCTGAAGTTGGTGCTGCTGATGTTGATGGTACAAACGTACTATTGGGTACACAAATCAACTTCTAATCAATAGAAGCTAAAGAATATTAAGAAGGGCGCTTTCGAGCGCCCTTTTTTGTTGTCTAGAAAAAAACAATTGAACTAGAAGGGTGGGTTTGCCAGCTCCACTAAGTTGGCAATCGCCTCATCGGTAGGCTTGATCTCTTGATCTTTTCCGCCAAGAGTTCTGATAGCCACAGTCTTTTCTTCAGCCTCACGCTTACCAACAACAAAGATATAGGGGACTTTCTGCAGAGAGTGCTCACGTATCTTGAAGTTGATTTTCTCGTTACGTGTATCAATCTCGGCGCGAAGACCTTTAGCTTTTAACTCACGTAGAACTTCTTCTGCATAGTCTTTGACGTCATCAGTAATGGGTGCAATTACACATTGTGTAGGTGCAAGCCACACAGGCATTTTACCGCCTGTATTTTCAATCAAAATACCAATAAAGCGCTCATAAGACCCAAAAACAGCACGGTGAATCATTACGGGCGTGTATTTCTGCCCATCTTCACCAACATAGGTGGCTTCTAAGCGTTCTGGCATATTGAAGTCTAACTGGAATGTTCCGCATTGCCATGAGCGTCCAATGGCGTCCTTGAGGTGGAATTCGTACTTGGGACCGTAAAAAGCTCCCTCACCTTCTGCGTATTCAAACTCAATGCTTAAATCTTCAAGGCCATCAGCAAGAGCCTTTTCAGCCTTGTCCCATGTTTCATCAGAGCCAGTGCGTAGTTCAGGGCGAGTCGCGAGATAAATTTTAATTTCTTCAAATCCAAAATCAGCATAGACAGCTTTAAAGAGAGCAATAAAGCGCTTCACTTCGTCTTTTATTTGATCTTCTCGGCAAAAAATATGCCCATCATCTTGTGTCATCTGACGAACGCGCATCAATCCATGTAGTGCGCCTGTTGCTTCATTTCTGTGACAGCACCCTTGTTCTGCAAAGCGTAACGGCAGATCACGGTATGATTTAATTCCTTGCTTAAAAATCTGGATGTGGGCGGGGCAATTCATCGGCTTAATTGCCATGAAATCCTTAGGCTCTTCTTTAAAAACAGGGCCGTCTTCATCTGTATTTGGAACAACATCAGGAACCACAAACATATTCTCGCGGAACTTTGACCAGTGACCAGACGCCTCCCAGAATTTTGAGTTCATCAATTGGGGTGTTTTCACTTCCGCGTAGCCATCAGCTTCAATACGACGACGGATATAGCCTTCAAGTTGATTGTAGATTGTAAAGCCATTGGGGTGCCAGAAAACAGAACCTTGTGCTTCTTCTTGAAAATGGAAAAGTTCTAGTTCGCGCCCTAATTTTCGGTGGTCACGTTTTTCAGCCTCCTCAAGCATAGTGAGATAAGCTTCAAGTTCCTTCTCAGTACGCCAAGCTGTGCCATATATGCGTGTGAGCATGGCATTATTGGAGTCTCCACGCCAATAAGCACCCGCAACCTTCATCAACTTAAAGGCATGGCCAATCTGTTTTGTGTTGACCATGTGAGGCCCACGACATAAATCCAGCCATTCACCTTGTCTGTAAATTGTGATTGTCTCATTTTCTGGAAGGTCAGAAATCAATTCAGCCTTATATTCCTCACCTATAGATTTGAAATATTTGATGGCATCGTTTCTATCCCACTCTTCACGCTCAAACGCTTGGCCTGCATCAACAATGTCGTGCATTTTCTTTTCAATTTTTGCCAAATCATCAGTTGAGAAAGGTTCGTCACGCGCAAAGTCGTAATAAAAGCCATTCTCAATATTTGGGCCGATTGTCACTTGTGTGCCTGGAAATAATTCTTGAGTAGCCTCGGCTAGAATGTGGGCAGTATCGTGACGGATAAGTTCTAGGGCGTCATCATCATCACGTTTCACGATTTCTAGCTTGGAGTCTTTTTCAATGGGGCGTTTGAGGTCATACATTTCACCATCAACTTTGACGACAACAGATGCTTTTGCCAAAGACTTGGAAATAGATTCTGCAATCTCAAAGCCATTTGTACCGTTTGCATACTCGCGCGTATTACCATCTGGAAAAGTGATGGTGATCATGTCCGACTGACTTTGTGCGTTTGTATTGCTCATGGTTGCTCCAAAAATTTTATGAAATTCCTATGTAACACACACGAGGTGTGCTTTCACTGCTTTTTTGTTTTAAGGGGTTGTCTTATTTGCATTCAGCTTTTGTAGTTGTGCTGCCATCAGCATTTTTTGTGCCTGTGATAATAATTTCACCTTGGGCTGCTGCGTAGCACTCAAAAATGGGAATAAGGGTACGAAGCGTGAGAAGAACTCTGTAGCCATTATAAAACGGTCCTGTAGTACACGCGCCTGTTTCCTCATTGGGCGCAAGTCTAAAGTTCGAACGATGATGTAGAGTTTCGCCACTAGGTTCCTGATAAGGCTTAGTCTCAATGCTCCCTGTAACGTGCCAATCTGCCTTGTTGGCGATGTTAAAGCACAAAGGATTGGGGCTCAAAAGCTGAGCTTGAGCGGGTGAGGTCAGAAGCAATAATGCACTTAAGAAAATAACAACTTTCATGAGGGGCATCATAGAACATAGCGTCCATGACGGCAATGCATGATGAGCCTAGCTTGGAAGACCCTTAGTTGTTGAATATTCAAAATGGAGGGGTGTGTCAGGACGAAGTCTTGCATATATAGCATGAGCGGCTTGAGCACATTCTGCAAAACCAGTGAGTATAAGCTTTAGCTTCTTATTGTAATCAGCAATGTCGCCCACAGCGAATATTCCATCGCGACTTGTTAAGCATGTCGACGGCTCAACTTTTATGTGTTTATGATTGATATCTAATCCCCAGTTTTCCAGTGAGCCTAGTGAAGAGGCTAAACCAAAGAAGCATAGGAGCGCATCGGTTTCTAATGTTTTGGAATTCCCGTCAAAATCAGCAATTTTAACATGAGTAAGAGTGTTGCCTTCACCATGCACATCTTTTAATTGGTAAGGCGTTTCGAGCTTAATCTTTCCATTCTCAGCAAGGGATTTAACTTTTAAAACGGAGTCGGGGGCTCCACGGAATTTATCGCGTCTATGAACAACAGTAGTTGATGCCGCTATATCAGATAGAGCAATTGCCCAATCAAGTGCTGAATCACCACCACCAGCAATCACTATATTTTTACCGCGGAATTGTTCTTTGTTGCGACAGGCATAAAAAACACAGACATTTTCGTAATTAGAGAGGTTTTCAATGGGTGGTCTGTTTGGCCCAAATGCACCTGCACCTGCAGCTATAATAATTGCACTGGTATCAATTTTGACACCTTTCGAGGTCGTTACTATAAAGCGATTATTATCAGTCTCTTCAACTGTCTCAACTGCTTGTTCTAAATGATAGGTTGGCTTGAAAGGTTCAGCTTGCTTTTCTAGTGAAGAAATAAGGTCGCCAGCCAGAACACTTGGACATCCAGGAATGTCATAAATGGGTTTCTCGGGATAAAGTGCTGTGCACTGTCCGCCAATTTCAGGTAGGGCATCAACCACATGACACTTCAAATTTAACATCCCACATTCAAAAACAGCAAACAGGCCCACCGGGCCTGCTCCTATAATGACAACATCTGTTGAATGGTCAGTCATTTGTTTCCTTAATAGCGGTAATTTTCACCCTTGAATGGGCCGTCTGTCTCTACGCCGATGTACTCGGCTTGCTCATCAGAAAG
>JBBKVR010000124.1:0-5498 GCA_037968575.1 Bdellovibrionales bacterium | reverse complement strand
CCACTTTGGCAAAGTTACAAAGACTAAGACGCTTTTTTGTCTTTACCGTTTGATTTCTTATCTACTTCTTCTTGCATTCTCTGCATATAAAGCGCTGTAAAATCGACTGGGTTGAGAAGCAATGGTGGGAACCCGCCCTCTTGTGTGAGGTCAGCAATCAGGCGTCTGATAAACGGGAATGCCAATCTTGGCACCTCAATAAACAACATTGGGTGTTTCTTCTCATCGGGAATAGCTTCAACGGAAACCAATGTTGCATGCTCTACTTCACACACAAACACGGTTTTATCATCGCGCTTTGCTGTGGCTGTAACTTTTAAAACAACCTCGAATAAATCCTTAATATTTTCATCTTCGATTTTGCGTGTATCCAAACCAAAAGAGATGTCGGTTTTAGGAATAGTCGCATCAGCACGCAAAGATTGTGGTGCAAGCGGGTTCTCAAAAGAAATATCGCGCACATATTGTGCCATAATCTGCATATTCAGGCTTTTGGCTTGTTCTGGCGCTTCTTTTTTGGTGTCTTTTTTGGTCATCTCTTTTCCTTTGTCTGTCTATGGTGTAAAGGTATTGCAAGATTTAGTATAAAAATAAAGGATAATATTACTATGGGTGGCATTCCTGCAGATCTTCTCATCTATATCATAGTCGCAGCCGTTTTAGTGATGTGGCTTCGTAACGTTCTTGGGTCACGCCATGGCGATGAGCGTTCACGCCCAAATCCTTATTTGAAAGATAATAACACCACAGCTAAAAAATCAACCCAAAACCCGATTGAGGGCCACGCTATGCGCATTGATGACAACGCCCACAGAAACTTAGATGGGCTTGATTTTGAAAATGACGATGCCCGCGATGGTATCGAAAAAATCATGAGCAAAGACAAAAGCTTTGACCCTGCTGATTTCATTGAAAAAGTTAAAGACGCCTTTGTGATTGTTGTTGAGGCATTTGCCGAAGGTGATAAAGACACTCTCTCTGATCTTCTTGCGCCATCCGTTTACAAATCATTTTCTAAGGCGATTGATGCACGAGACAAAGCTGGGGAAACCGTTGATACTGAAATTCATGCCGTTCAAAAAACAGATATTGTTGATGCTGGGGTTAAAGGTAATGTCGCTTTCGTGACATTCAGAATTTACGCCGAGGAAACAGCGGTTATCAAAGATAAAAAAGGCAAGATCATCAGTGGCGATCCTGATCGTATTACTGAGATGGTCGACCTTTGGACATTTGGACGTGATACAAAATCCAAAGACCCGACATGGCAGGTTTTTGAAACCAAAGACGGTGATCCCGAGCCTCATAAGACACCCGTGCCTGATGCCTCGTAAGTTTTTCTTGTATGTCCTTATGTTTTTTGGACTAGTTGCGGGAACAAGCTGTGGCATAATGCAGAACATGCCCGATAAAAAACCAACATTAGATCCTTTAGTAACATTATTCACACCAGCAACATTTGCTGACTTGCCATCATGGCCTGAAGCTAATCCGCAGGATTTTTTAAACGCCTTCACAAAAACCTGTGAACGCATTGCAAAAAAAGACTCTACTTCGAATTACGTAAGTGATCCCAAATGGGGGACTGTTTCCCAATGGCAAACTCTGTGTGCTTCATTGCCTATACCAGAAAACCTCGCATCATGGATTGAAAATAACTTCAATCCAGTTTCCGTTCGTGATGGGCTTGGCAATCCAAATGGTCTGTTCACGGGATACTATGAAGCCTCCCTTATAGGTTCGCGCACACAAAGCGATAGATATGGCGTGAAATTACGCTCTCGCCCTGATGACTTAGTCATGGTTGATTTAGGCAGTTTCCGCGAAGAACTTAAAGGTCAGCGCATTGCGGGTCGGGTTATTGATGGAAAACTAAAACCCTATGAAGACAGGTCAGAAATTGTTGCGAGTAAACTTCCACCAGAACAGGATAATGTCCTGTTCTGGGTTGATGATGCAGTTGATTCATTCTTTCTAGAAATTCAAGGTTCAGGTATTATTGAGCTGGACACAGGTGAAGCTGTTCGCGTTGGCTATGCGGGACAAAACGGTCATATCTATACCGCTATTGGAAAAACTTTGGTTGAAATGGGTGCACTTCAAAAAGAGCAAGTTTCCTTACAATCCATTCGCGATTGGCTAAAAAATAATCCCGATCAAGCTCAGGATATTATGAACGAAAACCGCTCTTACGTTTTCTTTGAAGAAAAGAAAGTTGAGGGCGCCGTTGGTGGTGAAAACGTTGTACTAACACCTGAACGTTCCCTAGCCGTTGATCGCGGTCGCTTTCCCTACGGTCTGCCTTTTTGGGTTGATATCAAATCACCCATGGAAAGTGAGGACGATTTAAACTATCTGATGGTCGGCCAAGACACGGGAGGCGCCATTAAAGGCGCCATTCGTGGCGATGTGTTTTGGGGGCACGGGGATCGTGCTGAATATCTGGCGGGTCACATGAAATCCGAAGGACGCTATTGGCTTCTTCTCCCTAAATTTCTGGATATAAGCACTTTTTCAGGATAGGCTTCCCCGATGAAGATAAACCTCAAACAGCAATTCTCTGCTCAAATTCAAAAATTTCTAGGCACAAATCTTTCGGACAAGCCATTTATTGTTCGGAAAGGGTACCAGTTTTTAAGAGTCTTTTATGCGGTGGCGCGCGATACAACAGATGGTCAGTTTTCACTGCGCGCGATGAGCCTTGTCTACACAACACTTATTACGCTTGTCCCCCTTATTGCCCTCAGTTTCTCTGTTTTAAAAGGTTTGGGAATTCACAATCAGATTGAGCCAATGCTCAAACAACTGCTCTCTGGATTAGGTCGTCAACAAAGCGCAGAAATTACAGAGAAGATTGTATCTTTTGTAGATAACATAGAGGTCGGTGTTCTAGGTGTTGTTGGTTTGGCGCTTCTGATTTACTCGGTTATTGCTCTCATGCAAAAAATTGAGTGGGCATTTAATGCCATATGGCGGGTTGGTAAAGGACGCTCTATGGCGCGCCGCATTAGTGATTACCTTACCGTTCTGTTTGTTGGGCCTTTGGCCATTTTTCTCTCAACCAGCGCGACCTCAATGGTTAGACATTCACCAACCTTTGAAAACTTAGAAGATACAATATTACTTGCGCCGCTTGTGCCTTTTATCGGCTGGCTTATCCCTTGGTTAGTTCTAACAATCGGTTTTATGTTCCTCTACATCCTAATTCCAAACACAAAAGTTAATGTCTATCCCGCTTTCATAGGCGGCTTGTTTGCTGCGCTAATCTGGAAAGTCATGGGATTTGTTTTTGCGCTATTTGTAGCAAGTGCGACTGGATATGTCGCAATTTACGCAGCGTTCGCAACACTGATACTCTTTATGATTTGGGTGTATGTTGGTTGGCTCGTCGTTCTTATCGGGTGCAATATTGCCTTTTATGTTCAAAATCCAAAATTTATTCGTAAGGTCAGAAGTTCTTTCGTTTTGTCGCCTAAACTCATCCAAGCCTATGGATTGGGTTGTATTTACTACATTGGTTGCGCGCATCACGAACAAGGCGCACCTGAATACACAACAGAAGACTTAGCGAACAAACTCAATGCGCCCGTTATTGCCATTGAGAAAATTTTAGAAACACTTAAAAACTGCAATCTTGTTCTTAGTAATGAAGAGGCCACGCAAACATGGCACCCCGCAGTATCTTATAACACCACAAACCTACAAAGCGTTTTTGATGCGTTGGAACAATACGGACACGAAGATGACACCAATCCTCAAAAAGCAAATTGCCCCGAATCCGTGAGCGCATTAATTGGAAAAATAGAAGATAAAAAGAAAAAGTTCTTTGGCGAGAAAACAATCGAAGAAGCTTTGAAAATTAAACCTGAAAAGAAAGGTTAGTCTTCAGACAACACCTATAATAATGTAAGAATAGAATTTAATCTCTGCAGACCTCTCATGATAAAAAACAACCTTTTTATATTCAAAGCACTACTGTCGCTTGCAATCATTTCTCTCATTTTATTACAAATTGATTGGGACATTGCACTTAGCGTTCTAAAAAATATTGCCCCATTAGTATGGATTAGCACCATTGCTCTATTGGTCGTCCAAACTCTAGTTTTAAGTGTCCGCTGGTGGTTAATAATAAACACGGGCAGGTGTCGTGTAACTTACAAAGAGGCTTTGAAGGTGACCTTTGCTAGCCTGGTTGCTAATTTTGTGTTTCTAACTTCAATTAGCGGTTTTGCAGTAAAAGTATTCTTAAGCGTTCAACAGGGTGTGTCTTTGCTTTTTGCTCTTGGGGCAAGCCTTATTGACCGCTTTATGACTCTATTAGCTTTGCTGATTTTAGCTGCATTATTCATGCCTTTCGCCGGTAGGCATTTGGGAGCAGAATTCTTGATTATTGCCGGGGCTTTTTTCATTGGCATACTTTCTGTTACTTTGTGCCTTTTATTGTTGTCAAAAACCAAAGCGAAAAAATTTCTTCAGTCCCATAGGCGCGTGGCAACAACATTTAAATATATGCGCTCAATATTCACTCAGCCAATTACCTTTACAGTGATTATTGGGACAAGCCTTATTGCCCAATTTATATATTTTTTAGCTATATTTGTAATCTCTATTGCAGCAGGAGCAGAGGTAAGCCTTCTTGCTCTTCTAAGTGTTCTCCCCATGATTGCTCTCATAGCAAGCTTACCTATCAGTATAGGGGGTTGGGGCGTACGTGAGGGAGCATTTATATATGGACTTGGACTGCTAGGTGTAAGTCTCGAACAGGCCTTTTTAATCTCTGTTCAAATTGGTTTAAGTGGACTTTTAGCCGCTGGGCTTGTTGGAATTCCTGCATGGCTTAGCGCATCTCAGAAAAATAAGAACATATCTTCAGACGTAAATGCTACTTAAACACAACAGCTATAAAGATATATTTCTATCCGCCCTTTTGGTTGCATTCGGCATTGGCTTGCAAATTCAAATCCTATTTCGCGCATCAGATAACTACATGGGCCTCCGCATAAATATAGCTGACGCTTTATTACCTATCGCTGGAATCTTTGTAATTACGAGCTTATTAAGAAAAAAATCAAATTTTCCAAACTGGATTACACCCTACAATCACTTAATCTTTTTCATACTGACAGTAAGTATCGTTTGCGGACTGTTTATCTCCCTTCATATTTGGGGGAATGTGAGTCATTGGGCGATAGCTAACAGAGGCCTCGGGTGGCTCATATTAATGGCACATTTTTATTTTGCTGGGTGGGTGTTTACAAACCTAAGGGGCAATCAAAAAATATTATTTTTAAAAAGTTTTTGCTGGTTTTTCTCCGTTATCATAATTCTGGGAAGTTTGTGGTTTTTATTTACAAAACTTAATCTTTATTTTGACCCGATTAATAATCCTGGTTACGAAGAGTTCTCTGGTTTTCTGGGCAACAGAAATGCTTTTGCGTTTCTTATGCTCGCTGGAATTACAATTTGTTTCTTTCTCAACCAAATAGAAAAAACCATTG
>JBBKVR010000123.1:0-4112 GCA_037968575.1 Bdellovibrionales bacterium | reverse complement strand
AATGCCAATATGGGAACGCATATTGGTTTTGAATTTACTGATATCGGCGATGATTTTCTCTCAGGCTCTCTTCCTGTAGATGAGCGTACAACACAACCCTTTGGTATTTTGCATGGGGGCGCATCATGTGTATTGTCAGAGACACTTGGAAGTGTTGCCGCATGGATGACGATTGACCCTGATAAATACCGCGCTGTTGGTATTGAAATTAATGCCAATCACTTACGTGCCGTGACAAAAGGCACAGTAACAGGTGTGTGTAAACCGTTTCATGTGGGACGTAGAACACAAGTTTGGCAAACAGAAATTACCGAAGATGCTACGGGTAAGTTAGTCTGCATTAGTCGTCTAACGGTTGCCATTGTCGAGCAAGGAACACTTTCAACGCAAAAAGAAAAAGTAATTTTGGAGAAAAAATAATGCCCCACCTTATTCTGGAATATTCTGAAAATCTTTCTGACCACATGGATGTACCGGTTGTCTTGCAACGTTTGCACGAAACAATGAGTGATGTACCAACGATTGATTTACACCGTATCAAATCCCGCGCTTACAAAGTTGATACTTATATTGTTGGTGACTATGACGATACAAACCAGATGGTGCATTTGACTGTGAAGTTGATGGAAGGGCGCGATGTAGCGTTACGACATGATATCGCAGATAGCCTCCATAAGGTCATTAGCAGTCACTTGCTCGAAGATTTGAATTGTCAGATTACGGTCGAGATACAGGAACTTGAAAAGGCAACTTACGCAACGTAAGTTCACGCCATGATACATAAGCACAACAAACAGCTTTTTCGCAAACCACCTAAAAAGCAAAAAACAGAAAAGAAAAGCCTGTTGGGTTCAAGTGCCGCTGTTCTTTGGGGGCTTGTAAAAGGGGTATGCTTTAGTGTTGGCGCTCTCTTACTTCTAATGATTGTTGGAGCTTTTCTGTTTGTTGCTTTTGGCAAAGATAAAACCGTTTCCAAATTACCAAATGAAATGATTGTCCATTTGAACATGAATTTTCCAGTCACGGATGAGCCTGAAAAGCCAACTCTTCTTGATCCGTTTCCAATTAAACGCCCTGATATGAAGGAATTGCTTATACGTTTAGATAATGTTGCAAGTGATACTCGCGTGAAGGCAATGGTGGTCTCTTTGCACGGTATGCCGATTGGTATTAGCCATGTTCAGGAATTACGCCAAGCTATCAAAGCCATACATGATGCTGGAAAAAAAACCTACATTATAGCTCCTGATTTTGGAACAGGTGGAGGAGGTTTGGGCGAGTATTATTTTGCCTCTGCCTTTGATGAAATTTGGCTACATCCCGTTGGTGTTGTATTTATGCCGGGTCTTTCAGCTGAGAGTCCTTATTTGGGAGCATTACTGAAAAAGATTGGAATAGAGCCACAATTCTTCCAACGCAAGGAATATAAAACTGCCTTTGAGTCATTCACAAAAGAAGAAATGAGTCCTGAAAATAGAGCGATGCTTTTATCAGTCCTCAGCAGTATCGGGAATAAAATCGTTGCCGATATAGCCAAGGATAGAAATCTAACGCCTATCAAAGTCAAATCCTTGATTGATAAGGCACTCCTGACAGCATCTGTTGCAAAGAGAGAAGGGCTGGTTGATGTTACCAATTATGGTGACACGCTTATTACACAACTCATATCTGCCTACGGTAGTGATATCAAACGTATAACATTGCGCGATTATATTTCAGTAATGCAGAAAGCGGAAAAACACGCCAAAGATAAGACTGATGTTGCCTATGTGCGTATTACGGGCACAATTTCATTGGCGTCAAATCTTGATCCTCTGAAATCTGATCCTGAAACATTGCGCTCTGGCTCACCAGAAGCTGAAGCTTTATATAAAGCAGGAGACGATGAAAATATCCGTGCTGTCTTGGTGCGTGTTGATAGCCCGGGTGGAACACCATCTGCTGCGGAATTACTAAGACGCGGAATAGTCTACGCAAAAGCCAAAGGTAAAAAAGTTTACGTCTCCATGTCAACAACGGCTGCATCGGGTGGATACTGGGCTGCTGTAAATGCTGACCAGATTTATGCACTTCCTGCGACACTCACGGGTTCTATTGGTGTTGTTGGAGGTAAGGTTTCTGTTGCTGAATTGCTCAAGAATGTAGATGTGAAATGGGAAGCTGTACGATATGGCGATAATGCAGGATTGTGGTCATTTGCTCAGCCATTTAGTGCCGAACAAGCTCGTCAGTTTAATATTATGCTGGATATCACCTATCAGAACTTTATCGGCCGTGTTGCTGAAGGGCGTAGCATGGATATTGCCCAAGTTGAAAAAATTGCCAAGGGACGTGTGTGGACAGGTGCTCAAGCCAAAACAATAGAGTTGGTTGATGAAACAGGTAGTTTAATGGATGTTCTTAAAGTGATATCTAAAGATCTTGAATTGGCAACGTACAAGAATATTCATTTGATTGATTACCCTGAACCAAAGGCCCCACTCGAAGCCTTACTGGAGTTTCTCTCTCAACAAGCAAAACTTCAACAGGTTATGATGAAGCTGGAAACAGTTTTCAGCGACCTAAAAGTCTCAATGGGATTAATCCAAGGCAGTGAACACCGGGTACTAATGGATTCTCACTCTATACGCTAGGATCTTCTGGCTTCGTCACTACTCTTTCAGAATATGCAACTCCGTCACCAAATGATATTAAAGGTGTAAAGAAAAATGGTGCTACCTTCTGTTCACTAATATGTGGTTCAGATGCCATTTTTGTTCTCTGAGCTACTAATTTGATTATAACTGAAATACATTTATTTCATAGAAAATGGGTCGTATTGAGAATTCAAATCACCAGGCGAAGTTAAATCTGGCGGCGTGGGTTCACCATCACACGTAACCTCAGATTCAACTCCTAGAGATGGCTCTATAAATAAGGGAGATACATGCAAAGTATCTGGAAGCTTTGCTGGAAGTTTAGGCAACTCAGGCAGAGAGTTGTCACGAGTTCCTAGTAATTTCTTATCATTTGTCATTTTTACTCTCCAAATTATTCAATGCACATATAATAGCAATAAATTATAATTATGACAAATAGCTAATGATTTTCTCAATATTATAAGCACTTAGACCAGCTTCAGAGTATTGTGTATCGGGATTATCTTGGTCTTGAAAAGTGTCTGGCAGGGTCATAGAGCGAACTTTAAGACCTTTATCTAGTGCGCCTGAATTGGCGAGATAAGCCAGAACATGCGCACCAAAACCACCTTGTGCGCCTTCTTCGATTGTTATCAATGCGTCATGTGATTTTACCAACTCATCAATCAGTTTTGTATCTAATGGTTTAGCAAAGCGTGCATCAGCAACCGTAGCATTGGTATTTTCTGCTGCTTTTAAGGCTTCTTCTAAACGTGCCCCAAAGCTCAAAATTGCAATTTTCTTGCCTTTGCGGACAATACGTCCTTTACCAATTTCGAGTTTCTTGGCCTTTTTGGGAATATCTACGCCTGTTCCTGTTCCTCTTGGGAAACGAAAAGCGATAGGGCCATCATCATACTTCGCAGCTGTATGCACCATGTGCTTCAATTCAGCTTCATCGCTGGCTGCCATAACAACAAAGTTAGGAAGGCAACACAGATACGCCACATCAAATGCACCTGCGTGAGTTTGGCCGTCTGCACCAACAAGTCCTGCGCGATCTAGTGCAAATTTAACGGGTAAGTTTTGAATAGCGACATCATGGACAACTTGATCATAAGCGCGTTGCAGGAATGTTGAATAAATAGCACAGAAAGGTTTATAGCCCTCAGTTGCCATACCAGCGGCAAAGGTCACAGCATGTTGCTCGGCAATGCCTACATCGAACATACGCTCTGGAAATTCCGCACCAAACATATCCATCCCAGTACCACCAGGCATGGCTGCGGTAATTCCGACAATTTTGTCGTCCGCCTTTGCCTCTTCAATCAGGCTTTGTGCAAAGACTTTTGTATAGGAGGGTAATGTTGATTTTGATTTGAATTGTGTACCAGTCACTACATCAAATTTGGCAACGCCGTGCATCTTGTCGTCTGAACTCTCGGCGGGTGCATAGCCTTTACCTTTCTTGGTAATGGCATGAAGCAGAATAGG
>JBBKVR010000122.1:0-10132 GCA_037968575.1 Bdellovibrionales bacterium | reverse complement strand
GGTAACGCCAAACTATAACGCAATATTGGCTCGGACACTTGTCTCTCAACATCACGCGCGAGCTGAGAAGCTAGCTTAGGTGGTGTATGCGCGTAATTTTTGAGCGCAGCAGACAAGGCAATCCTTACCTTGAGAACCTCATCCAATGCCAATACACCCAACGCCTCAGACACATGTTTATAAATACTCATTTGTCGTTCTGGTGAAATATCAGGGAGAAGCTTCGTTAGTCGCGCGAGCAATAATTCACGCACACCAATATCAACATCACGCGCTAAAATGCCCGAAGCATGAATAGGAATAGCATTGTTTCGAACAACAGCTTGGCGAACTTTTATCTCTGCATCATGCTCTGCTAAATAATAGAGAATTTCTGGAGATGTTGTTTTGCTCTTAGCAAGTTTCAAACGTTGAGAAGTGTTTCCACTCTTAGCAATAGTCTTTTCATCTTCTAATGAGGTCGGAGATATCCTCGATTTCAGTTTTTCCAAAAACTTTTTCATCAGACGATATCACTCAAACTTTCAAGATAGTCTTCTGTTTGCATTTCAAAGAGACGGCTTAATGTTCTCTCAAATTCAAACTCATATTGAGCTCCTTGATAAAGAGACTCAAGGTCTGTTTGAGCAGATAAAATAACTGCACGCTTCTGGTCGTACATGACATCAATAAATGACATGAAACGTTTCGTTTCATTCCTTATCTCGTCATCAAGTTGTGGGATATTTTCTACAAAAAACACATTATAGTGGTGTGCCAAAACCAAATAATCTTCTGCGCCTAAAGGTTTTTCAAACAACTCGGAGAAATTAAATCGCGCGATACCTTTGGCGGTTTTCTCAACGATTAGCTTGCGCCCTTTGACCGTTACATCTTCACTTTGAATTTTTGTATCACCTGTAAGCGCTTCAAACAGCTTATCAATTTTTGAAGCCGAACCTTTATCTTCCAAATTGAAGAATTTAGGAAATTCACCAAGCGATAGTTTTCTGTAGTCCGTATGACCAGCAACCTCTACAGAAATCATTTTTTCCTTAATTAAATCAATAAAGGGCAGAAAGCGCGTACGTTGCAATCCGCCTTCATACAGTCTATCGGGCGGCCAATTACTTGTCATGACAAGTATGATTTTAGCCTCAAATAATGCAGTAAATAAACGCGACAACAGCATTGCATCTGCGACATTGGTAACGTGAAATTCATCAAAACACAGAAGATTTATGCTTTTTGAAATATCTTTGGCAAAATCCAAAAGGGCTTGGTCAGCACCTTCATCGCTTTTCTTGGATTGGCGATGTTTATGCAGATAATCATGCACTTCAATCATGAATTCGTGGAAATGAACGCGGCGCTTATCGACCTCTACCTCTTCGCAAAACAAATCCATGACAAAGGTTTTTCCCCGTCCCACAGGCCCAAAGATATAGACACCCTGAATGTTGGATTCATCACGGTTTTTACCAAATCGCCATTTACTTTTTTGAGCGTTTCCTAATGAAGGAAATAATCTGTCCAGTTGGAAAACGGCATTACACTGATCTTCATCAGGATCAAAACCATGTTTTTGAAACCCCTTTTTTGCCCAATCTGGAAGGGGAGCTTTTAAACTCATCACCTAGCCTTTGCGCCCAGTATGCCGTACTAACAAAATTGAGATTTCATAAAGAAAGAGAATGGGTATCGCTAGACAGACTTGTGAAATGATGTCGGGTGGAGTTAAAAATGCTGCGAGTAAAAATGCAAAAATAATCACATAGCGTCGTTTCTTAGCAAGAGATTCTGCTGTTACCAGCCCAGCGCGGCCCAACAATGTAATTAAAACGGGAAGCTGGAAACACAAACCAAAGGCAAAAATCAGAACCATGACCAAATCAAGATATTCCGAGACGCGCGCTTCAAGCTGAATAGGAAGAACTGTTTCGCTAGCGCCTGTCTGAAAACTCAGGAAGAACGGAAGTGCCAAAGGCAGTACACCATAATAAACAACCGCCCCACCACAGAAGAAAAGGATAGGTGTTGCAATCAAAAACGGTAGGAAAGCATATCGTTCTTTCTTATAAAGCCCAGGAGCAATAAACCGCCAAATCTGAATGGCAATAACTGGAAAAGTCACGAAAAGTCCTGCAAAAAATGCAACTTTCAAATAGGTAAAAAAAGCTTCGGTCAGTCCTGTATAAATTAAACGACCTGTGCCATTAGGTTGCATTGCATTTGCAAGTGGTGCCACCAAAAATCCATAAATTTGCTCTTTATAAAGGTAAGAAATTGCCATGCCGATAATCATGGCGGCAAAAGCCCAAAGTAACCGCGCGCGCAGTTCCAACAAATGCTCAACAAATGGTTTGGGCTCTGTTCCTTCTTCTCTATCTTTTGGAAGTGACACATTCAAAGGCATGACTATTTGTCCTTTTCCTGTGTTTCATTGAGGTTTTTAAGGAAAGACAATTCCGCTTCGACTTCGTCTTCACTTTCAATTGTATCTTCTTCGTTTGAAGGCATCCGTAAAGATGGTGTTTCTTTCAATTCCTGTTGCTGCATGAAATCATCAAATTGGTTTGAGACGGCAAATTTCATATATTGAAAACGGCGAACAATTTTGCCCAACCCATACATAAGGGCTGGCAATTGTTTTGGTCCGATGACCATCACGCCAATAATTAGGATAAAAAGAATTTCTGTCCAGCTGACATCAAGCATTGGTTTCTACTTGGTCTTTGAGGATTTTTTCTTCACAGGCTTTTTTGTGTCGTCATCGTCACTCATACCTTTTTTGAAGCTTTTGATACCTTCGGCCAAGTCACCCATCATACGTGGGAGACGACCCGCACCGAATAAAAGCATAACAAGTGCAACAACGATTAGAATTTGCCAAATACTTGGAGACATGTTTTAGACCTCTTCTTCTAGTAACTCATCTTCATGTGTATCACTCTCTTCATCACTTTCAAAGAGCTCAGATGTTTCAGGGATTGTTTCAATAGCGGGGCGACGATCCAGAAGACCTGATGCCTTCAACTCATCAAGACCCGGTAAATCTGTCAATGTCTCGAGCTGGAAATGATCAAGAAAATCATTTGTGCTGACCCATGTCACTGGACGTCCTGGTGTTTCACGTCTGCGACCCGGCTTTATCCAGCCCTGCTCAAGCAAAATATCCAACGTTCCTCTACTGGTTGCCACGCCTCTGATATTTTCAATTTCTGCACGTGTCACAGGTTGGTGATAGGCAATAATAGATAATGTCTCCAGCGCCGCACGAGAAAGTTTTCGCTCTTCCTCTTTTTCCAAGACAAGGTTATTTGCCAAATCTTGTGCAGTTCGAAATGCATAAGCATTTCCAACTTGGACTAAATTAACCCCGCGCTCTTCATAGGTTTTTTCAAGCTCTTGCAGAATGGCGGACAAATCCGCATCTTCGGGGAGACGTGAGTAAATGTCCGATGAAGTGAGTGGCTTGTCAGACGCAAATAGCAAAGCCTCAACGAGGCGAGTTTGAGTTTTCTTATCCATGCGCAACTTGCTCCTCTTTTTTCGCCCTTAAATATATAGGGCGAAAAAGACCGTCTTGGCGAATTTCTGTTTTACCCTGTTTGGTCATTTCCAAACTTGCTGTGAAAAGCGAAGCCATAGAAGAACGCGCATAGAGAATGTCTTTGATGCTCTCTGGCATAAATGATTCCAGCGTTGTCCAAACACTGAACTTACCCTTACGAGGTAGATTACCCAGCATCTTACTCATGCGCTCGACCGCTTCATCATTTGACATGAGCGCAAATTCTTCCAGCTTGTACTGGCTGTAATTTTTACGGCGGTCAATTGCGCCATAAGCTTGCATCAAGTCAAAAATACCAACCTTATAAATTGAATTTGTTTTTGTACGAATAGATTCGGTCATGCCACGCGCAAAGATGTTTTGACCAAGGCGCGGACGTTCCATTAATTTATCACCCGCATCTTGCATCGCTTCTAAACGGCGAAGTTGGAATTGTAAGGCTTCCGCCATTTGCTCACCACTAAGCTCTTCTTCATCATCTTGTTCTTGGGGAAGCAGAAGCCGTGATTTCAGGTAAGCTAACCATGCCGCCATCACTAGATAATTAGCAGCGAGCTCAAGGCGCAATTCTTTGGCGCGCTCCATAAATGCAAGGTACTGGCGAACCAACTGCAAAATGGAAATATGCATGAGGTCGACTTTTTGATTGCGCGCGAGTTCAAGTAACACTTCCAACGGACCCTCGTAACCGTCGAGATTCAAGAGGAGTTGGTCAGCTTCATTCATGTGAGCTGTTTTATCTTTCGGAGGATCTTCCTCGAAATTCTGATTTGTAGGCCTGATGGTTACCTGTTTATCCATAACGCCATCATAGACAACTCACAGAGCTAAATGCTAGAGGAAAATAGTTGAAACTCATGTCTTTCCAGAGTTTTTCGCGGGTAGGGTTATGATTTACGCCTTATCTCTGTTTTTCTCCCACAAAAGAGCAATTCCGCTGGCGATAATAATTGAAATTCCAATAATTGCATAAATGTCTGGTTTGTCACCAAACACGAGCCAACCCAAACCTATCCCCCAAATAATTTGAGTATACTGGAATGGCGCAATCAAAACAGCGGGCGCCTTCGAAAAGGCAAGTGCAACAGCAATAGTCCCTACCAACCCAGTACAAACAAGAATGGAGTATGCTGGAATTGTTGAAGGTGGTGGCATTTCCCCCATAAAGAAGTGAAATATCCCAGCAACGATACTGACAGTTAGCATGGTATAAAAAGCATAAGCATAAGCATTGTCTCTATGATCTCCGATAGCGCGCGATGTTATGTTTACCAGAGATATCATCAAGGCTCCCAGAGCTGCGCTAAGTAAGCTTAAATTTTTAAGATCTGATAATTCAGGGCGAAAAACGAGAAAAACTCCCCCAAACCCTGCTAAAATTATGAGCGCTGATTTTAGACTTAAAGTTTCTTTAAATATTAATTTTGCCAATATTACTGTGATAAAAGGTGCGCAAAATAAAATTGTATAAACCATAGCAAGCGGCATTTTGGAAAGGGCGTATATAATTGTGAGAATTTGAAGCGAAATCAAAAAACCGCGGAGAATATGAAGATTTCTTTTTGGTAAAGTCCAAAAAACTAGGCTTTTTTTGGAAAATAAGCCATATCCTACAACAATCAGGAGCGAGACAATGCTGGCCAGAAAGGCGTTCGTAACATTTGGAGCATAATCCGAAAGCCACTTGTACGATGCATCTACAATTCCAAAAGACGAAAACCCGATGAGGGCATAGACAACGGCAACTGCTTTTTTATGATCTAGCATACCTCCCTCTTACGTGGCTTTATGTGATGTTTCCACACCTAATCACTGACCTACATGAAAAAGCCACTGGATTTTTTGAGAGAGGTCGGCATGATGGGTGAGATTTACGGCGAATCTTAAAAAGAGAACTTGCCAATACTTAGGTGAACAACCTATAAACTAAAGAGATATGATGACTGACGACGACACACTCCGCTATGACAAAATGGTAGAAAACGCCCTTCGCGGTGTTGTGCGCGATGCCGTGCAGGAGGTTGTCGAGAATGGTCTTCCTGGTGATCATCATTTCTATATCACTTTCCTGACTGAGCATCCCGATGTTGATATCCCTGATTATCTTAAAGAAAGATACCCGGGCGAAATGACCATTGTCTTACAATATCAATTCTCTGGCTTATCAATTGACGATGAATTTTTGCGGGTGACATTGTCATTTAATAACCAACCTGAAAAACTGGTTGTTCCTTTGGCAGCAGTTAGTATTTTTGCAGACCCTTCCGTCAACTTTGCTCTTCAGTTCCAGCCATTAGGCGAAGAAATTGAAGGCGATGACTTGCCTCCTGATGACGATGATGGCGAAACAAAATCCAAGAAGAAGAAAAAATCATCTAAAAAAGATGAAGACAAGACAGGCGAAGTTGTCTCTCTTGATAATTTCCGTAAGAAATAATTTCCCTCCCAAGACAATAGAAGGGTTAGAAAGTCACAATCGTATGAATGTTATGAAACATTTCTCGATTACACTGACTTTATTGGGCTTTCTGTTGATTGTCTTCACATCTAGCAATGCCCTTGCAAAGCAAACAACGCTTGTTTATGAGGTTTATGCAGGTGGTATTAATGCACTTCAGGCGCGTTTGAATTTAGACCTTCAGCCAAACACATTCCAAACCTCACTCACAGCAAATACCAAGGGTTTCTTGGGTGCAGTTGCGCCTTGGCAGGGTCAGTACAGCACAAAAGGCTTTCTAAAAAACGGTGAGGCGCATCCCCTTCAGCATGTTGCCAAATCCACATGGCGCGATGAGGTAGAAACAAAAACCTATTCCTATAACAAGCAAGGCCAGTTTCAGGACCTAACAATTATCGAAGACGGTAAAGATACAAGCCCCAAAGATATCGACATGAAACTAACCACAGACACAGTTGATATTTTAACCGCTACCCTTAACACCATGATGCAAACCGCTACGACTGGTGAGTGTAAAGGCACATCTGATATTTTTGATGGTAAACGTCGTTTTGGTTTGAATTTTACGTCAACAGGAACAACGACACTCAAATCATCTAAATATAATATGTATGACGGTGTGGCAGCGAAATGTGATGTCGAGATTACACCCAAGGGTGGGAAGTGGCACGAAAAGCCACGCGGATGGCTCTCCATTCAAGAACAAGGTCGTCAACGCGGGGCTCTTCCTGCTATCTGGCTTGGTCAAATTTCACCTGACTTGCCTGCGGTTCCTGTGAAGGTCAAAGTTAATACTCAATATGGCGTTCTATTTATGCATTTGATTGATGTTCAAAATCATGGGATAAAGTAAGCCAACGTATTTAGCTTACATCTCATAGGTTTAGGGCATGGCGAATAATCTTCACATTTTGATACTGGCAGCAGGACAAGGCACGCGGATGAAATCTGCGCGCTCAAAAGTTATGCACGAAATTGCAGGCCTTCCGTTGGTGGGGCATGTTATTAAAACAGCCGAGAGCCTCAAACCAAATTGCATTACTGTTGTCGTTTCCCCCAAACAGGATGAAATTAGCCAATTTGTAAAACCTCATAAAACAGCCATCCAGAAAAAACAGCTCGGTACTGCCGATGCTGTCAAAGCAGGCCTTGCAAATCTAAAAGCAAAAACAGGAACGCTTTTGATTCTTTACGGTGATGGGCCTCTTTACACGGAAAAGCACACTTACAAAATTATTAAAGGCCTTTAATAAAGGCGATGCAGGGTTATCATTTTTAGGAATGCGCGCTGAAAACCCAACTGGTTACGGGCGCATGATTTCCAGCGGCGAAACCATTTCCAAAATTGTTGAAGAAAAAGACGCCAGCGTTCCAGAGAGAGAAATTGATTTGTGTTGGACGGGTGTCATGTGTGCTGATCTGCAAAAGATGCGTGGCTGGCTTCCAAAGATTAAAAATAATAATGCGTCCAAAGAGTATTATCTGACCACGCTTCCAGAAATTGCCGATAAAACGATTTATTCAATTTGTCCTGAGGAGGAAAGTCTAGGTGCAAATACCCGCAACGAATTGGCAGTGCTTGAATCTAAAGTTCAAGAACGACTTCGTGCCAAACATATGGAGAATGGTGCAACGTTGATTGATCCGCAAAGCGTAACCTTTGCTCATGATACCAACATCGGACAAGACGTTCTCATTGAACCAAATGTATTTTTTGGTGAAGGTGTCACAGTCGAAAATGATTGCCACATTAAAGGGTTTTCCCACATCGAAAATGCACATATTAAAAAAGGTGCAGTCATCGGACCTTATGCACGATTAAGACCTGGTACAGTTTTGGAAGAAAACACCAAAATCGGAAACTTTGTAGAGATTAAAAATGCGACTATTGGCAGGGGCTCAAAAGTAAATCACCTCAGTTATGTTGGTGATACAAAAGTTGGTAAAGAGTCCAACATTGGGGCGGGTACAATCACTTGTAATTATGACGGCTTCAACAAACATAAAAGCACAATCGGAGATGGTGTTTTTGTCGGCTCCAACTCAACACTCATCTCACCTGTAAAACTTAATGATGGATCTTATATTGCTGCAGGTTCAGTGATTACAGATGATGTTGAGAAAGACTCTCTTGCCTTTGGACGTTCACGCCAAAACCAGAAAAAAGGTTGGGCAAAAACCTACCGCCAAAACCAGAAAAAATGAAAATCGTTCCTTTAAGCGATCATCCAGAATTTGCCGAGACATGTGCGGCATGGAGTTTCGGTGAGTGGGGTTCTCAGATTTTAGGCTGTAAAATAGAAGACTCGATTAATCGTTATCAAAACACTGCAAAAAATATGGAGAGAAATCTTCCTAAAACATGGGTTGCTGTTATTAGTGATCTTCCAGCGGGCATGATTTCCCTGAAAGAAAATGACCATGAAGACCACAAAGACTTAGCCCCCTGGTTGGCTTCTGTTTATGTACACACCGATTATAGGGAGCAAGGTATTGCCTCAAACTTATGCAACCATGTCATCAAACAAGCCAAGAAAGACGGTTGGGATAAACTCTATCTCTTCACCCATACAGCATCTAAACTCTATGAAAAAATTGGGTTTGAAAAAATTGGTGCAGTCCGTGATACATCGGGACGCCGTACGAACGGTGAAATCCTGATGTGCAAAAATTTGAAGGAGAATTAAAGAATGCTCTGGGTAGTCTTCTCAATTTTATCATCAATGGGTAGGGCGGCCAGTCGATTATCAAATCAATATTTTCAACTTCCTGGAATTTTTTTAATAGTTGCAAACAAGTTTCTATTGCTTGTCTATACTCTCCCTTTTGTATTTTTTATAAAGTGGCCAAGTGATCCTCTATTTTATGTTCTTCTGCTTGTACAGGCACCGATTGCCGTCTATCAAGATAAGAAAAATTTTGAACTCACCGCCAAACATGGCGCGGGTGTAGTCACACGCATCGAACCATTAAGCATTGTTTTGCTGTTCTTTGCATGGATGGCTGTTACCCCTTCTCTTTTTTCTGAGAACTTTGAGAATCCTTTACGTTTCACAGGAATACTTTTAGCTCTTTCCGCCATATCGTATTTTGCACTGCGGTTAAGAAAATGTGAAATCAACTTCACGGTCTTTAAAGAAATGATTCCACTCATTATCGGAGTCACTTGTATTAGCATGTTAGGGAAAGCAATTATTGACCGAGCAGAATCTGCTGATGCTGTAGTGATCTACGTCTTTGTTCAATCTCTTATTATGATTGCGGTCGCCTTGTTGTTTAATAATCGAACAAAAAATGTGAGCAAAGACACATTTGTGAATTTTGGAAATTGGCAAAAAGCTGCACTCTTATCTTTTGTAATGCTAATTGGGATTAGTGGTCGAATTTTGGCCTTTCGTTTCGTAGAAAATCCAGCCTATGTAAACGCCATCGTTCTTATGGCACCTGTATGGGTTGTGATGTTTTATAAATTTGTGAAGCACAAAGAAGAAGGTGACATAAAATCAGGCTTTGGAATTGTTGCCTCAGCAATTATCCTAACTCTTCTCGTTCAAAGTGGTTAATGTAACACCTTGCAAAACAGCGTGATTTGCTTGGTTCTCCTTAAATGATATCTTAATTACCATGTGTGGAATTATAGGAATAGTTTCGAATAAAGATGTCGCTCCACGGTTAGTGGAGGGACTGAAACGTCTTGAGTATCGTGGATATGACAGCGCAGGGATCGCCACACTATCCGATGGCCACATTAAGCGCCTGCGCGCCGAGGGTAAACTCTCTAACCTTGATGAGCGTATGCAAAAATCTCCTATTCACGGCAACATAGGTATTGGACATACGCGTTGGGCAACGCATGGCGGACCAACTGAGAATAACGCACATCCGCATGCCACCGAACAGGTTGCCGTTGTTCATAACGGCATTATCGAGAATTATGCCGAGCTCAAAGAACAGCTGGAAAAACGCCAACATAGATTTGAAACCGATACCGATACCGAAGTAGTTGCTCATCTGATTTCAGAAAATTTAAAGCAAGGCGATAGTCCAAAGGATGCGGCCTTTAATGCCTTCAAAGAATTGAAAGGTGCTTATGCACTAGCAGTTATTTTTAATGGCGAAGA
>JBBKVR010000121.1:0-8115 GCA_037968575.1 Bdellovibrionales bacterium | reverse complement strand
CTTGTGCAGGAAGACATGAAGAAATTGATTGCCTATTCATCTGTGGCACATATGGGGTTTGTGACATTAGGGCTGTTTACTCTAACAGTTGAAGGCATGCAGGGTGGAATATTCCAGATGATTTCTCATGGTTTAATATCTGCGGCGCTCTTCCTATGTGTTGGCGTTTTGTATGATCGTCTGCACACACGCGAGATTGGGAAATATGGCGGAATTGTTAAAAATATGCCGCGCTTTGCGACCATTTTCATGATTTTCATGCTTGGTTCTGTAGGCTTACCAGGAACGTCAGGGTTTGTTGGGGAGTTCTTGTCACTTCTTGGCGCATTTAAGGTTGATACTTTAGTTGCTTTACTGGCAACCACGGGCGTTGTGCTTGGTGCTGCTTACATGCTTATTCTTTACAAACGTTTGATATTTGGAAAAGTGACCAACAATGATGCTGGTGCTATGCCTGATGTTGTGTTCCGCGAAAGTATGCTTTTCTTGCCGCTTATACTTCTTGTTTTGTGGCTTGGCATTCAACCTAACTATGTTCTTAGCCGTACTGAGCCGGCTGTTCAAAGATTAGTGAACAATTACAATGCGCAAATCGAGAAACCAACTACGTTGCAACCAGCGCAAGTTAATACAGGGGAATTTTAGATGACTGATTTAACATTTGCATCTCTTTACCCAATTTGGCCAGAATTGCTTTTGGCTGTTGGTTCATATGTTTTTCTAATGGTTGGTGTTGTTCGTAAAAATACTGTTACACCTCTTTTGTTCAAAGCGTTTGGCTTACTTTTGATTGTGGTACTACTGTTTTTACTAAGCCTTCCTGTGGAAAAGGTCTCGGTTCTGAATGATATGTTTACGCTTGATCGCTTTGCACTCTTTACCAAGATTGCAGTTGCTGTTGGAATGTTTTTGGTTTGTCTCTTGTCTGCACGTTACGTAAGAGATGAGAATATCGAGAAATTTGAGTACCCTGTTCTCTTGATGTTGGCAACATTGGGTATGTTCATGATGATTTCTGCAAATCACATGATGTCATTTTATGTTGGCTTAGAATTACAATCATTGAGTCTTTATGTGCTGGCGTCATTCCGCAGTAATTGTATCCGTTCAACCGAGGCAGGATTGAAATACTTTATTTTGGGCGCTATTTCGTCTGGCTTAATTCTATTCGGTATTTCGTTGATATATGGATTTACAGGTGGTTTGTCTTACACAGATATTGCAGCGAATATTCCTCAGCTTGAAGCTGATGCCTTAACAGCATGTCTATTTGGACTTGTATTCTTGATCTCTGGTATTGCTTTCAAAATCTCTGCTGTACCCTTTCACATGTGGACACCCGATGTTTACGAGGGTGCCCCATCATCAGTTACAGCTATGTTTGCCATGGTGCCAAAAATTGCTGCCTTGGCGGCTCTAATGAGAATGTTGGCAGGCCCATTCGAAGGCGTCCTTGATCAAATCCAACCCATCTTGATTTTCTTATCTGTCATGTCGATGTTCTGGGGTGCGTTCGCCGGGTTGTCACAGACTAACCTCAAACGTTTGATGGCGTATAGTTCAATCGGGAATATCGGCTATGCGCTAATTGCTGTAATTATTGGCACACCTGAAGGTTATGCTGCGGCGCTGTATTACATGATTTTGTACATGATAATGACGGCAGGTGTGTTTGCTATTATTATGTTTATGCGTCGTGATGGTCGACCGCTTAACCAATTACAGGATTTGGCAGGATTATCCAAAACACATCCGCTCATTGCCTATGCTATGGCATTGTTGATGTTTTCTTTAAGTGGGATTCCACCGCTAGCTGGTTTTTTTGGTAAATTGTTTGTCTTTCAAGCCGCGGTTATAGAGGGCTTTTATGTTCTGGCAGTGGTAGGTGTTGTCGCTTCCGTAATTTCCGCAGCGTATTATATTCGCATTATTAAAATTATGTTCTTTGATGAGGAAACCGAAGCCTTCGATGAATTTGATTCAAGGGCACGTCGATTTGTACTTGTTTTGAGTGCAGGTTTTACACTTCTGCTTATTTTGTTCCCGTATCAGTTGCTAAATATGGCACAACAGGCTACACAAACACTGCCATTATTGAATGAGCCAGTGCAGCCTGAACCGCAACTTGATATCAAGGAAATACAAAATGAGCCAAACATCTTGGACAATTAAGCATTTTGATAGGCTTCCTTCGACACAAGATAGAATTAAAGAGTTTGTTGCTGAGGGTGAAGACCAAGGTCACTTAGCCGTTATAGCCGATATTCAGGATAATGGGCGGGGGCGACATGGCAATCAGTGGGTGTCATATAAAGGTAACCTTCTTACAACACTTCATTTAAAAACAGATGGGATAACTGGCGAAAGAGCGGGGCACTATGCTTTTATCGCTGCCGTTGCTCTCATAGATGCTCTTAAAGAGCTTGTAGACGTCAATATCCGTGCGAAGTGGCCAAATGATATCCTTATAAACGGAAAAAAAGTGGCAGGCATTCTTCTTGAGAGTGAATTGTCAGGAAAACTAGTTGAAAATCTCTATATTGGTATGGGCGTAAACATTTCTCAATCTCCTGAGTATGCAACGCAGTTAGATGAATACACAAAGGATGTTATTGAGCCTCAAAATTTATTAAACCAAATTCTTAAAAAAACTGATCAATATATTGATTTATATAAAGATAATGGATTTAAAAAAATTAGAGAACAGTGGCTTCAACACGGCTACGGTTTAGGGCAAAACATCAATGTCAGGTACTCTGACCGTACTTTACAAGGTGTTTTCAAAGATATTGATGCACAAGGCGCATTACTTTTAGAGTTGGAGAGTGGCGCAGTACAGCGTATAACAGCGGGTGAAGTCCACTTTGAATGAAGGTTATAAGAGATGTTACTTGCGATAGATGCAGGAAATACAAATTGCGTTTTTGCCGTACATAACGGTGATGAGTTCGTACAAATTTGGCGTTGCAAAACTGATGCAGTGAAAACTGCAGATGAATATGCTTCTTGGTTATTTCAACTCTTTAAAATGCATGATTTGTCTTTTGAGGACATTGATAAAACAATTTTAAGTTCTGTTGTGCCTGATGCAAATTTCAATCTTATGCTTTTGTGTGAAAAACATTTTGGCTCAAAGCCTGATATTATTGGCCATACAAGTTTGAAACCCGATATCAAAATTCTAGTTGATAGGCCTGAAGAGGTTGGGGCAGACCGTTTGGTTAATGCTGTGGCTGCGATTGAAGAATATGGTTCTCCTTGCATCATTATTGATTTTGGCACGGCCACAACATTTGATGTCATTACGGGTGAGGGGCACTATGCAGGCGGTATTATTGCACCAGGCGTAAATTTATCTATGGAAGCTCTTTATCAAGCTGCCGCAAAACTACCTAAAGTTGATGTTGGTAAGCCGAGTAATATTTTAGGCAAAACAACAACTGATGCGATGCAGGCGGGTATTTACTGGGGGTATGTTTCTATGATCGAAGGCTTGCTAACAAGACTTCAAGTAGAAACAAATGAAGAAGCAACTGTAATTGCAACAGGTGGGTTGGCAGAGACATTTGCGCAAGACTTACCACAAATTGCAAAAGTAGATGACAGTTTGACCCTCAAGGGTCTTTATTATTTGAGCCAGCAATCAAAATCCCAAAAACAAAATCAAGCCGCCTAATTTTCCAGTGACCTTAAAACTTGACCCCGAAAAACTTTATTTTATTCCTCTTGGTGGCAGTGAGGAGTTTGGCTGTAACTTCAATCTTTACGGTACACAAGGTAAATGGTTGATTATGGATTGCGGGATGGGTTTTGCCGATCATCGTATGCCATTGGTTGATATCCTTTTGCCAAAGCCTGATTTCATAGAGCAGTACAAAAAAGATATAGTAGGGCTCGTAATTACGCATGGGCACGAGGATCACATTGGGGCTGCTCCACATTTGTGGCCACGGTTAAAATGCCCAGTTTACTGCACACCGTTTACTGCCGAAATCATGCGTCGGAAATTACGTGAGTTTCCGCAAAGCAAAAAGATGAAAGTGACAGAAATAAGCCCAGGCAAACCTTTGGATTTGGGTCCGTTTCATCTGGAATTTTTAGGCATTACACATTCAATTCCCGAGAATGTTTCAACAGCTATTCACACCGATGCAGGCATAGTTTTGCATACAGGAGATTGGAATCTTGATCCTGAACCGCAATTGGGAAAGGCAACCAACTCTGCAGAATTTGAAGCAATCGGCAAGAAAGGCGTGCTTGCCTATATTGGTGATTCAACCAACGCGCAAGTTCCTGGGCGAACACCTTCCGAACAAGAAGTAGAAGACGGACTTGTAAAGGTTTTTAAAAAACAAAAAAAGATGATTTGCGTTACAACGTTCTCATCAAATATTGGTCGTATCATCAGTATTGCCAAAGCTGCTGAAAAAACGGGTCGAAGTGTTGGTGTGATAGGACGTTCGCTTCATAATATGATTGGTGCAGCAAGGGACTGCGGTTTCCTAAATGGCATTCCCGATTTTGTTGATGAAAGTGAATTTGACCTCATTCCAAGGGATAATCTGGTTTTGGTCGTCACTGGTTCACAAGGCGAGGCACGCGCAGCGTTGTCTCGCATATCTCGTGGTGAGTTCAGGGGTGTGAATTTAGAGAAGGGTGATACAGTTATTTTCTCTTCACGTGATATTCCAGGCAATGAAAAGGATATTAATGCTGTAAAGAATGCACTGACGGGGTCAGGAGTAAAAGTTCTAACTACGAAGAGTGCGGGTCACCGGATTCATGTGTCAGGCCACCCCTGCCAAGAAGAATTGAAAGAGATGATGTCATGGGCAAAACCGCATATAGCCATTCCCGTACATGGGGAACGAATGATGACGGAGGCGCATGGTGAATTAGCTAAAAAATGTGGTGTGCCACATGTGATTATTCCCAATAATGGTTCGGTCATAGAACTGGACCGTGAGAACCCCAGAATTATAGACCATGTTGAAACGGGTTATTTGGGTGTTGAGCCACAAAGGCTAGTCGAAACAGACGCACAGTCATTGGTTGCCAGACGTAAACTTCAATATACAGGTGTTGTTTTTGTCACTGTACCTATGGATGCCCATGGGAATGTTAATAGTGATTCTATCCAAATTTCATCGTTGGGTGTTGAGGACAAGGACAGCGAGTCTGAAGCAAAACTCTTTGACGATATCCGCGATGAAATTATGGATACTCTGGAAGATATTGATCCACATGATTTGGATAACGAACATATTGTTTCAGAAGAATTGCGCATTGTTGCGCGGCGTATGTTGACACATCGTTATGGATTTAAACCCAACGTCATTGTTCATCTGGTAGACGTGTCATGAATATATTTACAAGCGTTATTGTTTTTCTGATGATTTTCTGGACAGTCCTGTTTTGTGTATTGCCTTGGGGCAATGCTAAATCTCAAACTCCAGAAAAAGGTCACGCAACAAGCGCACCCGCAAATCCGCGTATTCTGAAAAAGTTTATTGTGACAGGGGTACTCTCCATCGCAATATGGATTATTGTTTATGTAATGATTGAAGTAAAAATTATTGATTTTCACGAAATTGCACGTGTGATGCAGGAAGAAGAAGGTTCATGAAATATTTCATTACGCTATTTGTAGCCCTATTTCTAACGTCTCCAGTATATGCGCAAACGAGCATTAGTTCTCTTTGTACGAAATTGACACAGCATCAACCTGATAGCGATGTAACTTATCAAGCAGGTGTTGATGTGAATGGGAATGCTGTTGTGCCCGCGGATATTAATGCTGGATACCAACCCAATACAAATTTTGAAATTCCTGTTACTGTTGATTTAGCAGAGCGTTTGGATATCGACATTGACGGTTTAGAATTGAAACCATCATTTGGAACGCTTGTTTACACTGGCGATAACCGTGTGATGTATGAGGGACAAGATATTACAAATCGCGCGCTATATTTGTGTGAAGATAAGGGGACAACTTACAGCACGAATGCTGAACCAGAAATCATTGAAACAAAGGTTGTAGAAGATACACAAATCGTTGTGCAACCTGACTTAACCCCACTTGAAAATAATTCTGCCGAAATTATCGAAGGGGACTATGGTCAAGACACAATAAATGTTATCTATAACGACTAAATTTTAACCAGAGGACTTTGGCTTCAACATGCGTCTGTCACAATACTATCTCCCAACTTTAAAAGAAGACCCAAAAGAGGCTGAAATTGCGTCTCACCGTCTTATGCTTCGTGCGGGCATGATTAAGCAAACTAGTGCAGGAATCTATGCATGGTTGCCACTTGGTTTAAAAGTTTTAAAGAAAATCGAAAAGATTGTTCGTGATGAGCAAGACGCATCTGGTGCGCATGAAATTTTGATGCCTACTATTCAGGCAGCTGATTTGTGGAAAGAAAGTGGCCGTTATGATGCTTACGGTAAAGAGATGCTCCGCATTACCGACCGTCAGGATCGTGAAATGCTTTTCGGTCCAACGAACGAAGAAATGATTACGGATATTTTCCGCTCTCATATCAAATCTTATAAAGACCTTCCGCAAAACCTCTATCATATTCAATGGAAATTTCGTGACGAAATTCGTCCGCGTTTTGGGGTGATGCGTGGGCGTGAATTCTTGATGAAGGATAATTACTCTTTTGACCTGACATATCAGGATGCGCTGTATTCCTATCAGAAAATGTATCTGGCGTATTTGCGTACATTTACCAAAATGGGACTACGTGCCATTCCAATGCAGGCCGATACTGGGCCAATCGGCGGTGATTTAAGTCACGAATTTATCGTTCTTGCCGATACTGGTGAGAGTGAAGTCTTTGTCGATAAGGCATGGATGGATGCTGACCTAACAGGCGAGGGAATTGATTACAACAATCGCGTAAAATTGAATAATTACTTCCAGACATTGTCCTCTATATATGCGGCAACGGATGAAAAACATGATGCAGAAAATGCACCTGAAAATCTGACAACAGCTCGAGGTATTGAGGTTGGTCATATCTTCTATTTTGGTACGAAATATTCTGAGGCGATGAATGCCACTGTTCAGGATGCTAACGGTAAAGTTGTTCCTGTGGAAATGGGGTCTTACGGTATTGGTGTCTCTCGCTTAGTAGGGGCAATTATCGAGGCAAACCATGATGAAAACGGTATTATTTGGCCTGAAGCTGTTGCACCATATAGCATTGGTTTGATTTGCATGAAACCAAGTGATCGCGCTTGCTCTGAGGCTGCAAATGACCTCTACGATAAACTGACCAATGCTGGTTTAGAAGTTCTCTACGATGATACAGAAAGTGGCGCGGGTGCTAAGTTTGCCAACATGGATTTGGTTGGTGTGCCTTGGCAGGTTGTTGTAGGCCCTAAAGGTCTTGAGAAGGGTATGGTTGAACTCAAGAAACGCTCAACGGGTGATAAACAAGAAGTTCCACTCGACAGTATTTTTGACCAGCTAAACCCAAGCAAAAAGAAAAAGTCAGCATAGATGTTCAATCCGTTTGAGAGATTGGTGGCGTTTCGTTATTTGCGTGCAAGAAAAGCAGAGGGCTTTGTCTCCGTTATTGCGGCATTCTCATTTCTTGGAATCATGCTTGGTGTTGCAACGCTCATTATTGTCATGTCGGTAATGAATGGTTTTCGCGCAGAACTCTTTGATCGCATCATAGGTCTTAACGGTCATATGAATGTTTTTGTTGCAGGACAACCATTGGATTCCTACGAAGGAATGCAGAACCGTATTTTAAAAGTTGATGGTGTTGTATCGGCTATACCCGTTGTTGAGGGGCAAGCCCTTTTGACAACTGTTGGTAATGCCAGCGGTGTGATTGTTCGTGGGTTCAATCCGCAAGACTTTAAAACAAAACCAGTTTTAAGAGATTCAATTTTACAAGGTGATGTTGAGAATTTTAATGGCTATTCGGTTGCCATAGGAAAGAATTTAGCTGAAAAGTTCAGTTTGATTGTAGGCGATGAATTAAATTTGACTTCACCCAAGGGCAAGGCTTCGCCGTTTGGTACTGTTCCGCGCTCACGGCGTTTTGTGATTTCACAAATATTTGATGTTGGTATGTACGAATATAATGCTGG
>JBBKVR010000120.1:0-3460 GCA_037968575.1 Bdellovibrionales bacterium | reverse complement strand
GAAGCCAACTGCAATGGTTCATCAGATAATATTGCCGGAATATTTAATAAACGAAAAACTATTCTGGGTATGATGCCTCACCCTGAAAATGCCATGCTCAGTCATCAGAAATCACAATCAGGTCACGGACTATTTAAAGGGATTCTTGAAGGTCTATGCTAGCGCCTCCACGACTTCAAGTTGACACCTTTAAGGATGACCAAGGCCGTGAAATTCGATATGCATTTTCTTCACCAGAAACGCCACCTAAAGCCATTGTTACCCTTCTAGAAGGTCGTGCCGAGCCTCTCGAAAAATACAAAGAACTTATTAAAGATTTTAATGACAATGGTTATGCCTGTGCGATTATGGACTGGCCAGGGCAAGGCAAAAGTTATCGTAATTTACCCGATTTTCCTCAACGGCACGATATTCCAGATTTTGATGTGCTCGTGGAAACTCTAGGTGTTTTTAGGAGAGAAATTGTTCCGTCGCTTTTTCCTGGAAATGAGCTTCCGTATGCCATGTTTGGTCAATCCATGGGTGCATACATCGGAATGAGGTATATGGCCAGTAATCCTAACGACTATTCTTGTGCCACTCTTTCAGCCCCTATGTTGCGTTTTAACCCAATACCAAAATACCAATTCCCTGACTCAGTGGACCCATTTTTAATTTTTATCGGGGGGTTTGGAAAACAAACAGATTATTTTTTAGGTGGACAAGATTGGTCGCCTGAACACGAAGCAGAAAAATCGAATTATCTTACAACTGACAAGGAACGCGGACAAAAGCTCACAACTCTTTTCACCGAAGATCCAGAATTACAGGTTGGAAGCTGGACGCGAAGAACTCTTAAAGGAGCCTTCCATTCCAATAGCTCTTTTCTCAAGGAAACGGTTGAAACACCTTGCCTGATTTTATTAGGAGAGAATGATCGTGTAGTTAAAAACCAAGTGATAAAATCATTTGCAGCGCGACAACCACATATGGAAGTCATCGAAATCAAAGATGCTCTTCATGAATTGTATATGGAACGTGATAAACCGCGTGACCAATTTTTGGGTCATGCATTTTCATTTATGGATAGGCATATCCCTAAACCTCAATAAGCTTTAGCCAATCATCCTCTGATAAAATTTCAACACCGAGTTCTTCAGCTTTTTTGCGCTTCGAGCCCGCTGCTTCACCAGCAACAACATAATCCGTTTTTTGTGAAACAGAGCCGGCAACTTTTGCGCCCAAAGATTCCGCCCGCGCTTTGGCTTCAGCCCTGCTCATTTTTTCCAGTGTCCCTGTAAACACCACTGTCTTGCCAGCGACTGGACTATCGGAAACATTCACCGCTTCATAAGACTGGATAGTTAATAAATCAGTAAGTTTATCTGTCACTTCAAGGTTATGAGCCTCTGCAAAAAAACCGATTAAATCATCAGCAACCGCAGGGCCAATATCATCAATATTGATAAGCTCTGCATAGGCTCCACCATCTTTATCAGATGCTTTAATCATCTCTGTTTTTAGATTTTTAAAGGTTGTGTATCTCGTTGCTAATCTTTTAGCAGTCGCCTCGCCAACTTGTCTAATTCCCAACGCATAAATAAAGCGATTAAGTGAAACAGTTTTCTTGGCATCAATCGCCTTAAAAAGATTTTGAGCTGATAATTCGCCCCACCCTTCGCGCTCCTCCAACGATGGTTCAAATGAGGGATTACGTTGCTCCAAAGTAAATATATCGACAGGTGTTTTAATAATTTCATCAAGATAGAATTGTTCAACAACTTTTGCCCCCATGCCTTCGATATCAAACGCTCCCTTGGAAACAAAATGCTTCAAACGCTCTACTGCCTGCGCTGAACAAATTAATCCGCCTGTACAACGCCTTTTGACTTCGCCTTCTTCACGAATTGCAAGTGAATCGCATATAGGACAACGCGTTGGAAACATAAAATCTTTAGCATCTTTTGGGCGTTTATCCATTATCACGCGCACTATTTGCGGAATAACATCGCCAGCACGTTGAATTTCGACATGGTCACCAATTTTGACACCCTTGCGCTCAATCTCGTCCTCGTTGTGAAGAGTGGCATTGGACACCACCACACCACCAACTGTTATAGGCTCTAGACGCGCCACAGGTGTCAGTGCTCCTGTACGACCGACTTGAATCTCAATATCTCGCAAAATAGTAATAGCCTTTTCGGCAGGAAATTTATGAGCTGTCGCCCAGCGAGGCGCACGTGAAACAAAACCCAAACGTTCCTGCCAATCCAAACGATTAACCTTATAGACCACGCCATCAATTTCGTAGGGAAGGTCAGGGCGAATTTCTTCCAAATTCTCGTATAGAGCCATAATCTCTTTGGCATTTTTGCAAAGTCCTGATGGCTCAGCTTGCGGAAAGCCCCACGACTTCAGGTGATTACGAACGCCTTCTTGTGTGTCTTCCACAACAGCCTTATTTTCACCCAGCGCATACCCAAAGAAAGACAAAGCACGCGACTTTGTAATTTCAGAATTAAGTTGTCTTACACTCCCAGCAGCAGCATTACGCGGATTAGCAAAGACAGGTTTACCTTCTTTTTCCAATCTCGCATTCAAAGTCACAAAGTCATCACGGCGCATATAGATTTCACCACGCACTTCTAATCTGTCAGGAATATCTCCCTTAATTTCATGCGGAATATCGGCAATGGTTTTCACATTTTCTGTAATATCCTCACCAACATAACCATCACCGCGCGTTACTCCTGTCGCAAGCCTTCCTTTTTCGTAGACCAATGAGCAAGACAGCCCGTCAATCTTGGGCTCTGCAATAATTTCGACAACCTCATCATCAGATAAACTTAGAAAACGTCTTACACGATCCAAAAATTCTTCCAACTCTTCTTCACTAAACACATTGGAAAGGGAGAGCATAGGGACGCTGTGCTCAACTTTTTGGAATTTGCGCGAGGGTGATGCCCCAACGCTTTTTGAAGCTTTTGATTTCAGTTCTGGAAATTCTTTTTCGAGGGATTCTAGTTCTCGACGCAACTTGTCGTAGTCTGCATCAGAAATTTCAGGATTATCTTCCCCATGATACAATTCATCGTGGCGTAAAATTTCAGCACTCAGATTTTTATAACGAGCCTTTGCATCTTTTTGCTCCATGTTGAATAAAGCATTCATAAAACTATGCCGCCCTATCCGTCTCTAAGAGTTTATCAGCAGCAGCGCGCGCCTCTGCTGTAATCTCAGCACCTGCCAGCATACGTGCAATTTCTTCACGGCGTTGCTCCCCACTCTCCAATGATATCACCGTTGTTGTAACATTCTCATTACCGCTTTTGGCAACAATCCAATGCGATGATGCCGAGGCTGCAACTTGCGGAGAATGGGTCACAACTAAGATTTGTTTATATTGGGCAAGCCTTGCCAATCTCTGGCCTACTGCATCAGCCGTTGCGCCACCAATCCCTGTATCAACTTCATCAAAGAC
>JBBKVR010000119.1:0-11031 GCA_037968575.1 Bdellovibrionales bacterium | reverse complement strand
AATAGAGCGTGCAAGCTCGGGCATAACATCTCGTAATTTTGTATCATTCAAATTTTCAACATCTATCTGTAAAAGCTCGCATGCTGCTTTATTTGTAAGGGTGATTATGCCGTTATCATCTATACTAAAAACACCTGACGAAACATCGGCGAGAACCGCCTCCGTAAAACGACGGCGTTCATCCATTTCTCTATTGGCAATGATCAATTCATTTTGCTGTTTCTGAATTTGTCCTACCATTCGATTGAATGATCTTGCCAAAATATTAAATTCTTCGAGCTTGGTTTTTTCTTCAACGTGCGTTGAAAAATCTCCCGCTCTAATCTTTTCCGAAGCTTCAACCATCTTTTCAATTGGGGTGACTAAGTAACGCGCCAAATTCAATCCTAACCAAACAGCAACGCCAGTTAAGAAGATGGACAATGCCAAATAAGTAAGCGTTAGTGTCTGTCTTAATCCTGAATATTGAGCCTCAAGTGTCTTATATTTCTCAGCGGCATCACGGGTACTCTCTACACGCGCCAGGACAGTCGGATCAACCAAACGTCCCACAGCAAGATATGTGTTGGTCAATCCTTTTAATTTTATAACTGCGCGCACTCTGTCATCTTCAAAACTATCAAAGATCACAACATCACCCTGCTCCGCTCTTGTACGCGCATAATCAGGTACGCTTTGAGGATCAAGACTAAATGCCAAACTGGAACGTGCCAAAATACGTCCCTGTTGGTCAAAAATTATGGCTTCCGAAAGATTTCTAATGAAGGCTTGCGTATTTACAACCTTATCAAGTTTATCGGTATCAAAAGTTAAGCTATCCGCTTGAATATCGATATCGTTTGCCATTGCCAACAAATCCGCCCGAATAGCATTTTGGTGCTCCTTAAGGTAAGCGCTGGCAATTTCTTGTGACTCGGTAACTGCGGTTTTGATTTGATCACTAAACCATGTTTGAACGCCATAATGGAAAAACAACAATGAAAATACAGCAATAAAAATGGCGGGTGTTAAGCTAATGAGTAAAAACAGACCAGAAAGCTTTAAATGTAGGCGTGACGATGTTACATTTTTCTTTTGTGAACGCAGGAAAAAGAAAATCCGTCGTCCAAGTAAGATAACTAACGCGGTTAACAAAACACCATTGAGAGTTAACCAAAAATCAATTGAATGTGTGCCTGAGGACTGGTTAAAAGAGAAAAAAGAGATTAAAAGAACTAGAAACGCGGATACGGCAAGAAAAGCCAAAATGCGATCCTCGTTAAAAAACGATTTTTTGTTAAACCTGTTGAAAGTACTCATTTCCCCTTATCGATAGCCCATCACCCCTTATAAAACAATGAAAAAACTAGCATTCAGATATCAACAAAAATGGGAAGAACACCGTATCACCGTCTCTAAATTGTCACTCAAAGACCCTAAAGTTTTACTGGCAACTTGGTTTGGGTGCGGAACAATCTTCCCTGGACCTGGGTTTTGGGGAACATTAGGTACAATGCCACTTGGTATTACGCTTCTTGTTTTTGGCGGACCAATATGGCTCATAGGAGCATCTATCCTGTTATTTATATTGGGTTTACATGTTTCACAGCACACAGAAAACATTCTCCAAACCCATGACAGCTCAACGATAGTGATAGACGAGGCCGCTGCAGTTCTTATCCCACTTGCTTTTATACCTATTACACCTGTTGGAGTTTTAAGTGCCTTTATCTTATTTCGTATCTTTGACGTGTTTAAACCTTGGCCAATATCTCTATTTGATAAAAAAATGCCGGGTGAATGGGGCGTTATGACTGATGATGTTATTGCTGCACTATATGCTTCTGCTATTTTGTACTTCTGGCCTATTGAAGGCTTCTCTTACTTTATCTCTTGAGGCACCCGAACTTGAAAAAAACACTCTCATATAACCCCATCTATTTCTTTATTGGCTTAATAATTGCCAGCGTTCTTATTTCTTCAAGAGCAATAGGAATACTTATTCCTGTTGCAGGACTCTTAGGAATATTTTTCGTCATGGGTAAGGAAAATGAAGAAAGCACAAGCTTTTACTGGTTCATATTTTTGTCCATAGCCTTACTTGGTATCGCTAGCCTGTTCTGGAGTGTAGATATAGAAGACAGTGGCAATCGACTAAAAAAATTATTACCTCTTTTGCTCGGAGGAACCCTTTTTCTAACCTTTGGCAAAACCTACATTTCAAATCTGAAAAAGCGTGATGCAAATTCTACTTTAAAATTTCTGTCATACGCATGTGGATTGGGGCTTATCTTCATAATCATAGAATTATTCTTTGATGCTCCTGTCTATCACTTGTTTCACCAAGATGAAACTGAACCTATTTACATGAGCGTGTATAATAGATCCTTATTGGTTCTATTCTTTCTGACTGTTCCCCTTATTGTTGCTTGCCTAAAAACTGGAAAACCTTCCGAGGCCTTTGCCCTTACGGTCATACTATTTTTCACATGTTTTTTAAGTGAAAGCCAATCAGCCCAAATAGGTTGTTTCTTGGCCGTATTTACTTATGGCTCACACTACCTTTTGAAAAATAAATTAGTGGCGCTAACGGCTATTGCCTTTGTCTTTGTCTTTACAACCCTGCCTTTGGCTGCACCCATTATATTTAATAGTGAGCCAACCTTTCTTCTGGATGTCATCAGAAGCGGTTATCCAATGAACAGACTGGAAATATGGGATTTTGTTAGTCGCGCAGTTCAATCCCAACCCTTTATTGGTCATGGTATTGAAACTGTGAAATCCTATCAGTTTGATACGCAAAGACTTTACCATCCTGACAGCACTGTCTTACACCCTCACAACATGTATCTACAAATCTGGTTTGAATTTGGATTACTGGGCGTTTTGACGACCGTTGCAATAACCATCGCTATGTTTTCGAAAATTATAAAGATGACACTACCTCATCAACAAATGCTTATGACGCTGCTCATACCTTATTTGGCTATTGCTGCTGTCTCATATGGGCTGTGGCAAAGTTGGTGGATTGGGCTTACGTTTTTCTTGATTGTTTATCTTTATTTCTTAAGAAAATCAGTCCTTAGGTAAGCCATAAATTTCTTCGGCGCGTTTCTCAAAAGAGACAACCATGCGCTTTACGACTTCATTAAAGAATGTAGTTGCCAGTTTTTGAAGAAAGAAATTTCCAAATTCAAACTCAACAGAGAAATCAATCGTACAAGTACCATCCTTGTTATCGATAAACTGCCATTTGTTATGGAGGTTTTTTAAGGGCCCCTTTTGGTATTCAATAAAAATACAATCCGGGCTCACAAGAATAACTTTTGAAGTAAAGCGTTCTCTGAAAAGTTTGTACCCAACAATCAGATCAGCGTAAAAAATATTGGAGTCTTCCCACTTAGTAATACGTGATGCTGTGCACCACGGCGCAAATTCTTTGTATTTATCAACGCCAGCCACAAGATCAAACATCTGTTGCTGTATATAAGGAACAGTTTTTTGCTCGAAATGCTTTAGCATTTACTCAGCAACAGCCAGCTTTGCTTCACGAGCAGCTTTCAAACGCGCAAAGTCATCACCTGCATGGTATGAGGAGCGTGTTAAAGGCGTCGCAGAGACCATCAAGAAGCCTTTTGCCTTTGCCATACGCTCCAAGCCTTCAAACTCCTCGGGTGTCCAGAATTTATCGACAGGCGCATGTTTGGGTGACGGTTGCAGATATTGACCAATGGTAATGAAATCAATTTTGGCGGCGCGCATATCATCCATAACTTGTGCCACCTCTTCCTTTGTCTCGCCCAAGCCAACCATCAAACCTGATTTAGTAAACATATTAGGGTCAAGGTCCTTCACACGCTCCAGCAGACGTAGAGAGCGGAAATAACGCGCACCCGGGCGAATGGTTGGATACAAACGCGGGACAGTCTCTAAATTGTGGTTAAAAACATCAGGCTTGGCGTTGGCAACCGCATCAATAGCTTCAAAATCACCTTTAAAGTCACCAGGCAAAATTTCAATTGTTGTGTTTGGTGCTTTGAAACGAATGGCCTCAATAGTTTTAATCCAGTGGCGTGCACCACCATCTTTCAAATCATCACGGTCAACCGAGGTAATGACCACATGTTCTAAACCCATTTTCTCAACAGCGACACCAACACGTAAAGGCTCGAACTTGTCCAATTCATTAGGCTTACCTGTCGCAACATTACAGAATGAGCAAGCTCGCGTACAAATTTCACCCATCACCATGAATGTTGCATGTTTCTTCTCCCAACATTCGCCAATATTAGGACATCCCGCCTCCTCACACACAGTTGTGAGTTTAAGGCTCTGCACCATTTCCTTGGTCTCTTGGTAAACCTTACCAGTCGGCGCCTTGGCACGAATCCATGTGGGTTTACGCCCCATCGGACGATCGGGGTTCTTTTGCTTCTCAGGGTGCCGTTTTGTACGGTCTAGGAGGTCAGTGTTGTATGTCATTACTTATGGCTATCCAAAGCCTCATCTAATTTTGATTTAAAATCACTCTTTTTGTAATCATAGCTAAATATGATTTTATTATTACCAGAGCCTGAAATTATAACCTGATTATTTTTGGTATTTATAGACTCAATTTGAGTTAAGCGCATCTCATCAAAACTTACACTAAATATGCCCTTAACTTTTATAATTCTTCTATCTGTTATAACTGCACCTCTTTGCGCATAATGGTAAAGAAATCCCCACCAAGCCAACACAGCAAAAATACCAATCATCTCGTCATAAAAAAATGAACATACTGCAAAAATTAGGGCTACCACGAAAATAGTCCGTAAATTTTTTGTTTCCTGAACATCATTAAATATAACATTCTCGTCTTTGTTTAGTATCCCCTCTAAAGAACTCATAGCTTTTTCCTTTCTCTAAAAATGTATAGCCTTCCCATAGGCATCAAGAACACTCTCATGCATCATTTCGGACAGCGTTGGATGTGGGAAGATAGTATGCATGAACTCGGCTTCTGTCGCCTCTAGTGTCTTACCAATCACAAAACCTTGAATAAGCTCGGTCACCTCTGCGCCAATCATGTGCGCGCCGAGTAATTCGCCCGTTTTTTCATCAAAGATAGTTTTGACCAAACCTTCAGGCTCGCCCAAGGCAATGGCCTTACCATTTCCCATGAATGGAAAACGCCCAACTTTAACTTTGTGACCCGCTTCCTTGGCTTGGGCTTCTGTTAAGCCAACACTTGCCACTTGTGGATGACAATAGGTACAACCCGGAATATTTGATTTATCCATCGGATGGACATCTTTCTCACCTGCAATCTTTTCAATACAGATAATACCCTCATGTGATGCTTTGTGCGCAAGCCACGGTCCATGCACCACATCACCAATCGCATAGACATTAGGCTCGCCTGTGCGTAGATATTCATCAACCTCGATATGTCCACGTTCAACTTTGACTTTTGTTCCTTCAAGCCCAAGATTTTCAGAATTTCCAACGATTCCAACAGCTGAGACAACATGCGTAAATTCCTGTTTATCTACCTTACCGTCTTTGCCTTCAATGTGAGCCGTCACCTTGTCTTTTGATTTTTCGACCTTAGTAACCTTGGCACCAGTAATGATTTTCATACCCTGTTTTTCAAAAGATTTTAACGCGAGTTTTGAAATTTCTTCGTCCTCTACAGGCAAAATTCTGTCCATCAATTCAACAACTGTGACTTCTGCACCCAGTGTTTTATAAAAGCTCGCAAACTCGATACCAATAGCGCCAGAGCCAATTACCAAAAGCTTTTTAGGCATAACTTCGGGCACCATTGCTTCTTTGTATGACCAGATTTGTTTTCCGTCAGGCTCAAGTCCAGAAAGAACACGCGCCCGCGCCCCAGTTGCAATGATTATGTGTTTTGCGCTTATTTCATCTGTTTTCTTGCCGTCTTTTTCAAGAGCAACCTTACCTTTTCCAGCTAGCTTTCCGTAAGCATCAAAAACTGTAACTTTATTCTTCTTGAGCAGATGACCAATACCACTAGATAGCTGTTTGGCAACACCACGCGAACGTTCAACTATTTTCTTAATATCAAACTCTAAGCCTTTGACTTTTAATCCAAAAGACTCTGCATTTTGTGCTAAATGAAACACTTCAGATGAACGCAGCAATGCTTTGGTTGGAATACATCCCCAGTTCAGGCAGATACCGCCCAGATGATTGGCTTCAACAACAGCGACCTTCATACCAAGTTGAGCGGCACGAATAGCGGCCACATATCCACCTGGCCCGCCACCAATAACCACAACATCAAATGATTTATCACTCATGAAAAACTTCCCATTTTGTAAATTCGCATCTCTGTTCTAAACTAGTGACTGCTTTTTACACGGTTTGGACGTAAATATGAAGGATGATTTGAAAAATAAACCCGTCTTTCTCTCGGGACTCTGGCACAGCAGGATGACAAGCCTCTGGATTGCTTTCCGTGAGCATGAGGAATTTACCTGTCTCTACGCTCCTCTTCAGCATGGTATGTCCACAATTACCCGTAAATGGATAGGCAGTGACACAAGTGCCCTCACCTCCATGGATAGCGCACCGCGCAATGTTGGCGATAAATCACTCTACGCTGAATATCTCTATCATATTAAAAACCGTGGCATTCCTGAATTCTCACGCAAATTGCCTGATACGCAATTTATTTTGAAAGGGGCTGAAAACTTTCCTGAACTGAAAGGCTACGTTGCTTCTCTTCTAAAATTTGCCAGCAATGAGAACAAAACACCTGTTATGGGTTTTCACAGAATGGTTTTTCGCTTGGGGTGGCTAACACACAATTTTGATGGACACATCATCCATGTGAACAGTAATCCGACCGATATATGGCAGAAATGTATGGAGACACATTCCAAAAATCATGATTCGACGCTTCTAAACTGGTTTCGCGTTTTGGAGAAGAACAAGGAAATGTGGCTTGGTCATTTGGGTAAGTCACTTAAACTCCGTAGGGGCATGGATCAGTATTTGGTCAACGAAGATTCTTACTACAAAGATGTTCTTGAACATATGAGCAGATCCGATGTTTACGGTCTCATATACGGCTTATGGCTTAAATCTATATATGAGGCTCTTTATCATGCAAATCTTATCATTGATACCGAGCGCCTTGAAAGCGCAGCCTATTCCAAAGACATCGAAAAAACATTGGAGACCTTCACCAATCAAAAAATAGATTTGTCCCATTTTGACAATACAGATATGGAAGACCCTGATTTCAATTATGAAGAGGTTGAAAACAGATTGTCATTGGAATTTGCAAATTATTTGAAGAAAACATCACCACGCGATGCGCGTGTGCTTCTGGGTAGTGACTTATCTCACCTGTCCATAAAGACACAAAAACGTCTCGGTAAAATCCGAGATGCTCTTGAGGGTTAGACAATCATCGAAACTGGGTTTTCAATATAGCGTTTAAAATGCTGTAGATACTCGGCACCAACCGCACCATCAACCGCACGGTGATCAACTGACAAAGTACATTTCATGAAGGTCCCAATTTTGATCTCACCATCTTTAACATAAGGACGTTGCTCCCCTACTCCAACAGCCAAGATACAAGCTTGAGGTGGGTTAATAATGGCTCCAAATTCTGAAATCCCGAACATGCCCAAATTGGAAACAGAGAATGTTCCACCTTGGAATTCTTCAGGTTTTAATTTTCCTTCGCGCGCACGACCTGCCAAATCCTTGACCTCTTCAGAGATTTCACGAAGTCCTTTATTTTCCGCAGCTTTCACAATCGGCGTAATCAAGCCATTAGGCGTAGACACAGCAACAGAAATGTCTGCGTGTGTGTATTGTAGAATTGCTTCATCACTCCATGACACATTTGCCGCAGGGTATGATTTGAGAGCTTGCGCCACAGCCTTGATTACAAAGTCATTTACAGACAGTTTGTATTCACCATCAGCCTTTTCATTAATATCCTTGCGCGCATTCATCAACATATCGATTTGGCAGTCAATCGTCAGGTAGAAGTGCGGGACAGTTTGCTTGGATTCAACAAGGCGTTTGGCAGTAATCTTCTTAATATTATTATTTGGGATAGCCTCGTATTCCATACCATAGGCATTTGCCAATTTCTGTGCATCTTGGCCTTTGGCCGTTGCAGTTGATTGCTCACTGGCAGGTTTTTGCGAGGTGCCACCTTGGTAATTCTCAATATCTGCCTTCACAACACGACCCTTAGGACCAGAACCTTCGACACTCCCAATATCAATGCCCTTTTCATCCGCTAGACGTTTTGCCAAAGGAGATGCAAACACACGGTCTGAATTGCTGGATTGGGCGGTTCGGGTATTCATTGGTTTAGACTCTTTTTATCTTCAGTTTGCGTTTACGGAATTCACTTTAACATTTTATGCCTCATCATCCATGACTATTTTAGTAAATATCCCCTCATCAACGGTTTAAACTTCTATTGTTTAGTTCAGAGCGGACGTTGCAATTTTAGTGAGCATAAAACTTCCTTTTATGGCAAACAGACATTGACGTTACCTTATTGCCTTGATATGACAAGTTTAAATAAACATTCCGAACAGGGAAATTATATATGCGTATTCCAGCCAATGATGAGGCTCCTCTTTCGTATGAGGAGCGTCGCGCCCGAGTAAATGACGCGCGCAAACTTCTTGCAGATACTGAAGACTTTAATAATGAAAAAAACACCTTCCACGAAATGTTCAAGCAAGTTGCAGAAACAAACGAAACTTTATCACGGTCTTTAGCGATAGAATTTAAACTTTCAGCGAAGGAAGAAAGTAACTTTACAGACGGTACCAAAGCACCGAAACCAAGTGTAATGCGTGAAATGGTACGTTCTGTCCGCGTATATGCTGAGTGCATTATAGCTAATCCCGATAGCACACCTTACGAGCTGCCTGCACGATATCTTGATGCTGTGGAAGGGCGAGTTGCTCCAAATTTGCAGCGTAGGGGAGAGGAACGTCCTTCGCACAGACCCGCTCAACAGGCGCGTCAATGTGGTCAAAGCTGTGCTCGTTAACAATTGCTATTATTTCTGAGCCAATACCTGCAAAAGGCCAGCCCTCTTCTGCAACAACTACGCGGTTAGTTTTCTTTACGCTTTCAACAATTGTCCAACGGTCAATCGGACGAACTGTACGAAGGTTGATAACCTCGGCTTCTATACCTTCTTTTGCCAGTTCTTCGGCGGCCTCTAAGGCCTTACCGACCATGATTGACATGGCAACAATAGTAACATCAGACCCTTCACGCTCAATTTTGGCACGGCCAATCGGTATCACGTAGTCTTCATCCACTGGGACATCAAAACTTTGTCCATAAACCAATTCATTTTCCAAAACCATCACAGGGTTTGGATCACGAATAGCTGCTTTGAGAAGACCTTTAGCGTCAGCCGCTGACCAAGGAGAAACAACCTTAAGTCCAGGAATATGCGCGTACCAACTCGCGTAGCACTGTGAGTGTTGCGCCCCTACACGAGACGCCGCGCCGTTTGGACCACGGAAAACAATCGGGCAACCAAGTTGTCCACCAGCCATGTACAATGTTTTGGCAGCCGAGTTAATGATGTGATCAACCGCCTGCATCGCAAAATTCATGGTCATGAATTCAACAATAGGCCTTAATCCGCTAAAGGCAGAACCAACAGCAATACCTGTGAAACCATGCTCTGTGATAGGCGTATCAATTACGCGTTTTTCACCAAACTCATCTAGTAAGCCTTGGGAAACTTTATAAGCTCCGTTATATTCAGCAACTTCTTCACCCATAAGATAGATGTTTTCGTCTTTGCGCATTTCTTCAGCCATCGCATCGCGCAGAGCTTCGCGAACGGTTTGCTCTTTGGTGTTTTCAAAGAATTTAGCCTCATCGAATACAGGAGGCTCAATTAACTTGCCTTGCGCGTAAAGAATATCACGGTCTTTAATCTCTTTACCTTCAGGTTGCTCCGCGGAAGACGGTTGAGGCGTTTTCACTTCAGCTGGTTTAGTTGCCTCTTCTTTATCGTTATTTTGTTCGTTGGTTTGAGTTTCCTTCACTTCATCAAGATTGATTGCTGAATCGTCTTCGCCTTCTTCTAAAATAACAGCAATCACTGCGTTCACTTTGACGTTGTCTGTCCCAGCCTGAACAATAATCTTACCCAATCTACCTTCATCAACAGCTTCCACTTCCATTGTGGCTTTGTCTGTTTCAATCTCTGCTAAGACATCCCCAGCCTCAACAGTATCACCTTCAGACACCAACCATTTGGCAAGAGTACCCTCTTCCATTGTCGGGCTTAGTGCAGGCATTAAAACTTTAATTGGCATTATATCCTCTGTATTTATTCTTATTATTTAAATTTTTACTTTAAGCAACATCATCAAGTGGTTTCAAAACATCCGTCCATAATTCTGATGCATCAGGCTCAAGTGTCTCTTGTGCGAATTGTGCCGCCTCATTGACGATTTCTTTAATTTCTTTATCTATGTCTTTGATTTCATCTTCTTTGACTTTCAATTCTTCAGTCATCAACCCTTTGATTTTTGCAATCGGATCTTTTTCGTCCTTATAAGAGGAAACCTCTTCTTTTGTACGATATTTTGCAGGATCAGACATTGAATGACCACGATAACGATAAGTCATCATTTCTAAGATGTATGGCCCATTCCCTTCGCGAACGAATGATAGAGCTTGCTCAGCGGCAGCCTGCACAGTTAACACATCCTGACCATCAACGCGCTCACCAGGAATATTATAGCCCTCACCGCGTCTGTAGAGCTCGCCAGCAGAGGAACGAGCAACACTTGTCCCCATTCCATATTGATTGTTTTCAATGACATAAAGAACCGGCAATTTCCAAAGGGCAGCCATATTGTAACATTCGGCCGTTTGCCCTTGGTTAGCAGCACCGTCGCCCATATAGGTCACAGCAACACCGCCATCTTCTTTGTATTTATGTGCGAATGCCAAGCCTGTACCGATTGAACCACTTGCTCCTACAATCCCATGCCCACCAAAGAAATTCTTTTCTTGAGAAAA
>JBBKVR010000118.1:0-9410 GCA_037968575.1 Bdellovibrionales bacterium | reverse complement strand
CTAGTTTAGCTTCTACTTATTCATGTCAATTACATCCCGTTGGTGAAATGTTTAAAAAGAAAATTCTGGCTTCCCTCCTGAAAACACTAGACGTCAAGGCCTCATCGCCCCTAGGAAAGTTTGCAAAAACTTTTATTGAAGGGTGCGAGTCACAGGCACATTTAGAAGAAATGGATATCGATTTTTTGGCGGAAGCGACAAAAACTCATTACACACTGTCGCAAAAACATAACGGCAAAAAACCTGCCATCTCTATCCAGAATCACAAAAAAGACGATGGTAAAATTTCAGGAACTCTCATTGATATTGTTTCTGCCGACATGTCATTCATTGTTGACTCTGTTACCGCCGAGCTCGCCGAGCGTGACTACACAATCGAAAACCTTATCCATCCTTTGACAGAAGAAAAAGTTTCCCATGTCCATATTCGATTAGAGAATACATTGGCAAAGGCCGAGCAAACAAAACTCACTCAGCGTTTCAAACATATTTTAAAAGATATTGAGCTTGCCAACGAAGATTTCAGCATGATGAAACGAGTCTTGCGACAGTGTCAGAGTTCATTGAGTTACGCCCCCGCAAATCAGTATCCAGACATTGAAATTGAAGAAAGCCTAGAATTCCTTGAATATCTTTTTCAAGACAACTTCACCCTGCTTGGTTACCGCGAATTCACATTTACCGAAAAAGATGGAAAGACATCCTCAAGAACTGTTTCAAAATCATCTCTTGGTCTTTTAAGAAACGAGAGACAACCAATCTTTATAAATAAGAAGGATATTTCACTTCCTGATCATCTTCAGAAGAAACGTAAGAACCTGCCCGCTGTTTATATAGCCAAGGTTAATCGCTCCTCAACCGTTCACAGAAATGTTCCTCTCGACTGCATTACCATCAAACTTTTCAATAAAGACGGAAGCTTGAAAGGTGAAGGTATCTTTATCGGGCTGTTTACGTCGGTGACTTATAGCCGAAGTCTTCGCAGTATCCCTTATTTACGCCTCAAAGCAGATGTTGTTTTGGCAAAAGCTGGCTACAAACCTGGCACACATGATTACCGCTCACTTCGTCATATTTTAGAGAAATACCCGCGTGATGAGTTGTTCCAAATTGATATCGACCAGCTAACTGATTTTGCCCGCGACATTATGAAATTATACGAACACCGCAAGGTTGCCCTCTTTGTTCGTAAAGATTTATTCGCACGCTATGTGTCTTGCTTGGTTTACGTTCCAAGAGACCGGTTCGAGACAAGATTACGCTTAAAATTCAAAGATATCTTAGAGGAAACTTTCAAAGGCGAAGTTCTCAATTATCATCTAACTTTGGACGACTCTCCGTTGGCACGTGTTCTCTACACCATTAACATCGAGCCATTTAAGCCTTTACGCTACAACCATGAAAAAGTTGAAACAGCTTTGCGTGAAGCAGCCCAAAGTTGGTCAACACAACTTTTCGATGAAGTGCTTGCTATCACGGGTGATGACGCACGTGCGCTTGAAATAAGAGAGAAATACGGGCGTGCTTTTGGTGACGATTATCAAAGCGCTAATTCTTTGGAACGGACGTATGAGGATATTCTCAAGCTGGAAGAGTTGGATGATGACAACCACCTCACATTTGATTTGATTGTTCCTGAAGATAAGAAAAGCGGTGATATTCGCCTAAACGCCTATCACACTAACACCCCTCTACCACTTTCGCGTATTTTCCCTGTTCTTGAAAATATGGGATTACAGGTCGATAGCGAATTGCCCTCAAAAATTACATTGGATGACGGCAAAATCTTTTGGATTCACAGCTTTGATATGCGTTTTGAAAATGCAGAAAATCTACCCACTGATTACAGCAAGATTAAACCTCTATTTGAAGAGGCTCTGGTTCAGGTTCTCCACGGACAATATGAAGATGATCGTTTTAACCAGCTTATTCTGAAGGCTGCTATGACATCACGGGATATTTCATTGCTCCGCAGTTATTTGCGCTATATCCGTCAAACCAAGTTCCCCTTCTCAAAGACCTATACTGAGAATGTTTTGGCGAAGTTTCCCTGCATTTCGCAATTGCTCCGCGACTTATTCTATACGCGCCTAAATCCTAAAATTTCTGCATCTGATAGAGATGGAAAAACCAAAGAAATTCAAAAGAAATTTAACCGTGAAATGCAAAAGGTTTCCTCATTTGACCATGACCAAATTTTACGTTTATTCCAAACCGTTATGGAGAACACGCTTCGCACCAACTTCTTCCAAAAAGATGAGAGTGGAAACCCGAAAAATTATATCTCTTTCAAGCTTGAAAGCACCAAAATTACCAGCCTTCCAAAACCTTATCCGTATCGTGAGATTTTCGTTTATTCACGACGCGTTGAGGGTATTCATTTACGCGGCGATGTCATTGCCCGCGGTGGTATCCGTTGGTCAGACAGGCATGAAGATTTTCGTACCGAAGTTCTCGGCCTCATGAAAGCACAACAGGTCAAAAACGCAATCATCGTGCCTATGGGTGCAAAGGGTGGTTTTATTGTTAAGAACCCACCTGCCAAGACAGACCGTCAAGCTTTCTACAATGAAGGTGTTGAGTGTTATAAAATCTTTGTCTCAGGCCTCTTGGATATTACCGACAATTACAAAGGCTCGAAAACCATACCTCCCAAAGATGTTGTTTGTCACGATGCGCCTGACCCTTATTTGGTCGTGGCCGCTGATAAAGGGACAGCAAGTTTTTCTGATATTGCCAATAAACTCTCAGAAAAATATGACTTCTGGCTAAAAGATGCTTTTGCTTCTGGTGGTTCGGCTGGTTACGACCACAAGGAAATGGGAATCACCGCCCGCGGTGCGTGGGAGTCTGTTAAGCGCCACTTCCGTGAGATGGGTTTTGATACCCAATCCCAAGATTTCGATGTCATCGGTGTTGGTGACATGGGTGGTGACGTTTTTGGAAACGGGATGTTGCTCTCTGAACATATCCGCCTCGTTGGGGCATTTAACCATCTCCATATTTTTTGTGATCCAGACCCCGACACTGCCAAAACCTTTAAAGAACGCAAACGCCTGTTTGAAAATGTTAAGGGCTGGGATGAGTATAACAAGAAACTCCTCTCCAAAGGCGGACGCATTTACAATCGCTCGGAGAAATCTCTGAAACTCACACCAGAAATCAAAAAAGCCTTTGGTATTGAAGACGCGCAAGTCTCACCACACGACTTAATTCAAGCTATGCTCAAAACCAAGACAGACCTTCTCTGGTTTGGGGGAATTGGCACATACATCAAAGCCTCTTTTGAAAGTCACGGAGATGTTGGCGACAAATCCAACGATGGGCTTCGTGTAAACGCACCTGAAGTCGGCGCAAAGGTGATTGGCGAAGGTGCAAATCTTGCTATCACACAAAATGCCCGTATTGAATATGCCAAGACTGGTGGACGCATCAATGCTGACTTTATTGATAACTCAGGCGGGGTGGATTCCTCTGACCATGAGGTCAATATAAAAATTCTGCTCAATAAGATTGTCGACAGTTCTACTCTTTCGCTTTCCTTGAAGGCACGTAATAAACTGCTGGAATCCATGGAAGAAGAAGTTGCAACCTTGGTTTTACGCAATAACTATCAGCAAGCCCAAGCCATTAGTCTTGTCGAAAAACGAGCCGTTGAGTCTCTAGAAGAACATGCTGAATTTATGCGTGACCTTGAATCCAGCGGAAAGCTCGACCGCAATGTCGAAAACCTACCAAACGACTCAGAAATCCAAAGCCGTCTTGCCCAAGGCAAAGGACTTATGCGTCCTGAACTGGCAATCTTAAGTTGCTATGCGAAGATTACTCTGACGAAGGCTTTACTTGATACTAAACTTCCTGATTTAGAGATTTCTGAAAAATGGTTGATTTCTTATTTCCCCCAGCCATTACAAAAGAAATATAAGAAAGAAATTTTCAAACACCGTTTGCGTGATGAGATTTTCTGTACGGTTCTAGCGTCAACAATCGTCAATCGCTTGGGACCTGTCTTTGCTCACCGCGTAGCCAAAAATGCAGGTAAACCCATAGATGAAGTCGTCAAAGCGTTTCTTGTGGTGTTTGATGTGTTTGACCTGCGCCAGCTCTGGGATGAAATTGAATCCCAAGACGGAAAAATGGATGCAAATGTTCAATTGGAAGCCCTACAAAAAGTTGCCAACACAACAGAGCGTATGATGTTGTGGTTCTTGAGCCGTTATCCAAAAGATATCTCCCCGCAAAAAGATATTGAGAAATTTAGTCCATTGGTTGAGGAATTAAAAACTTGTCTGATAAGCGTTTTACCCGAATATCGTAAAGAACAAATCGACCAAACCATAGCCGATAACCAAGATAGGGGCTTTCCAGAAAAGCTTGCAAAAGATTTAGCTCTCTTTTCTCCGATGAGTGCAGCTTTTGATATCACGTTGCTTTCCCAAAACACCAAGGTTTCAACCTTGGATGCGGCGCGTGTTTATTACACTATCGGGACATTTTATGATTTGTACTGGTTACGCTCTCAAGCTAAGAAAATGAAAATGGATACACCTTGGGAAGCCGAAGCTTTGGAAAAAATCAGAGAACGGCTTTACAGAGCTCAAGCCAGCATTGCTCGTAATTTTCTTGAGAAACAAAATAGTAAGAAGGTTTCAATTAACGAAGATACACTTCATGAGTGGTGTGCCCCTGATGATAACTGTCATTCATCCGAGAAAGTGCGTAACGAAATTGCTAACATCAAGAAGAGCGAGACAATCACATTGCCTATGCTGTTTGTTGTGGCTGAAAATCTACGTAGTCTTTACGAGTAGACTCTCAAAAATCGACGCATTTACCGTTATTTTCCCAATCGCCATAACGCACAGGATCAGGACCTTTGCGTCCTCCTATTTCCTTAGCGTTTTCTTTCTTCGACTTTTCGGATTTCTTATTTTTATCTGTTTCACTCATATCTATAGCCATAAAGGATTTTAATCTCTTTTGCTACAAAGACTTGCCAGATAAGCCACAGAGGGGTAGGAGTCAATTTATGAAAGCACATTTAGAAGAAACTGACCCGATTGCCACGCGACGGGCGGCACTACAAATAGTCTCGACGGTTCTGGATAAACAGCAACCTCTCGACCAGACACTTGAACAATCCCAAGCCTTCAATGAATTACCCGAGGCGCGTGACCGTGCTTTCACTCGTATGATTGCGACCACTACAATCCGTAGACTAGGGCAGATTGATGCCCTTATCCGCAAGGCCTCTTCAAACCCTGCGCGTGAAATTTCACCACCACTCCTCAAACACATATTGCGCATTGGTGTCACACAGCTTGTCTTTATGGAAGTACCCGATTATGCCGCCGTGAACACAAGCGTCGATTTAACTGATGAGAATAAGCTTTCAAAAACTAAGGGCTTTACCAATGCAGTCTTAAGAAAAATTGCGCGCGAAGGTCGTGACTGGACATCACGTCAAGATATTCCACGTCTCAACACACCTGAATGGATGTTGCAAAAATGGATTGAGGATTACGGTCTCAAAACCGCTATTGAAATTGGACAGGCCAATATGGAGGAATCTCCACTCGACATGACAATCAAAAATCCTGATGATGTGGCGTATTGGCAATCACATTTACAGGCAGAGCTTCTTCCAACAGGCTCACTTCGCGTTCCCAAATCGGGACGCATCGAAGAAATCACAGGATATGATTCAGGGGCTTGGTGGGTGCAAGATGCTGTTGCCGCACTTCCTGCCAAACTCTTTGGGAATATAGAGGGAAAAACCGTGGCTGATTTATGTGCCGCACCAGGTGGAAAAACGGCACAATTGGCTAGCCTTGGTGCACATGTCATCGCTTTGGATCGTTCCGCGAGACGCCTTATTCGTTTCCGTGAAAATATTGAGAGATTGGGACTTCAAGACAAGGTTGAAACAGAGGCTGCTGATGCCGCAGTTTGGAGACCAAAAGAACTGCTTGATGCTATTTTGCTGGATGCCCCATGTACCGCTTCGGGAACCTTGCGCAAAAGTCCAGACGTTGCATGGATAAAAGATAAAGCCGACCTCAAAAGTTTGGTCGATTTACAAAAGCGCCTTCTTGAGAACGCAGCAACAATGCTTAATGAAAATGGCATTCTGATTTACTGCACCTGTTCTCTTTTCAAGGATGAGGGAGAAAATCAAATCCAAAATTTCCTTGAAAACAACAAAGATTTTTCGCGCGTTCCTATTACACCTCCTGAAATTGGCGGTTTTTCCGATGCTATTACTTCAACAGGCGATGTGAGAATATTCCCATATCAAATGGCCGAACTTGGCGGCATGGACGGGTTTTATATTTCGAGATTAAGGAAGGGTTAGAATGACCCCTGTTCAAAAATGGCTAAATGATATGAAAGATATATGGCTTGCGCAGGAACCTGATAGGATTGTCCACTTGCTCGCAAACGATTTGGAATATCATGAGACACCGTTTACTCCTCCCTTAACTTCAATCCAAGACGTTGTTTGCGAGTGGCAAGCTATAAAAACACAAAACATTGAGAAAATAGAGATTGAGGTTCTTCATGAAAAAGATAATACGGGAGTAGCTATTTGGCACTTTAAGGAAATGGATAAACCACTACATATTGGGTGTTATTTCTTACAATTAAATGAACAAGGCAAATGTACACATTTCAGACAATGGTGGAATGAGGAGAAGTAAGTGACAGAAAACCATTTCACTATAAAATCCGTTCAAAATTCTACAGAAGATGTTGAAATTCTCTCAACTTTCATGGGAAAGCTCGCTGAATTTGACGGGCACAAAGCTAATATTGAACCAAAAAAACTACAAAAACAGCTTTTCGCGCAGAATACAAATGTACGGTCTTATCTAGCTTATCTCGAAGATACGCCTATAGGCTTTATACTGTTTTATGAATGCTTCACTGTTTATCATGGTGAGCGCGGTCTCTATGTGCCTGGCGCATACATCAAAGAGGAGTATCGTGGAAAAGGATATGGCAAAAAACTATTCCAATATGTTGCTCAATACGCACTGGAAAATAATTTTGAATTTATGAATTGGCTTGTTGAAAGTGACAATAGCAACGCAAGAGAGTTTTATAAAAAAATGGATGCCATGATTTCAGATAATTGGTCTTATGTAAGAATACCTAAGGAAGCTATGAGAAAAATGAGAACACCATGAAACAAACTAAACAACTCTATAGGGATTATTTGAAAGACATTAAACTCATGCAGTTGGCTACATGCAAGGACAACAAACCTTGGTTGAGCAATGTCTGGTTTGTCATTGATGAACAAGATAATGTCTATTGGATATCAAGAGAGACAAGACGACATAGTGAAGAAATAGCAAGAAACTCTCACGTTAGTTGCACATTCCACAAATGGTTTGATGAAGGATTAGGTCAAAAGGGGCAAGCTCTTGTTGTTTCTGGAGAGGCTAAAAAACTTGAAGGTTCTGAGTGCAAAAAACCTTATGAGCTCTATGCCGAACGCTACCCCACCGTTTTAGACTTCCAAAGTCTTGATACATTTTTAAATGATGAGGGACATCATTACTTTTACAAACTCACACCAAAAGAAATTGTGTGGTGGGATGAAATCAATTTCCCTGAAGAACCAAGACAGGAAATAAATTGATGGGAGAAATCACCATCCTTTTAGCCAAAGAAGAGCTCCGACAAGAACTCGAAGAATTTCTTGTCTTTAACAATGGTGAGAGCGTGAGAGAGCTAGCACACAAATATATTAGTTGTATGTTTTCAAATGACTACCGAAAACCTACATTTATAATTGCTACTAAGAATAATGAAATTATAGGTGCAGCGGCATACTCCGAAGAACTCTTTACAACGCGGACATGGGGCATTAGCTGGGTCAGTGTTCACCCCGACAATCGTAATCAGGGCATAGGACAAAAACTTGTCGAAGCCTGTTTGGAAAAAATTAAAGAAGAAGCACAGCAGAGTGTCACCGTTATTCTTGGAACCTATCCAGACAAAACCAGACTCTACGAGAAACTTGGTTTTAAAAAAGCAGGACAAGATGAAGAAGGCGGTTCGTACATGCTCAAAATTTTAAAAGGAGAAATAGAATGAAAATACTTTTTACAGGTGGAGTGCCTGATTGGGCTACAGAAAAACTAAAAAATGAAGGGTATGAGGTTATATCAGTTCCCGCCGATGCTTACGTCAAAGAAGATGATTTTTGCAAAGGTATTCAGGATGTTGACGTTTATGTGAGTGGAGGGTTGGAAACCTGTTCGAAAGCCGTCATCGAAGCCGCTAATAAACTGAAGGCCATTATCTTCCTTGGTGTTGACTACATCAATTACATCGACGCACAAGCGGCAAATGAAAATAATATACCCATATATAATACACCTGGTGCAAATGCGCGCGCAGTTGCAGAACTAACGCTTTTTCTCATGCTGTCAGCTGCCCGAAAGGCAGCAACGATGCTTGATAATGTCCAAAATAAAAACTGGAAAGCCGAAACAGGCTTCGAACTCCAAGGAAAAACACTTGGCTTAATTGGCAGTGGAGCCATTGCTCAAAATGTCGCTGAAATTGCAAATGGCTTTGGAATGAAAGTTTTATACTGGAGTCGATCTGGTGAAAAAAATAATATGAATGGTCAATACATTGACTTAGATTCTGTGTTTTCACAAAGTGACATTATATCTCTTCATGTCCCTAAAGTTGCTGGAACAATTATAGATGAGAAAGCTCTCACTCAAATGAAGAAAGACATCATTATCGTGAATACATCTCCCGCTGTACTGTTTGATGCAGATGCCTTGCATAAATTTCTATCCAATGACTCTAATTCATGTGCGGCATTTGATTGTTTTTATGCCGAAGGTGAAGATGCGTGGAAATGCCCTGAAGTTAAATTGCTTGAGTTACCCAATGACCGTTTCTTTATTACTCCGCATGCAGCTTGGAGAACAAATGAAGCGGACAACAATATGTTTGCAACGGCTTTAGACACTATTCAAAAAATGAAAGCACAATGAAAAACGTTTACATTTTACATGGCTGTTGCGACCAAGAGGAATTTGAGGATACTTCTATTCCATCTGGTTCAAACTTTCACTGGATTCCATGGTTACAAAAGCAATTAATCGTCAAAGGTTATAATTGCCAGACTCCTGAAATGCCCACTCCGTATAAGCCAAGTTATCAAACTTGGAAAAGATTGTTTGAAGTTTATCCCGTTGATGAAGAGACAACTTTGGTTGGTCATAGTTGCGGGTGTGGTTTTTTTCTCAGATGGTTGAGTGAAAACGATATAAACATCAATAAACTGGTTCTGGTTGCACCGTATCTTGATCCAGAACCCTTCAACAGATTTGGTAGTTTTCTAAAATGCACACTTGCCCCAGATTTGATGGAACGTA
>JBBKVR010000117.1:0-10919 GCA_037968575.1 Bdellovibrionales bacterium | reverse complement strand
TACTGGTTCATAGAGTCGAAGAATTCACTATTTGATTTAGTGACCTTCATCTTACCAAGCAGGAACTCAACTGCATCAACAGTACCCATTGGATTGAGAATGCGTCGCAAGACCCACATTTTTTGCAAAGTTGCAGGATCAACAAGAAGCTCTTCTTTCCGTGTACCAGATTTTTGAATATCAATGGACGGGAATACACGCTTGTCAGAGATTTTACGATCAAGAACAATCTCAGCGTTACCTGTTCCTTTAAATTCTTCAAAGATAACCTCATCCATACGAGAGCCTGTCTCAATCAAGGCTGTTGCAATGATGGTCAAAGATCCACCTTGCTCAATGTTACGTGCTGCACCAAAGAAGCGCTTAGGGCGTTGTAGGGCATTTGCATCCACACCACCAGTCAGAACCTTACCAGAGGAAGGCACGACCGTGTTGTAAGCCCGTGCGAGACGTGTAATCGAGTCGAGCAGAATAATCACATCGCGTTTGTGTTCAACAAGACGCTTTGCCTTTTCCATCACCATCTCAGCCACTTGCACGTGACGAGAAGCTGGCTCATCAAATGTTGAGGAAATAACTTCGCCACGCACAGAGCGTGCCATATCGGTCACCTCTTCAGGGCGCTCATCAATCAAAAGAACAATTAGATAAGCATCGGGGTGGTTTGCAGCTATAGAGCTAGCTATGTTTTGCAACATCACTGTTTTACCAGTACGCGGCGGCGCAACAATCAGAGCGCGTTGTCCAAACCCAATTGGGGATACAAGCTCAATAACGCGTTGTGTGTTGTGTTTTTCCGTTGGATCATTAATCTCAAGCTTAATTTTACGCTCTGGATAGAGAGGCGTTAAGTTATCAAAATTGATACGGTGGCGTGTTTTATCGGGGGACTCGCTGTTAATACTATCGACTTTAAGGAGTGCGAAGTAACGCTCGTTATCTTTTGGGGCGCGGATCTCACCTTCAACAATATCACCTGTGCGAAGACCAAAACGTCTAACTTGAGACGGAGACACATAAATATCATCTGGGCCTGGCAAGTAGTTTTCTTCTGGGGCGCGCAAGAAACCAAAGCCATCTTGTAAAACTTCTAAAACACCGCTACCTGCGATAGGGGCGCCCTCTTGTGCTAGCCTTTTCAGGACGGCAAACATGATGTCCTGTTTGCGCATAGAGCCACAATTTTCAATTTCGAGTTCTTCTGCAAAAGCCAGAAGATCAGCAGGGGAGCGTGTTTTTAATTCTTGTAAATTCATATGAAAATCTTAACTGCGAAAGGCGTAAAAGCCTGAAGGTCCAATTCTATTATGTTGAATGGTTATGTGGTTTTGGAATTCTTTTTTTACCCTGTTTCCTCTGTAAGTATGGGAAACCAATATTAAACAAAAATTTAGGGATTTCGTGTCAAAGACAGGAAAGTTATAGCACGAAATACTCGTGAGTCAACAGTTTCTCATAATATTACAAAGTTTTTATCAAAACGGTTTTACGATAACCATAATTACAATCACAATCATTAGAAGTGTCGGCGCCTCATTCCACATTTTATAAAATTTAGCATTTCTCGTATTTTTACCCTCTTCAAAATTCTTTCTCCATTTGGCAAAAACCATATGCAAGGCGGTAAGCAAAAGCACACAAGTAAGTTTCACATGCATCCAGCCACCCTCAAAAATCGCTGGATTGGCAAAAACCAATAGTAGCCCCAAAACCCACGTAGCAATCATTGCAGGGTTCATAATAATTCTGAGAAGCCGTTTTTCCATTACTGCTAAAGTTGCTTGTGTCGCTTTAGTTTTTTCCTCTGCATGATAAGCAAAAAGCCGCGGAAGATAGAGCAATCCAACCATCCACGAAATAATAGAAATCAAATGCAGGGCTTTTAGCCAAAGATAGTTTTCAAGTAGAAATGTTTGCATGTATCATTACTGCGCTTGGCAGAAATAAAAATCAAGCGGCTTTCTTCATGGGACATTTCGAAAAATTTGAAGGGCATAGTTTTTTGCCTTCGTTTGAGCAAATGCTGTTTTCGTCCCTAAACTTCCTGACCATACCCGCTAGCCCCTCGATATATTTTTTGGAAATACCAACCGTTTCAACCTTTTCGTAAAACGGAATACCAAGCTCTTTTGCCAACTGACGATTTTCGATATCCAGTTCGACCAGCGTCTCGACATGCTCTTGCGTGAAGGCGTGGGGGTAGATCACAATAGAAACATTATCTTTCGACGCTTTTTCCAGCGCTTCTTTGGTTGAGGGACCAATCCATTTTAGTGGGCCAACGCGAGATTGATAACAAATTTCCCAATCCAAATTTTTAATACCTGTTTCTCGTGCAATGATTTGTGCTGATTGTTCGCACTGCCATTGGTAGGGATCCCCTTGCGCGATAATTTTTTCAGGTAATCCGTGCGCAGAAAATAAAACACGGGGGTTTTGACCGCTGGATTTTTTAACGCTTCCATAGGTTTCACAAATATTTTCAGCAGACGCCTCAACAAACCCCTCTTGCCACGGGTAACAGCAAATTTTATGCGTTGGAATGTTTGATAAATATTTCTTTGCCTGTTTATCCCAACTTTCAAATGATGATTTGGTCGTTGTTGTCGAGAACTGCGGGTAAAGAGGTAAGAGAATAATTTGCTCTGCCCCCCAATTTTTGACTTCCTGCGTCACTTGCTCTGCCATCGGGTGCCAGTAATTCATGCATATCCAGCTTTTATAATCATCGCTTTCGGGTGCCAGCGCCCTATCAAGAGCTTGCGCTTGCGCATTTGAATTTTCAAGCAATGGGGATTTACCGCCGATAAATCCGTAACTTTCTCCAGCCTCTCGTTTTGAGCGTCGCTTGGAAATTAGTTTTGCAACCAAATAACGCAATGGATAGGGCAACCCAACAATATTTTTATCTGTAAAGAAATTCATCAGAAACGGTTCAATATTCTCAGGACTATCGGGCCCACCAAGGTTGAAAAGGATAACGGCTATTTTCATGACCGCACCATTTCAACAAGTTTTGCCACATGTTCAGGAGGCGTTTCCTTGATCACACCATGACCAAGATTGAAAATATGAGGTCTATTTTTGGTGATCTCTAGTATTTTTTTGACTTGTCTTTCCATCACTTCTCCTCCGGAAAGTAACGCTTCGGGGTTAAGATAACCTTGTGTTGCAAGTGTTACAGGAAGTGTTTTTATAAAATCAGGAGGGGTATTTGGCGAGAGTGCCATGCAATCCAAATCGGGAATTTGAGAATAGGTTTTTAAGTCTTTAACATCATCTGTTTTCGCAAAAGCGATAAACGGAATATCCGGATATTTATCCTTCAAGGCTTTTCGAATTTTCGCAGCGGGTTTCACGCAGTAATTTTCAAACTCATTTGCCGTCAAAAGATTTGCCCAACTTTCGAATAACTTTACAACTTCAGCGCCTGCTTCAATCTGTCCAGATAAATATTCAATCGTTGTTTCGATTAAAATATCTATCAGCTTTTGAAAGCTCTCGGGATCCTTTCGCATAAATTCTATGGCTTTGGGAAATTCACTTTTGCCATGACCTTGAACAGCATAGCAAGCAACTGTCCATGGTGCGCCTGCAAAACCAATTAATCCTGTATTCGAAAACCCCTCTTTCTCCAATTGGTCTCTAACACTTGAAACCGTTTTATAAATTAAATTAAAATGTTCCTGTTTTTGATTGCCATGCAGTTTTAAAAAATCAGCTTTTTGCCTAACCGTATCTAAAACTGGCCCTTCACCTTTTCTAAATTCTAAATCCAAACCCAGAGCATGAGGAACAATCAAAATGTCCGAAAACAATATTGCTCCGTCCATTCCGTATCGCCTGATGGGCTGCATAGTCACTTCACAAGCATCGTCTGGTGAATAGACAAGATTAAGAAACGAGCCTTTCTCTTCTCTCAGTTTTCTGTACTCAGGAAGGTACCTCCCTGCTTGCCTCATAAGCCAGAGCGGAGGTTTCTTGCAAACCTGTTTATTGGTCAGAACGTTTAAAATATCTTTCATAACAAGGAAGGACTCTAATTAAATATAATAAGAATAAAAGGTATTTGTTGTATGTTGGTCTTGGGGGTATGAGGATTAAAACTTATCCCTTTTTTAACCCACAGTTTCGAAAAGGAAACGACTCCGCTGTGTTTTATATTATAGGTGATTTCTTATCCAGACTCTGTATGAGCGATTTAAAATTCTGTCCTCATTGTATAAAGTAAATTGGCAATCTCGCATGAAATGGGTGTAAGTGACCTTTTAGAGTTATCCTTTGATTCGTGGACAGGGTTTTCCCTAAAGTTATCCTGTGCTAAAACAAACCAACAATAAAAACGGAGAAAAATTCCCTCGTGCAACAACTTGCTTATATAAAGCTCAATAAATCGGAAACAAAAGACATTCTTCTGGTGCTTGGCGACAGACTTGATCTCGCCGATGTAAGCGCTGACACGATTGATATATTAAGTGCATCACTGCCTTTTTACCCTGGATACAGACTTCTTGAGCTTACAGATAGGTCAACCTCTCCGATCAAAAGACGTTTTGTAATCTATCAAAATGACGACATTGTTTTCATGGATTACACCAATGTTCCAATTTATGAATTGAATAACCGCGTGCCCATAGTTCTTACTAAAGAGACTTTATTTGATTATGTGCGTTTCTTCTTCAGATTTGTGCGTGGTCGCCATGGTCGTTTTATTGTCACAGAGAGCCTTGATGATATTCAGTGGCGTGAAGAACCATCGGTGAATAATCGCCGCTCACTCGACAAAATGATAGAGCCTCTCCATATTAAAGAAATCAACGATGATGGTTCCTATGTTCTGTTAGCCAATGTTATATTTAAAGACGCTCTCTTCGGGTGTAATATTAACGTCAAACAAAATGGCATCATCCGTCTCTCAGATGAAAATCTTCTCGTTGAGGCCCTTCCCGTCGTCGATGACGTTTTGGGTGTTTAATTTCCAGTTCTTTATATTTACGATAACCCTTGAAAAGACTGGCCTCATGCCCCATATTACTGGAGAGTTTTTAAGCTGTCCTCATTAACCATTATTTACAAAAGGAGTTTTCAGATGGACACAAATCGTACAACACAAACAGCAGGGCAAAGTACAGCGACTTATGACGCCGGACTGCGTGCACACATGACGCGAATTTATAACCGCATGTCATTGGGTGTTCTGCTGACTGGTATAGTGGCTTATTTTGTAGCCTCATCTGGTTTCGCTAATGTTTTATTTGCAAACCCAATGATTGCTATTGTCTTGGCCTTCTCACCACTTGCAGTTGTTTGGTTTGGGTTTCGTCCCGATAGAATGCAGGCAAGCAAGTTAAGATTGTCTTTCTTTGCAATCTCTGCGCTTTACGGATTGAGCTTTTCGGCAATCTTTCTTGTTTATGCAGGAACAGATATCGCAAGAGCCTTTTTCTTGGCAGCTGGCGCGTTTGCTGGCTTAAGCCTCTTTGGTTACACAACCAAGAAAAACTTAACAGCGATGGGCTCGTTCCTTGTGATGGGGATGTTTGGTTTGATTATCTTGAGTGTGATTAATATATTTGTGGGCTCAAGCCTGATGCAAAACGTTGTTGCTGGCGCAGGTATCCTGATTTTTGGTGGATTGACTGCTTGGGAAACGCAACGCATGAAAGAAATGTATAACCAGAATTACGATGAAGAATCTAATAGTCGTATGGCATGGGTTTCTGCACTTAATCTGTACATCAGCTTTATCGCTTTGTTCCAATACATCCTTCATTTTGTTGGAATGTCACGCAACTAAACACTCTTAATTAAAGAACGAATTTGAAAAACCGCCTTTAGAGAAATTTCAGGGCGGTTTTTTCGTGCTCTTGACGCGAATCACCCTATGCGGAATACTTCAGAAGTTGATTCTACTAAATCTTTCAAGGAGTTATATTAATGTTTAAGGAATTTAAGGAATTTATTGCCCGCGGTAATGTCATGGATATGGCCGTTGGTATCATTATGGGTGTTGCGTTTACAACGATTGTAAACTCAGCAGTTGGCGATCTGATTATGCCGATTATTGGTTTTCTAACTGATGGCGTGGACTTCTCGAAGAAGTTCTTCACTCTTGGTTTAGAGCAGTATGGCACAATGGAAGAAGCCAAAGCAGCAGGAGCCGTTATTATTACATACGGTCTTTTCGTTAACGCTGTGATTAACTTTATCATCATTGCTTTTTGTGTGTTCTTGCTTGTTAAGGGCGTGAACAACCTGAAGAAAAAAGCTGAAGATCCAAAAGCCAAAGATGCACCGCCGCCTTCAAAGGATATCGTTCTTTTGATGGAGATTCGTGACGCTTTAACTAAGAAGGCGCCAACCAAGAAAGCAGTGAAGAAGGCAACTAAAAAAGCCCCGGCTAAGAAAAAGAAGAAGAAATAATTTTATCAGAGTTTAAAAAAAGCCCGATATAATATCGGGCTTTTTTAATGTTCGACTAATTTTTAAGCCGCTTGCTTTGTTTTGTCATCAACCGCAGCATTAATGTTATCTTTTAACGCCTGAATCCCCTTTTCGGCGCCCTGCTTAGAGGCGTATTCTTGGGAACTGCAAACAGTCTCGTTATTCTCAGCCTTAAAATGCCAGAAAAACTTACCGTCTTTGGATTTGTCAATTTCGAATCTGGCGCCTGTGCCGTTCCAAATACTGTTATAAATGCTCATTATGTTCTCCTTTCAAAAAGAGTTCAGTGATTGAATTTGTACATAAATAATGGATAGACACACCAAAACGTTCCGTTATTTATGATGGCAACGGGTATTTTGGCTTGAAAGCGTGCGCATAATTTTCTATTGTCGCGCCAAGCTTAAGGTATCTTGTCTTATGTGGGCCCATAGCTCAGCTGGGAGAGCGCTTCGCTGGCAGCGAAGAGGTCGTCGGTTCGATCCCGATTGGGTCCACCATTCCTCCAGATATATTATTGACATAATAGTAAAAGTATTATAAGAATATACACTCAACTTAAAATAAAATTAGGATCTGTGTCGTGAGCGATGCTGTACAATGTCGTTTAGGCTTTTCTATTTCTTCCTCTGGTGAAAACCGAAGGATAACCGCTGAAGAAAATCTGGTTGTAATTAACTTCAGAAGTAAAAACCTATCAGAAGAGTTAAGTGATTGGCGTGATGGGAACCCTGTGGCCATAGCAGAGAGTTGCTCTCGCCAAGTTTGGTATGGACATAAAGATATATTCACAGATTTTTCTTTTGAGGGAGTAAATGTTTTAGAAGGCAGCGACGCATATGCTTTTCTTCTGAAACTCTTGGTTGGCCTGGATAGTGATAAAAAAGGCGAAACAGAGATAAAAGGACAGTTTTATTCCTGTTGGAATGCTTTTAAGGAACAAAACCCCAGCACCGCTAAGACATTAAGGCCTGTCTTGCAACACCTGAAGGCCGATAGCCGCGCCATACAAAACGGAATTCTTTCGAGCTATAAACTCTTGGAGCCCATGCTTATTGCCAGAGATTTATCCGGTTATGAAGAGGGGAGCTCTGTTTTGTTAGTAGGGAATGTAAGCCGTCACGGCTATTTGGGGGGGCATACAGAAAATCTTGCTAAAAAAATAAATAATAATAAAGCTCGCGCTTCTAAAATTTACGTTACGCACCCTGACCCTGAAAATGCTGACTTCATTTACAATGAATTGCTAAAGTTAAAAAATTCTAATGGTAAGCAAATCGTTACCTGCCCGGTGGAAAAAATTGACTTTGATGATGTTTCTGTTGCTATGGAAATATGCGAACAGACGTTTGTGGATATAGCCATGGGTGAAGATATAGATTCAGAAAAAATCCTTATTAGCAGCTGGCAAAGTAGAGAAAACAAGGGGGCAACTTTAACGCATGTGCGCGGTGACCCAACGATAAATGCGCGAACAAATGAACTTTGGTCTTCGGCGGATCTTGATAATTTTATATCGCCTGAAGATATCCGGGACGTGATGTACACCAGAAGAGGCCATAATAACCAGTTGGATGAGATCGCAGAGGAAGCCTTTAGGTTTTGCGCAGAACTTCGTGTTGCTGGTAAGTCTGTGTCACGCAAAAGAGTTTCCGAATTTGGCGCTAACTTATCTTAATCATAATATCTCCTTGACCCACGCGCTAATCGTGCGAATATATATGGCGCATATTCTTTAAGGAGTTTTTGATGAAAAATATTCGTTTTTTAATTCTCGGTTCTTTTGTTTGCCTTTCCCTTGGTGCTTGCCAAAACACGGTTGACGGTTTTGGTCAGGATATGGAAAAAGCTGGTAAAAAAATTCAAGGTGAAAGAGTGCAAAACAATAATGCGACTGCCACACCAACTGGTACGACTTACAGTACGAACAATAGAACTTATGATTCAGGTAAAACATATTCAACAAGCCCCACTTATGGGGATGTATACTAAATTAAGGATTTTTTCTATGAAAAAAGCACTCCTCATTCTTTTGGCTACAACCTTCTTAGGCGGCACTGCTTTTGCTCAAGAAGCAAAGCCCATGAAAAGAACGCCGCTTTCGCAAGAGGAATTGCAGGAGCGTGCTTTGGAGGAATCCTCTGGTACAGAGGTTGAGCGTGACCGTATTGAGAGAGGCTCAAGAGATCAAACAACACATGATCGTTATGGCTCGGGCACTTTTGGCGTTTTTCAAAGCACAAGTGACACGCGTAACCTTGAAGATAATGATGCCATGGGTGTGGACATTAAGCTTCTTGAGTTCGAATAAACTCTAAAATTTTCTCGGCGCGTTTATCCCAGCTATAAATATTTTGGATATCGCGTTCCCCCTCCAAACCAATTGCATTTCTTAAGGGAGCTGACTTCGCCAGTTGCGTGATGGCCTCTACCCATGCATTGATATCATCGGGGTCTGCCAAATACCCATTGCGCCCTTGCGTTATGACTTCGCGTAAAACAGGAATGTCTGAGCACACAATAGCCTTACGTGCGGCCATGTACTCGAAAAGCTTTAGAGGTGAAATCCATTTGGAAATATCTGCGCCTGTTTTTATCCTGATATCTCGTTGATAAGGTGCTAGCGCAATATCCATAGATGCAAGGCAGGCAGGTATTTTCTCGTGAGGCATTTGTCCATGAAAATAAATGTTAGGAGCAACGCCTGTTTTTTTCCAATTTTCGATGGCTTTCTTACCCCCGCCGATAATGTGGAAATCCATTTCGGGTAAAAGGGGCGCAACCTTGGTAATGATTTCAACGCCCTTACCCTTATGGAGTGAACCTGTATAGCCGATTTGCACAGCGTTTTTCCGCGCCGGCCAGTCCTTGGCTGGTATTTTCTTCTGACCGCGGCTGATAATATCTGCTCCGTCATGTGCTACTAAATATTTACCTTTATATTCGGGGAAGGCCTCTTTCATGACTTTCTTGAGAGCTTCAGAAATAACCACGGTGCCTTTAAGATTTTTTCTTTGGAAGAGGCCCAACCAAATAGATTTTTGAATACTGGATGTTGGGACTTGATGTGCTTCGAAAAAAACAGGAACGCCAGATAGTGATAAAATCAACAGCCCAAATGCATCGCGCCCGTAGAGAGTTTGGGGTACTGGGATAAGACCAATTTTTGCAAATAGAGTAAGAACTCTGAAAAAACCAGAGAGCATTGGTGTTTTCCCAAAATATGATCTGATCAGCCTAAAGTTGCCCTTTACGTCATAATAGTCATAAGGGTTAGTTTTTAACTTTCCCTTTTTACCAAAGAGGGCAACATCCATATCTTTTTGTTTTGCGAACGCTTGACACATCTTCATGACGTGAACGGCGTTAGCTTTGTCTGAGGGAATAAGTGATCCTGATATATAAGAAAGTTTCATGAGATATAGTATAAACATTTAATGGCTTGAAAAGAACCAGCTTAGACAGCAAACTAACAAAAGTCACAACTTTCAGGAATATTTTTGAATGCCAAAACCTAAAAAAGCAAAAACAACCTCCATATGGGGAAGCCTTTTGAAGCCAGGTTTTTTCTCTGCGAATATCCTACTCTTCTTAATGATCGGTGGTTTATGGGCGCTCTCTCATTATGGATGGACAGATAGCATTAGAGCTGCACTTTCTGGTGAAGACTTCACCCTTGTTGTTGGGGACACAGAAATCACACTTTACTTGATGTTGAAGACATTACTCACGGCTGTTGTAATTTTCTGGATAGCAGCAATTATTAGCGCTTTTGGAGAGGGTCGGATTTCCTCAATAAAACGATTGCGCGCGTCTAATCGTGTTTTATTTATCAAGCTTTTTCAGATTGTCGTTTATGTTTTGGCATTTTTGATAGGCCTGAACGTCCTCGGTATTGACCTTACGACACTGACAATTTTCTCCGGTGCAGTTGGTATCGGGCTGGGATTTGGCCTGCAAAAAATTGCCTCGAATTTTATTAGCGGGCTCATTCTTCTTGTTGAGCGCGCAATAGAGCTTGGTGATTTAGTTGAACTATCAGACGGCACAGCAGGCTTCATTCGTAAAAACGGCGCACGTCAAACATTGATTGAAACCTTTGATGGTAAAGAAATTATGATTCCTAATGAAGATTTCATCACTAACCGCGTGACCAACTGGACCTATTCAAACACCAAGGGTCGTATCGAAATAAATGTTGGTGTGTCTTATAATTCCGATATTCAATTAGCAGGAGAACTTATTAGAGAGTCGGCACTTGAACATCCCCGTTGCATTGAAGACCCGCCACCTAAGGTTTTATTAAGAAATTTTGGCGATAGTTCTGTCGATTTTCTCCTTTTCTTTTGGATAGAGGATGTTACCAAAGGACGCTGGGAGCCTCAAAGCGAAGTAATGTTCAAAATCTGGAAAAAATTTAAGGAAAATGGGATTGAAATTCCGTTTCCTCAACAAGATGTGCATATTGTGAGTGC
>JBBKVR010000116.1:0-6067 GCA_037968575.1 Bdellovibrionales bacterium | reverse complement strand
CTTTATATAATGTTTTCATCTGGCACGACAGGTGTACCCAAATGTATTATCCACGGCCATGGGGGCACGTTACTCCAACATCTTAAAGAATTTATATTGCAATGTGATATTCGCGCTGGCGACCCTGTCTTTTATTTCACCACTTGTGGATGGATGATGTGGAACTGGCTGATTTCTGCATTAGCGTGCGAAGCACCACTTCTCCTTTATGATGGTTCGCCCTTTTATCCTGATGGCAATGCACTATGGGAGTTTACGAGCAAGCATAAATGCACACTTTTTGGAACATCGGCAAAATATATTGATGCGCTGAAGAACGCTAATATCAGGCCTGACATAGATTACGATTTAAGTGATTTGAAAATTTTAACCTCTACGGGCTCACCTTTAGTGCATGAGAGTTTTGATTATATATACGAGCATATAAAAACCGATCTACATGTGGCTTCGATTTATGGTGGAACGGACATTATTTCTGCAAGTTTTGGCATCGGGAATCCGTGGGACTCTGTTTGGCGGGGAGAATTACAAGGGGCCGCATTGGCAACGCCCGTCGATATTTATGACAGGCAAGGTAATTCCATCTCCGAAGGTGGCGGAGCAGGTGAACTGGTTTGTATAGGTCCAATTCCATCTATGCCTGTTGGGTTTTGGAATGATCCTGATGGGAAAAAATATTTTAAAGCTTACTTTGCTGAGTATGAGAATGTCTGGCGGCATGGTGATTGGGTTGAAAAAACTGAACATCATGGGCTTATTGTTCATGGCCGCTCAGATGCAACATTGAATCCAGGCGGTGTGCGTATAGGAACATCTGAAATTTACCGACAAGTTGAGCAAGTTGACGGTGTTCTTGAAAGCTTGGCTATTGGTCAGGATTGGGAAGGTGATGTGCGTGTGGTTTTGTTTGTGCGTCTTGATGAGGGTTTAATTCTTTATGAAGAGATGGAAAAAGATATCCGTACGAAAGTCAGAAACGGCGCTTCACCACGCCATGTACCAGCAAAGATTGTACAAGTAACCGATATACCACGAACAAAGAGTAACAAGATTGTGGAACTGGCTGTGCGCGACGTTGTTCATGGACGTCTTGTGAAGAATGTTGAGGCATTAGCAAATCCTGAATCACTGGATTTATATAAAGATTTAGCTGAGCTTCAAAGTTAAAAATCTTTAAAAAATTCGTAACTAACAGGCTTGCTCGTAACGCAAAGGCATAGACATCCTTGCTCGGGGCAGGCTTTTGGATGATGACCGTTTTCTTCATCGTATACCAACAAGCTACCTGCTTTATAATTACCATTTTCATCGGAAAATGCGCCCTCCAGAACAAACGTTACCTCAGTAAAGTCATGGTCATGGTGAGGAATACTAGCTCCAGGTTGTAAGCGTGCCATAAAAATGTCGGTAGACTCTTCGGGAGACTCCGACAAACACATAAATTCAATTTTTTCTGATAGTTTCACCCACTCGGCTTTTTTGCGAAGTGTGGTTATATGTTGTTCTAAAACAGAAGGAAAACAAGACAAGCCTTTTCCAAATAAACTTAATGTGTCGTTACTATTTGTAGGTACTTCCTGATTATCTTGTTCAAGCTCTCTCTCTAGCATATCAAGCGTTTGTTCAAGTAAGCACTCCCCGATATTTACGCTCCCATCCTCCATATCAATAAGAGATCCACCAACAGCTTCTAATTTCCTTACAAATTGAAAAGCTTCAGGTTCATAAGGGAGGTGTGCAGCAACTGCCAAGGAAAGTGGGGAAGGTAGGGTTCCTACAGCATATTCAAATAATATGTCTTGGTACTGGTGTGTGGGAGATTTGCGTGCGTTTTTTGTCATCTTTATCTCTCTTTTTAAGATAGGCTCATCATTTCTTCGTTTAGGTTTGTTTTTAATTTTTTTAGAGCTAGGCGAATTCTTGATTTTACTGTTCCCAAAGGTATGCTCGTTTCATCAGCAATTTCCTGATGGGATTTGTCCTCATAGAATGCTTTCTTAATCAATTTTGCCTGTTCTTTAGGTAGGTCTTTCATCAATTTTGTTATCTCTTCTGACTCCTGTTTACGTTGCAAAGCATCGATTGGATGTGTTTGATCGTCATGTTTTAAATCTTCAGGGTTGGGTTCAGGGCGCAGATGTTTCCTTAAATAATCAATTTTTTTATTTCTCGCAATTGTATATATCCAAGTGGAAGGGCTAGCCTTCTTGGGGTTGAAAGATTTTGCGCGTTTCCATACTACGAGCAAGGTTTCTTGAGCCAATTCTTCAGCTTTTTGCTCTGGAAAGCCTCCACGCATCAGGAAGGATTTGAGGCGAGGGGCGTAGTAAGAAAATAATTTAATGAATGCCTGTTTATCTTGATGTTTGGCAATATCATCCATTGCTTCTATCATCTCAGAAAGCAGATTTTTTTCTCTATCTCTAGAGGATAGATAATGCTCTTGTGAAGCGGTTTTCTCAGGTGTGGACATTTCTGCCAGCCCCCTCTTGTTTTATGGACTCCCTAAACTAACTATACGCGGGATGAAAAGTTCATCATGAGAGATGTGAATTTATATAGGTTACTGTGATAAAAGAAGAAATGGTATTGGCTTGACAGAAAGCTGTATCCCTTTTAAACAGGTGACCTTGAAACACGAACCACGGATTTAGACGGATAATTTATGGGCTTATCCCACTTCAAAATCAGCGTATTTTCTTGTGCAGTGGCTGTAGTGGTGGCATTGCCTGCCTTTGCACAGGAGCCACAGCTTATTGGCACGTTCACGTCTTGGTCGGCATATAAACTGACTGAAAATGGAAATAAGGTTTGTTATATGATTTCCAAACCTGTGGCCGATGAAGGAAATTATACCCAACGTGGTGATATATACGCGCTTGTGACGCACAGACCAGCTGAGAATACGACAAACGTATTTAGCTACATGAGTGGCTACCCATATAAAGGCGAAAGTGAAGTCGACGTTGTTATCGATGACCGTAAATTTGGTCTTTTTACACATGAAGAGACGGCTTGGGCACCTGATAGCAATACAGACGGACAGATAGTTAGTGCAATACAATCAGGCACACAAATGGTTGTTAAAGGTGAATCTATAAGAGGAACACAAACAACAGATACATTCAGTTTGAAGGGTTCTACAGCCGCTCATAAAGCTATTTCTACAGAATGTGGAATCAGATAATTGAATAACAGTGTAAAAATATCCTTGTTGGCTTGTACTTGTTGCTTTATCCTACTATGACTGTCTCAGGGAATTTTTAGTCAAATCACCCAAATTTAGAAAAATTTATATATAAATTAGAATGTTAAATATTTCATACCTGCGCAATTCGCGCGCTTTGCAAACAACCAAAAAAGCTACAAAAGCGACGATTCATCGTTCGCGCACGGCATTCAGCAATGTTTTAAATACATTATGGCTGAAAGAACGCTACATCAAAACGCGTGATGGTCGCTTGCGTTACCGCTGTAAAGCCGTTGCCTGTGCTACGGTATGCTTAACAGTATTTTCAATTATGCCACAAATGCTAAACCTTCAAGTTGAGGCAGGCATTGGTGGACAGGCGCTAGCATCTCTATCGGCGTCTTCACAATCAAATGATGTGACTGGCGTGACATTCGAGCAACAGCAACTTGCTATGGCGACAAGTCCAGAGGTTATTCCTGAGAAGAAAGAACTTGTTCCTGAAGACCGAATAATCGAAATTCAAAGCGGTGACACGCTTGCAGGTTCTCTACAGGGCGCTGGGGTTAATCCTGCAGATGCTTACAAAGTTGTTAAAGCCGTATCTGAGCATTTTGATCCACGTTTGATTCGTGCAGGTCAGGAAATTTCGGTAAAAATGGATCCAGTTGAAGGTGAAATGCAGTTCACTGAGTTGTCACTAGAGTCTGATCCTATTCGCACAGTAATGGTTACACGTGAAAAAAGTGGTGATATGAAATCAGCTCTCCATGAAAAAGAAATAAAGCCTGAACTTTTTGCAGTTCGTGCAAATGTGAAACATTCTCTTTATGGCTCTGCCACAAAGCAAGGCGTGCCCGAACCAATCGTAGCCGAAGCAATCAAAATTCTATCTTGGTCTGTTGATTTACAGCGTGAAATCAAGAGCGGCGACACATTCGAAGTTCTTTATGATGTTTATATGACGGATGATGGCCAGTATGTCCGCAGTGGTGACCCTTATTACGTCAAGCTTGCACAAGCTAATAGTGAAACAGCCTTTTATCGCCACGAATCAAATGATGGGCACGTGAGTTACTTCTCCAAAGATGGTAAAGGCGCTAAAAAAGGTCTGCTCTCTACACCAATTGATGGAGCTCGTATGTCCTCAGGTTTTGGAATGCGTAAGCATCCTGTCCTTGGCTACAGTAAAATGCACAAGGGTATTGATTTTGCAGCACCAAGAGGAACACCAATTTATGCTGCTGGTGATGGCGTTGTTGAAAAAGCAAGCCGTTTCAGTTCATATGGTAACTATGTTCGTATCCGCCATAATAGCGGTATCAAAACAGCTTACGCGCACTTAAATGATTACGCTAAGGGCATGAAAGCTGGTAAACGCATCAAACAAGGCGATATCATTGGTTATGTTGGTACAACTGGTCGCTCAACCGGTCCACACCTTCATTACGAAGTTTTAGTTGCTGGTAATGCCACAAACCCACGCTCTGTTAATGTCCCAACATCTGAAGAGTTGAGTGGCGAAGAGTTGAAACGTTTCAAAGCTAACGTTGAACAGTTTGAAAAGCAGTTCAAGCAAGGTGTAGAAGGTATGGAATTTGCTTCCAACACTTCAAAAAAGAGAAGTCTTTAGTTTAAGAACTCTTTCTTAAAAATCTTACATAATAAATCGATAAAAGAACTCCAGCCATCGCAAACCAGAATATAGCGTATTGCAGATGCTTATTGCGTGGCTGCCATCTGTCTTTTGAGATAAGTAGCCCGCGTGCGGGTGCGCTTGATGTTTCAAGATGAAAGACAGTGGGAGCCATGTTTGCAATACCTTTGGCTTGTGCGACTTGCGTTGGAGATGGGTAAATCCAGACGTTACGCTCAGCTATGTTATCAGGCCCAATTTTCCATGGACGCAAAGGTAGGCGCGCAACACCTGTTAGAACTTGGCGACCTTTAGTGAGTGTTTGAGGGCGATTTTTTGGATCTGAATCAGACGATTTAATCCAACCTCTATCAACTAAGACCACTCCACCTGTTGTGAGATAAAATGGGGTAAAAATATCATACCCGAACACACCATTTTCTCTGCGTGGGCCTACTTTGATTTCTTGTTTAAAATTGAATTGTCCAGAGATGAAGCCTTTAACAGGGGTTGTTTCTGTGACCTTAATCAAATCAACAAGTTGTAATGGGTACTCAAGAGCATTCTTCTGATACTCGCTTTCCAGAAATTCTAGCAATCCTGTTTTCCATGCAAGGCGATGCATCTGCCAGCCACCGAGACCAACCAAAATCAAAAAGGCTAGCAAAGTAAAAGTGGTTACAAACCAGGGGAAAGGGGCAGACATCTTGCGCATATTTTCTTAGCTTTCTTCTATATCTGTTGGGCGATGGGCATATTGTAGCTCAATAACCAAAGCCTTAAGAGGTTTAATCATGAATAATATGAGGACAAAAATAACAAATCCCCAGAAAAAAGCATGAAATATCAATGATGGTGCAAAGAGAACTTCAACCAACAATGCCAACGGAACAAGTGCAAAGCCTAGAATAAAGATAATAAGTACTGCCGGACCATCTGCACTGTCGTGCTTATGAAGAGGTAAACCACAGTTGTCACAATTATCTACAACATCGAGCGTTAAGCCTGATTTAAACAGGCTGCCTTTATGGCATTTTGGACAACGACACATCAAAGCGTTCCGCATAAGTTGAGAAAGGCTTTGTTTCATGTTGGGCGAATTATCCGCCTATACCTATCATATTGCCCCACCAGTAGATGGATATGAACAGGAACAGCCACACAACATCAACAAAGTGCCAATACCATGCTGCGGCTTCAAATCCAAAATGACGCTCGGGTGTAAAGTGACCTTTACGCGC
>JBBKVR010000115.1:0-4287 GCA_037968575.1 Bdellovibrionales bacterium | reverse complement strand
CATCAAACCGCTCCGAAGCACTAAATCAAAACGTCCTAAATCCATAATGGTAAGGTAACGTCCATTATTCATATGGAGATTGGTGTCTAAATCATTTGGCCAGACAAGAAAATTCAAACGTGAGGTTGAAAATATTGTTGGCAGATTCGCTCTAAAGTAAGAACTGATAAACACCTTTATCATTCTAAAGAGCAAATTCATGTAATTGTCTTAATCTTCAAGAACTGAGTTGAGTTTAAGTGCCAACGGCATAGAACCTTTAACCTTCAAATTGCCCATCATAAAGGCAATGTTTGGGTCTTTAGTACCGTTTAGAAATCCCTCAAATGTATCAAGAGTACAAATCAACGTGACATCTGACTCTTGGTCTTCGTGACTTACTTCTACAGGGGACTGTGTTGAGTCGATAAAGATTAAGCCATCATCTTTAAAATCAAACTTAACACGTGCTTTTATATGTGGTGCGAATTGAATTTTTTCTTTAATTTTTTGCGTAGTTGCTTGCATGTCCATCCAGATGTTCCTGTATATTAGAAAATTATAGAATATATAATATAGACGATTCGTGAAAAAAATCACCCCCGTACCCCAAATCTATTTCCTGATTCATACCGCTTAAGCCCAACGGAGAAAATTGCATAGGCACTTGCAGCGCAGAAAAATGTTCCTGCCACGGCAAATACCAAGGCGGGCAAACTGTCATCCAATAAAGCGTGTAGGGGAATATGGGTCATAAAAGAGATGGGCATGACGGTCAGAACAATTACTAGCATCCAACCACTAAATACCGCCTCGGGACGTGTCGCCATAATAAAGAAATTAAAATAAATCTCTTCTGCGCTGCCGTGAAAATCCTTGAGCCAAAATCCAAGCGATCCATAGGCCAAGACAAGAGAGGCAAAAACAATTGAACAACAGATTGCTAAAAAGGCGAGCATTAAAAATGAGACACCTGTCATATAACCTGCAATAGATAAGATGATTGTTCCAAAAATAATCTCTGCTGGTCCTACTGTTTGGGTTGTTCCAAGGGCAATATTAAGCAAAACAGGTTTGGGCTGCGTTAAATAAATATCAAGTTCGCCTTGATCTATTTGTCTGGGGAGTGTTCTAAACCCATAAGCAAGAAAGGATATTAAGCCCCATGCAAATATCCCTACCCCGTAGGCCAGCATAATATGTTCAACACGCCACCCACCTATTGAAGGAATGCGATCAAAAATAATAACCCACATAAATAAGTAAATTGTGTGATTAAGCATATTGAAAATTGAACGTGTAAGATAGGCACCCCGCATTGAGGTCGCCGCCTTCATATTAGCTTTCAACATATCAAAAGCGTAGCGAATATTACCCCCCATTGATTTCTATCCTCGCAACACAAGAACGGTAAATGACGCCCATCAATAAAACCGAAAACCCAAACCAACATATCATCAATAATACTACTGTTTGAATATCAAGCGGTGAATTCTCACCAAGCACAAATTGCACAGGGCCAAACATCATGGCGACAACCGGCGTTAAGAACGCCCATGTTTGTAACCAATCAGGATAGAGTGTCAAAGGCATATAAAGCCCCCCAAGCACAATTAAGATTTTTTGATAAATTCGGTAGGCCATTTCGGCATCTTGTAACCATAATGCAGTTATGCCTGCCATCGCCTGATAAAGAATGTGAAGCACCGATCCAAAATAGAGAAAGAACAGTGCAGTTATCAATGCACTCATACCGCCAGAAGGAAGCTCGCCTATATAGACATAAACACATGCTATTCCAAGTGTATAATACACAAGGGTGTTGGCTGTCATGTTACCAATACCCTCACTAATTCGCATCCATAAATAAGGCATAGGTCGAATGAGAGAGTAGGCGATATCCCCGCTACGCACGTCTTCTTCAATGGTCATGAAGAGCCGTGGTGACATGAATAACATCATTTGTGTCAGCGACGTGTACCAACAAATATCTGCAACGGGGAAGGGAATATCTATTAGGTTTTCACGTGCGATAAGTTGCCAAAATTCAATAAATACAAACATGAAAAAAACGCACATGCAAAAGCGTACTCCCAGCTTGAGGCGGTGCGACATGTGGTCGCGAAAGGATGTGGAGGCAAACACGTAAAGTTTTCGTGGGTTTACCATCTATGCAACTTTCTTCTTTGTTTTGGCATAGATGGCTTTAATGACATCTTCCATCGGTGGATCTTCAACACTGATGTCGTGCAACGATGATTGTGTCATTGCCTTTTGAATGACAGCTTCAACGGATTGTTTTTGTGTATCAACCTCAACTGTTAGTGAGTGCGGTGAGTGATCTATATTTTTCACACCCGCCATTTTGAGAATGATATTTTCTTCCTTAGTATTAAGCGTTACCACTTTTTTGCGGATGTAATTTGAGCGGAGTTTAGAGACTTTATCATCAATAATAATCTCTCCTTCATCAATCAGAATGACGCGGTCGCACACACGTTCCATGTCACCTGTGTCATGTGAGGTTAGGAGAACTGTTGTGCCATCTTCGCGCGATGATTCATAAACAAGGTCGCGAATAACTGCTTTAGCAGAAACATCTAATCCAACTGTTGGTTCATCAAGAAATAGGATTGAAGGCTTATGAATAAAGCTGGCAACAATTTCACAGCGCATACGTTGTCCCAATGACATTGAGCGCACAGGTTTATCAAGAAGGTCGCCAATTTCAAACGACTCAGTCAAGATTTTGATACGTTTTTTATAAGTGTCCCTATCAACGTCATAAGCACTTGCGAGAAGGTGAAAACTATCTTGTGCGGGGAGGTGATACCAAAGTTGTGAGCGTTGCCCGAATACTGTTCCGATTTTGTAGGCTAGCTTTTCACGCTCTGCCCAGGGTCTAAATCCCGCAACAGAAACATCACCAGAGGTCGGTTGTAAAATACCAGAGAGAATTTTGATTGTTGTAGATTTTCCTGCTCCATTTGGACCAATGAAGGCAACGCGTTGTCCTTGTTCTATATCAAAACTAATACCACGCAAGGCTTCTGCCAATTGCCAGTCAGGCTTAAAGAATGTGGAAACAACACCCGAAAACCCGCTTTTTGATTTTTTTGTTTTGAATGATTTTTTGAGATTATCAACAGTCAACGCATGCATAAAATGCAGTTTGAAGTTAGACCTCCGTATTGTCAATCAGGCGTGTTTTATTAAGGAAAGCCGCAGCGAGAATACGGACATTTTCTGTGTCTAAATTTTGAACAGATTTGAGATTTTCGGCATTTCGAATGGCAACGTAATCAATTTTGTTAAATCCAATCTTCAATAATTCATCTGCAATAGATTTTTCAGCCTCTTTTATATTTGAATTCTGTGCACGGCTCTTTGCAGATTTAAGAAGGACGTTAAGCTGTCTTGCAATTTTGATTTCCTCATCACTCAAATAAGCATTACGTGAAGAAAGAGCTAAACCCTCATCATCTCGTACGATTGGACAACCAATAATTTCTGTTTGAATATTTAAATCTGTCGTCATGCGTTTGATGATTTGAAGTTGTTGATAATCTTTTTCACCAAAATAGGAGCGAGTGGGGCGCACTTGTCCGAAGAGTTTGGAAACGACGGTTGTGACACCATCAAAATGTGTGGGACGAAACTCTCCTTCAAGGACTTGTGAAATACCATCAAGGTGAACAGTTGTCACAAAGCCTTGCGGGTACATAATATCTTTTGTGGGCGCCCAAACGACATCAACGCCAACAGATTTTAAAAGCTCTGCATCTTTTTCAAGATTACGCGGGTAGGCGTCAAAATCTTCATGTGGCGCAAATTGTGTTGGATTAACAAAGACGGAAGCCATAACAGTTTTGTTATCTTTTTTAGCTTTCTCACATAAAGATAGATGTCCCTCATGCAATGCGCCCATGGTGGGAACAAACCCAACAGAGTCAGTAATGCTGTCGCGCCAGAGGTTTAAATCGTCTAATGTTTTGAAAATTTTCATTACAAAGACTTAAATTAAAATCCATCCGCTGGCATATCCATCAACGGGTCTTTACCTGCGAGCACCATTTTGAAACGCGCATCGGCTTCGGGAAGCATACGGGTCATAAAGAAACGTGCCGTATGTAGTTTGCTCTCGTAGAATGCTTTGTCGCCCTCACCGCTCTCCAGTTTCTCCATTGCCTTTTGTGCCATCAATGCCCAGACATATGCCATAGCAACAAGTGCGAACTGACGTAGATAATCGCTGGATGCGGCACCTGCTTCAACAGGATCTTTTAGTCCGCGTTGTGCAACCATTGC
>JBBKVR010000114.1:0-6277 GCA_037968575.1 Bdellovibrionales bacterium | reverse complement strand
AAAATGGCAGAAGACAGGTTTGGTTTGGTTAAACAATTGGCATCGGTTAGCCGTAAAATGCGTAGTGTTGTTAGCCAAAAAACCAAATTAAGTGATGCAGATGCTCTGGAAATGGAAATACAGTCAGCTCTTAATCGCGCAAGATTGCATATGGCGTATGCTGAATATCAAAATGCTTATGGGCGGTTGCTTAATTCTGTAGGTATGGACCCATTGCCCCCCACTTTACCGCAAGCTGATGTAACGGAAATGTCACGTATCATTGCTGAGCGTACAGATAAAATTTCACCGATTATCTTTGATAAGTTACTGGCGCGTATCAAAGAAAAGGGCATGAGTACATCGCCTGAGTACCTCCAGAACTCAACAAAAACGTCACGCACCGTTGTGGAAACTACGGAAACGAGCGCAACTCATAGCTATAAAAAGCTTGCAAAAACGCTGTCTCCCCCTGTATACAATGATTAAAGCTATATTATTTACGTATAAAGTAATCCAATACGGATGTTTTTACGAATAAGTAGGTATAGTCACTGTTTAGTAGGAGAAAACAAATGCCAGGGCATGCTTTTTACCCGATTATTTGCACAGATAAGTTAAAAGAAACCATCAATTTCTATGAAGATCACTTTGGTTTCCGTCCTTATTACGAAATAGAATATTATGCATATTTAAATCACCCAGAGCATGAGGATATGCACATTGGTATTGCAGATTTAAGCCACCCCGATCTTCCACCAAATTACAAGAGTACTGTATCTGGCATGATGCTCAGCTTCTTTACAGATGACATCCAAAAAATGTACGACGAGTTGTACATGGAGGGCGTTGATCTAGCTAGTGAAATTAAGGATGAGGCGTGCGGGCGTCGTCACTTCGGCGTTATTGATCCAAACGGTATAATGATTAGTGTTTCACAAACAGGTGTTGAAGCAAAAGGCAACCTTATTGAGGAAATCCGACAGGATTATGATGCTGTTCTTGATAAAGTTATGAGTAACAGCGCGGCAAACGCTTAGAGTCATTTATTGTACAGCTGGTCTAAAGTAATTCGGCAGTTGAGTATCACCATCATTATCATTTAAACTAATGTTCACACCGTGCCGAATGCGGTATGACCTGTTGTGCATGTGAATAAATGTGAGGTGGTCTGGATCAACAGTAATCTCTGAACTTTCAATCTCTGCAATCTCTGCTGTTGTACGCTCTGCATTCCAAGGCAGGATATTTTCACCGTTTTGCCATCCTCTGATGCTGGTCATTTCAGTATCATCGAAGCCTTTAGTTAAAAGGACATCGTAGAACTGTTGAATAGTCAGATCAGCGCGGACACTTCTTGTACCGCCATGACCATCAGGAATTCTTACTGTGCGCGTAAAGAATTCGATATTGTCACGGAAGGCTCTTGGAGAAACTGTATTGCGGACGCTTTGGTTAGGATTTTCGGCAAATTCTCTGAAAAATCTTGGTGCTCCACTCCCACCTACGAAATGCCCCACATAACACATGCGGGGTGTAACAAATTCTAGTCCTTGAGGGTGAGTAAGTTGCCCGCCATCAAGCATATCCTGCATAGTGATGCAGTTTTGAATACTGTAAATTGCACCTAAAGTCGCAGATTGATGGGGATTCAACGTATTCTCACGAAACATTCTGTAGACTTCGGATTGCCGTGCCAGCCAAGCGTAGTCAAGGCTGCCATGACTACTCATAATTTGCTCTAGACGACGTTGGATATCAGGATACCCCACTACATGACCCCAGCGAAGCATGACCTCTGGCCATGTATTTCTTGTAAATTGGTTTAGACCGCGTGCAGAGCCTTGGGAATTCTGGGCGTCGTTCTGATGACGTGATTCCTGATACCATTTGGCCAAAAAGTAAGACATTGGTAGCGGATTGCCAGCAACACCACCACTAACCAACCAAGCCTCAACAATGGAGTCATACACATCTGTTTCAATGGCGTAGCTTTCTCCACCTCTTAGACGGAAATCAAAACGTCCATCTGAACGGCCAGTAACAGTCATTAGCTCGCCATGCTGTATTGTTTGACCAATTGCAGGCATTGCTTCGTTTAGTAGTCTTGTGCAGATTTCTGGGTTGGTGAGTTCAAAGTAATTTCGCGCACCTGTGAAGGAAATAGGATTATTCTCACTACAAACAGGGGGCGTAACAATAGGTACGGTAACCGAGTAATTGTCTCTGAAAGGTGAGGAAGCGGTATTTTCTGTAGCTTGTGTGTCAGTTGATGAAGCATTATCTTCTGTGGTTTGTGTACTAGTTGATGGATTGGCAACTCCTAAAGCAAGAGACATAACCGCAAGAGCAAAAGGAGATGTAGCAGTAGAAAAATTTATTCCTGAATTATAATTATGGTCAATTTTACCGCGAACTAACCGTACTTTATAAGATGTTCCTTCGCCTTCAGGAAAGGGTTGATTTAATAAATCATCGAATAAAGCCTGTTGATTGGCAAGGCGTGCGCGTTCAAACGGGGCAGTCAGTTCACCACGTAGAGAATTATAGTCAAATGCCTGCTCTGATTGCTCAGGCTCTGGTTCTGGCCTTTGTATGGTCGGTCCAGCTTCTTCAATGAGGACTTTTTGGAGTTCTTGCCGAATATGCTTTTGTTCACGGTGAAAATTAACCGCATCAATTATTGCGCCTTCGAGTCCCTCTATAACATCAAGACGCCCTCTGCGGATGGCCTCAATAGTTTCTCTATCAACGTTGAAGCCAAGCTCCCTTATAAAATCAGCATAAATCTTACCGCCATAGCGCTTAGGAGCTTCTTCTGGAGAATAGGCAAGCATAGTATCCGAGATAATGCCTACGGTCTTTTTTGCTGCTGCTATCGCTTCATCAAATTGTCTATGTGCAATTACACTCATCTTAAACCTGTTATTATGTAAAAATTAGAAGACAGTTATACCTTATTTGTTTACATAATGCAAATATGTTTTAGGTTCCAGAGACTATGCGTGATAAAATTTAAAAATCAGAGCTGTTTCAGGCTATATTTTTACTTATAAAACAAAGGAGTATCTCATGGGAACGGAAAGTTTACTTGTATTTTTATTGGTAGGTCTTATCGCCGGTTTCTTGGCAGGAAAATTGATGAAAGGCTCTGGTTTTGGCCTTATTGGTAATCTTGGGGTCGGAGTTATAGGTGCATTTTTAGGGGGATGGATATTCTCGGTGCTCGGCGTAGTCGCTGGCGGTATCATAGGTTCTATTGTCACCGCAACTGTTGGTGCTGTTATCCTTCTTTATCTTGTGCAGATAATGAGAAAATAAGACCTTAAAAGACCTGAATTCAATAAGATGACCATGAGTTTAACCACTTGTGGTCATTTTTTAGTGCACATCACATTTTGAGATTAAGGAACTCAGTAGGTAGTTCATAAGTTTGTGTTCAAACCCGTTAATTTATCCCTTTGGATAATAGAGGAGACAGAAACATGAAACGTAAATCTATTGCATTACTTACAGCAGGAGCAGTTGCCCTTATTGCTGTTACAGCAGGCGCAAGCACTTACATTGCTTCTGACCGTATGGAGAATAACACCGTAAAGGCGAAAACTGAGACAGTGAAAGTTACAGCGACACAGCCTCAACAACAGCGTCGTGTGGTACAGGAACGTCCTGCTGCACAACCTTGTGATGATGGTAATATCGTTGGGAAAATTGTCGGCGGTACCGCTGGTGGCGTTGTTGGTTCACAATTTGGTAAAGGTAACGGAAAAACCGCTGCAACCATTGGTGGAGCAGTTGGTGGTACAGTTCTTGGTGGCGAATATATACCGACCAAAAACATTGCTTGCCGTTAAACAAAACCTTTAATGGACAAGAAATCCAAGTCAAAAAAATCTAAAGATAAGGCGAAGCCAGCGGCTTCGCCTGTCTGCTATATGGACGAGTTCCCCGAGTATTTTTCAGGAGAGACTAAGAACAAGAAAAACAAAAAAGAACCTTAAAGCCACAATATTATACCGTGTATGACTCCAATTGGTGGGAAGAATAAGCCAATTATTGCCAATGCCCATTCTCCGAAAGTATCCATTTGCTCATTCATCATAAGTTTAACCCACCAGATTACATGAGTGAGCCATGCTGCAACCGAGAGAATAAATAGCCCGATACCAGTCAATATGAGCGTTAAAGCTGTTTTCATTTGTAATCTCCGAAGTTAAAATTTATGTGCTTCACGAATAAAACCAAGGCACAGCCCTTAACATACCAACATCTATTAGGGTAAGTTCCTTCTTTAAACGATTTGAGGCGACCTGTTTTGGAAAGCTTTGCCCTATTGCTCAGTCTTTTTGTCACCGCGTTTCTGGCGGCAACAATATTCCCGATGCAATCGGAGGTGCTTCTTGTCGCCTATCTGCTGAAAAGTGAACTCTCGCTAATACTTCTCCTACTGTTTGCCAGTGTAGGTAATATTCTGGGCTCATGCGTGAACTGGTTTTTAGGGCGGGGGATAGAGCGTTTTAAGTATAAAAAATACTTCCCCGTAAAAGAGAAAGCACTTATACGCGCACAAAATTTTTACAACCGCTATGGTGTTTGGACGTTACTGCTCAGCTGGGTGCCCTTTATAGGTGACCCTCTGACAATAGTGGCGGGCGTAATGAAAACGCCGTTTCCTGTGTTTCTAGGTATCGTCACAATCGCCAAAACAGGACGTTATATCTTTGTCATCTTGGCGACTTTGTATTTTAAGTAACTTATTTATATGATGGAGTTATAAGATTGAGGGGTCAGTTATTTGGTTATTGCTAGCGACCATGACAGACTCGTCGTTAACATAGTCCACAAATGTATTATTATAATTGGGGCTATAGACAGCGGTATTTTCATTAAATCCACCCCAAGGAACTTCAAAATTTTCATTAAAATTTTGTTCAGTGAACAACTCTCTACTTTTATCTAAAGCAAAAAATTGTTTTCCATCGTCTGCATAAAATAAAAGTCCAAAGCTCTGTCCCCCAGCTTGTCCAGGAGTAGAGTCGTATCTAACAATAAGAAGTTTCTCGGGTTCAATTCCTGCCTCTCGTGCAATTAAATATTTGCCCATAGCTGCAGCTTCTTCTGTAAGGCCTTCGTCAGTAATTTTTTTATTGGCAATATCTAAAATTCGTAAATCACCTTCCAAAGATCCTACACTGTCAGAAAATATATTTGTAATTGTTGTCAGTCCGCCATCAATAGTTGCTGTAACTAGATTGTCATGAATAGCTCTTGATGCCCATACACCTTCATTGGCTTCAACTTCTTCGGCATATATATCTATTTGTTTGACGGGGCCGTTGACTCGACCATTCTCAGCTCGAGTATCAATTACTATGTTTAAAGCTTCTTGACCTTTTAAAAGATTAGCTCTGCTCAATGATACTGGATCATTATAATTTACCTCAGCTCTTTCAATTAATTGCCATGGAGCACCTCGTTCTGATGGTGCTGAAGACATCAGATCTTCAAAATATTTTTGATCTGTTGCTTCCCAAAATTGAGTCGTAGCACTTCCAATACGCTCATTGGCGTCTGCTCTATTGTTCCAACCATTTCTGAAAACTGCTTGCGATGGATCTTGTCTTATAATATTTGCGTAATTTGCCCTCTGCAAGCTAGCCATTTCAACGCCGTCTACTCTTCCATCATTAGAAATAGCCGTTTGAAATAACTCTTGCGATTTTTCACCGCCAGAATTAACTGCTATGTCGAAAGCATTATAACGTGCGCCGAAGTCAGCAATGGAACCTATGTTGTTAGCATCCCAATACTCGCGTTTGTAGAAGTCATATTTAAACTTCTCAAAAGCCTCCGTATCACCACTTCTATACAACCTGTAGGCTGTGGCAAAATCTTCTGGATGAAACTTTTCTGCTATTCCATCTATTGTTCTTCCACCCCGATCATTTGGGTGATCAGCATAGCCTTTTTCATGCGCAATTAAGCGGTCATAAGCTTGTCTATAAGTTCCATCAAATATAAAGGCATTATTTCCCATAATCAAATTATGGAGGGAATGTATTAAAATTATATTAAGATGGTAGCGGAGGTCCGTTGCCAACACAATCTCACTTTTAAAGACGGCACTTCATTTATCAAACAATTACAATATCTTATATATAAAATGCATAACGCTGAAGTCGTTATTCAGCAACAAAGTAGGGCTAAAACGCCGCAGAAATCTCTCTTGAATGATAAAGCAGATGAGCTTGTGCCATGAGTATGATCTCACCAGATACATTGATTGGTCGTCCTGTAA
>JBBKVR010000113.1:0-12034 GCA_037968575.1 Bdellovibrionales bacterium | reverse complement strand
CCAATAAGGCGATCTATATCTGCATGAATGGAGCCGACGACCCAGACATTATTGGAATGTCCAAGCGGCATAAATAATTTATCTTTATTTTGAGTGCAACACACGGGAGAGAAGGTGTCCCTATCTGGAAAAAGAAGTGTACGTTTTTTAGAGAACTCTGATGGAGAAGTATTTACCAGAATCAAGTTAAGTGTACAGGAAAATCAGTAAGATAAAAGGGTGTACGGACAAAAAATCAATAAAAAACCCCTCCAGCGTACACCAAAGGGGTTTGTTCTTTTTATGTTCTAGAAATTAAGCAGCTTTCAACTTCTCTGCATCAATAGTTAGAGGAACGCCCATGCCTTTTTCAACGCATGTAACAGCATCTTTCTCGCTAATTTTCTTAACGGCAGCAACTTCACGAGCTAAACGCTCAAGAGCTGATTCGTAGATTTGACGCTCTGAATAAGATTGTTCTGATTCTTCATCAACACGTTTCAAGTCACGAAGTACTTCTGCAATTAAAACAGGCTCGCCTGAATTGATTTTTGCTTCGTATTCTTGTGCGCGACGTGACCACATAACACGACGTACGCGTGAGCGACCACCCAATGTTGTCATTGCATCCTCGATACCGTTGCTTGAAGACACTTTACGAAGACCAGCTGATTCTGCTTTAAAGAGAGGCACTTTCAAGCGCATACGGTCTTTTTCAAAACTGATATCATATAGCTTCACATCCATCCCGCCGATTTTTTGTGTCAGTACGCCTTCAATTTTTCCCACGCCATGTGCTGGGTATACTACGAAGTCGCCTGCTTTAAATTCTTTATTATCGTTATGAGCCATTATTTTTCCTTATTTTTTAAGTTTTTTCTTTTCCAACAAAAAAGAGACTTGAAGTTAAGTCTCATTCATCCTAAACAAAAGTAATAGATGTGCCGTAGCTGTGTCCGTCTCTTCCATCTTGTCTGAGTGTGATTAACATAGCACAATGTTAACCAAATTTCAAGATTTCTTAACAAATAACTAATTTTTTGAAAATAAAGGGTTTTTAGGCGCGCAGGAACTTTTTAGTCGCCTTCACCAGGTTCTTCTGAAAAATCAGCAGGGTATTTATCGGCTTTATCTTCGTTTTCCTTAGCATTAGGCAGACCCGGTTTTGCACGGGTAATGACTGGCCATTTCTCTGAAAATTCACGATTCATCTCCAGAAACTTATCTGCGCGCTCATCAGAATCGGGAACAATGGCATCAATTGGACATTCAGGTTCGCAAACGCCACAATCAATACACTCATCAGGATGAATAACCAGCATGTTTTCACCCTCATAAAAACAATCGACAGGGCAAACCTCTACACAATCAGTGTATTTGCAGTTGATACAGACATCGAGAACAACGTAGGTCATAGCGCATTACTCATACAGTTTTTTAGGAAGAAAAATCAACCCCGTTATTTATGGAGCTTGGAAATTTTTCTCTGAACTTTCATAAGTTCAGCTTCAGTTAATGGGTAATTCCACATTCTGAAAATTAGCCCAACTTTAATAAGGATGGGAATCCCCGCATAAAGAATGAAAATCATGTAATTATTTTCATCAGGCCAATTAACCCATGCGAGAAGAGGGAAGGCAATTCCCGCAGCAAGAGACAGTGAAAGTTTTGTCATCATGCTCCACATAGCAAAATAGAGACCTGATCTTTGTTTGCCAGTTTCAACATAATCCACATCAATGACATCGGCCTGCATAGCAGAGGGAAGAGCAAGGTCTGCTCCAACAGCCGCCCCCGTCATCGTAGTAATGACAAAGAATAAAATTGTATCCCCTTCTCCGACAAAGGGAATAAAGGCAAAAACAATACAGGCCCAAATCATGGCAACACACCAAGATTTATGTTTTCCAATACGCTTTGCTAATTTTATCCAGAAAGGCAGGAATATTATTCCACACAAGAAATAAGAGAGGAGATAGGGGCCAACTTGTTGGTCATCACCTAGAATATTTTGAACAAACATAATAATGAGAATGGCAGGTAAGCCATTGGCAAAAGCGTTCAAAACATAGCAAACAATCAAGATACGGAAAGGCTGATTATTTTTAATGACTTTAAGGCCTCTATAAAACCCTATCTTATTTTTTACCTTTGGAGGTTGCGGATCAGGAACCTTCCACATGAATAGGGCTGTAGCAAAAGGAAGTATAGCGCAGACAAAAATGGCAATTGCTTTTGTGGCTTGAGCATTATTGATGAACCCATCCATTCCCAAATAAGAAATATAGGCAAGGGTCATGAGGATTCCGACAGCTGTTGCTCCTTCGCGATAAGCTGACAATCGTGAACGCTCATGATAATCAAGCGTCATTTCTGTGCTAAGTGCCGTGAGAGGAAGATACATCATTGTCCAGCCTAGATACATTACACACGACCATATGAGCATATAGATATAATCAACGTTGCCATCAGGCACCAAAAGCATCCACGTGCCGAGCATTGTAAAAGGTACACCCAACAGAACATAAAATTTACGGCGACCTAATATAGATTTTGATCTGTCACTCATCATACCAATAAGGGGATCAGAAAACACATCGAAGAGACCTGAGACTAAGCGCACCAAACCAACTAATGCTAGGCCTAAGGCCAAATCATTAGCATAAAAGGTCGGAAGGTAAATGAATGTGGGCAGTAAAATAGCAGCCAACGGCAACGCTGGCATGGCATAAGCCAGCAGAGTAAAAGGTGAATGTCTTTCTGGAAGGGTTGTTTTAGTTTTTGACGGCATCTTCAGCTATCTGAAAATGAACTTTACCATTTTCTGTTTTTACTTTTGCTTTGATACCAACGGGCATAATTTGTAATTGTCTGCCGTGACCGAAAGGCGCATTGGTAATAACAGGGATGTTCAAACCCTCAGTGTGTTCTTCAACCAATTCGTCAATTGAGTAAGGAAATTCTGTTCTGCCTGTATTGAGTGTCATGCTAAAACCACCAACAATAAGTCCCTTTGCTTCTTCAAGTTTTCCAAGGCGTCTCATTTGCAAAAGCATACGATCAATATTACGGAGCTCTTCCATTTCATCTTCTATAAAGACAATCTTGTTTTTGAAAGAGGGGCTGTATTTACTTCCGAGCAAATAATTGAAAATGCATAGATTACCGCCAATGAGCTGTCCTTTGCCTGAACCATAATGAATGATTTTAGCGTCATCCCATAGATAGGTTTCTTTGGCAGATTTATCTTTTGAAGCTAGGGCGATGAAGTCTTTGAAATAAGTTTCGGCATCTTCACCAGAAAAACGCGCGGCAGAAGGCCCATGGAAACCGGCTATATTCGTTTGTGTGAGCATGGCGCTAAGCAAAGCCGTGGTGTCACTGAATCCCATATGGATTTTCGAATATTTTTTCATTTTCTCAAAATTAAGATATTCAAGAGTATGAAGTGTTCTCGTCCCACCTGCTGTGGAAATAATACAATCAATCTTCGGATCACACCAATAGTCTTCAAACGCCTTTGCGCGTTCTTGCGGAGTGCCTGCCCATTCGTGTAGACGAAGGGCATTATTTGGATGGGTCTTAACCTTAAAGCCTTTACTCTCAAGAAATTTAACAGCTTTTTGCAGACTATCGGGATTGATCCAACGCGCCGTTGCCACAATACCTATTGTGTCGCCTTTTTTAAGAGCTAGTGGCTTTTTTACCGGCATAGTTTATGTCCTTTGCGCTTATCTTATCTATTCGTGACAGGGCTGTCACATGGAAAGGATAATTTAGGCAGCGTTCTTCACTTTTTTATAAGCTTCCAATGCTCTCTCTCGAGCAGATGAATGGTCAACAATTGGTTTAGGGTAATCTTTGCCTAATTTTACACCAGCCTTTTTGAGTGTATCTTCATCAGCATCCCACGGCTTGTTAAGATATTTATCAGGTATGTTTTTAAGTTCAGGCACCCATCTACGGATATAATCACCGTTGGGGTCAAACTTCTCGCCTTGCGTAATAGGATTGAAAATACGAAAGAACGGAGAGGCGTCTGCGCCTGATCCAGCAACCCACTGCCAATTGGAAGTATTGCTGGCCAAATCAGCATCAACAAGAGTATCCCAAAACCACCGCTCACCTTCTTTCCAGTGAATCATTAAATCTTTTATGAGAAAGGAGGCCACAATCATGCGAACACGGTTGTGCATCCAGCCCGTTTCCCAGAGTTGGCGCATCCCAGCATCAACAATCGGATACCCTGTTTGCCCAACTTTCCATCTTTGAAGGGCTTGCTTGTTACTCTCCCATGGAAAAGCTTCGAACTTTTCTTGTAAGGGCTTATCGGTAATCCGATCTTCAAAATGATAGAGAAGGTTGTAACAAAACTCCCTCCATCCAATTTCGGAAAGGTAGGTTTTGGTGTCTGAAAGGGAAGTGGAGTCAGTTTCTTGCCTCTTTCTAATTTCATTCCATACAGTACGTGGTGATATTTCACCAAAATGGAGGTAAGGGGAAAGGCGAGAAGTATTGTTTTTATCAGGACGATTTCTGTCTTCACTATACGTGTTGGCGCCACCATCTATAAAATTAAATAAAGCCTCGTTTGCGCCGTCTTCACCTATTTTCCAATAGGGTTCTATTTTTTTGTCCCATCGTATATCTGTGGGAAGTAACCCCAATTTATCAAGAGAAACGGCACTTGCTGGTTTATCTGCATAAGTTAGTCTATCAGGAACGGGTAATGGTTCTTGTGGATCACCTTTTCCAAGACAGCCATTCTTATAAAATGGTGTGAAGACTTTATAGGGTGTTCCTGAGCCAGTTTGAATGGTCCATGGCTCCCATATCAATGTGCCTTTGAAGCTTTGTGCTTCTACACCGTCACCCTCCAATTGTTTTTTGATTTTTTTGTCGCGACTTGTACGCCAAGGTTCATAACACCTATTCCAGTAAACAGCGTCAGCACCACTTTCTTCAATCAACTTAGGAAGAATGTCATCGGCTTTACCTTTAAAGAAAGCCATATGGTCGGATAAGTTATTGTTCAAATCTTTGAGAGAATAATGAAGCCACCAATTACTTGCAGCTCCGCGTTTATATTGCCCGCTATTTTTATCATCCTGAATAAAGATGGGTAGAATATGCGCACCTTCTTGATAGGCTTCGTAAAGAGCAGGATTATCTGCTCGCCTTAAATCTTGACGAAACCAAACGATGATTTTCTTTTTTGGCATTATTACCCTCTAGAATGAATGTCCCCTACTTACGCATAACTACTGAATTAGTTCTTACGATCGTAGACTTCGTATTGGCGTTCGTCCTTATCTCCTAAAGCTGTGCCACTATAATATTGGCCAGCATCAATTGTCACTGTGTCTATAAGGCGGTAATTGCCGAGCGCTTTTCTAAATTCTTTATCTTCGGAAAAAAACTGCACAAAATTAAAATTATATTTGTCTTGTTGTCCGTTAAATTCGACATCCTTGAGGATAATAAGGACATCAGGTTTGTTGTTCTCTAAATCCTCACGCATATAGTTTGTGTATTTATTTCTCAGCTCATCCTGATTTTGCAAATCATTGTCTTCGTAAAGAGAAAGATAAAGCTTAGGCAGCCACCAGAGACTTGAGAAGCGGGATGTAAACTCAATGTCATCGTAGATAAAAGTTGTGAAAACACCGTTGACGGCATCATGAAAAATATAAGCAGAACATTTTTTGTTCGCAGGGCAGCGTTCTTCTAAAATTTCAGAAAAGGGTAGCTCTTTAATACTCTCTTTAGTGTTGAACTTATAAAGAGGCGAGAAAAAGAGAAATAAAGAACCGCAAGCTACTGCAAAGGCTATCATCTGCGTATACTCTTTTATTTTTGAAAATCGCTTGAGATGAAATACCAAGGCTAAACTACAAAAAATCAGAAAATACGTTTTTGCAGGAACAAGGTGATAGAACAGGCCTTTGGATTGGGCGATGAACGCACCAACTGTTGTTAGTGTCGCCAGTACAAAAAATCGTAGAGGGTAAAGTTTTTCTTCCTTAAGAGAAGTCTCATTCAGCCCCCAAATCACCAGAGTGACTACACCAATCACCAGCGATAACTTTACCAATGCCTCGGGGTGAATGAGTTGTCCTGCGTAAAGAGTGATTGTGTCGGGTAATATGTCTGTCAGATAACCAGAGAAAAACACAACCACTGATAAGGCATAAATTAGCGTTCCTATAACAGGCGTGGTGAATTCTGGGGAATTGATAATTAGTTTTAAAGATTTTGTTTTTAACCATCGGTGAATAAATAATCCGAGAGGTAATAAGCCATAATGTGGCTTGAGTAGAATCAGGACGGTTGAGAAAATTGAAACCCATAAGGCAAAACGTGGGGAAACAGCATCCTTGTTTTCTGTTCTTGTGAAAATTAAAAACGCATATGGGAATAGCCCAAAGAAAGCGAGTAAGTCGCGCTCTCCCCAGCTTTGTGGTGCGCTGAACGTTACACCCAAAGTAAAAAGGCAAAGGATAAATGTTGAGTGAGTTTTAAGAGTGCTTTGGTTAAGTATCTTTTTTGCAAATACGACAGACAGTACCAGCAGTAAAAGCGGATAAATAAAATTCCCAAAGTGAATAGGGATATTCAAATATTTATGTGCAAAGGCGACAGGGAGATAAATAAGAATGCTAAGTGGTGGGTTTGTGTCGAAGATATTCAAACCAAACTGCCCGCCATTTAACAAACGCTCGGCATAAATAATAAGAACGGCATTATTATCGCTTAAAGCTTGCGGATAAGTTATCCATGCCCAGAAGACGAGCAGGGCAGTTGTTAGTCCAACAATATATGATGAGATGGCACGGGCTGTCATAAATTACGCCAGCCCGTTTAGATTAGTTTGATGCTTCGGCTTTTTCGTCTGCCTTATCATCATCAGTTTTTTTCTTTTTGGAAGTTTTCTTCTTCTTATCTTTTGAGTGAACGTAGACAGGCTGTTTATTATTCTCAACAGTGTCTTTGCTTACAATGATTTCCTCGACATCGTCCAAGTCAGGCAACTCATACATTGTATCAAGAAGAAGATTTTCGATGATGGAGCGAAGTCCGCGAGCACCAGTTTTGCGCTCAATAGCTTTTTTGGCAATTGCAACCAATGCATCATCTTTGAATGTTAATTTTACGTCTTCCAAATTAAACAGAAGAGTATACTGCTTCACAAGTGCATTACGAGGCTCTGTTAAAATTTCTACAAGAGCTTCTTCATCTAGGTTTTCTAGTGTTGCAACAACGGGCAGACGACCAACAAATTCAGGGATAAGACCGAATTTGAGCAAATCTTCTGTTTCCAATTCTTTCAAAGCTTCACCAACTTGTTTGTCTTCACCACCAATAACGTTGGCGCCAAACCCAATACTTTTAGCAGCTGTTCTTTGTGAGATCACTTTGTCGATGCCCGCAAAGGCACCACCACAGATAAACAAGATGTTGGATGTATCGACTTGCAAGAATTCTTGTTGTGGGTGTTTACGCCCACCTTGAGGAGGAACGGAGGCAACTGTACCTTCCATCATTTTCAACAAGGCTTGTTGAACACCTTCACCAGACACATCACGCGTAATAGAAGGGTTGTCAGATTTACGGGAAATTTTATCAATCTCATCAATATAAACGATACCACGTTGTGCACGCTCCACGTTGTAATCGCATGATTGTAACAATTTCAGGATAATGTTCTCAACGTCTTCACCAACATAACCAGCTTCGGTCAATGTTGTGGCATCTGCCATTGTGAAGGGAACATCCAAAACGCGCGCCAATGTTTGTGCAAGAAGTGTCTTACCACAACCAGTTGGTCCCAAAATCAAGATATTTGATTTTTGTAATTCTACGTCAGAACCTTTTTGACCATGCTCGAGACGTTTGTAGTGGTTGTGAACAGCAACAGACAAAACACGCTTTGCGTCTGATTGCCCAATTACATACTCGTCCAAGAAGCCTTTAATCTCGCTAGGGGATGGAACACCCTCATCAGAGCGAACAATGGCTGATTTGTCTTCTTCCTGAATAATGTCCATGCACAGTTCGACACATTCATTACAAATGAACACGTTCGGGCCTGCAATCAGCTTTCTGACCTCGTGCTGGCTTTTACCGCAGAAGGAGCAATAAAGCGTATTTTTTGAATCAGTGTTTTCAGATTTACTCATGGAAATTTAGCCTCGTCCGTGCTTAATAAGATTCTGTTACTTTGCCAAGGGAAGTAGTCGAGTTCAAGCCTTTTTGTACAACTCCTTGAATCCCTGTCTAAATAACTATAAGACGACTGTCAACAAAGGCGAGAGCGGAATTAAAAAAACTTGGTGAGAAAATATGGACTCATTACCCGAAATTCTTGAAAATTTTACCTTATTTAGCGACTGGGAGGAACGTTACCAATACGTTATTGACCTTGGAAAACAGCTTCCTGACTTGGATGAAGCCTTTAAAACTGAGGGTTTCAAGGTAAGGGGTTGTACATCTCAGGTGTGGCTTGTTCCAGAAACCGATGAAAATGGACATTTGGTTTTTCGTGCGGACAGCGATGCTTTGATTGTCAGGGGATTAATTGCGATTCTATTGTCAGCTTATAATGGTAAAGCACCACAAGAGATTCTCGCTTTTCCTATAGATGATGTTTTTGCGCAGTTGGGGCTAGAAAATAATCTTTCTCCAAATCGCAGAAGTGGATTCTTTGCTATGACAGAGAAAATAAAAGCCTACGCACAAGCGGCAAATACCTAATTGATCTTCTTATTGACGAAGTTTCTCAATATATTGGCAAATAAGTCCTCTTTTTCATCATCTTCAGGACCTTTTGATTCCATTTTGAGAAAGAAAAGAGAGTCATCCCCAACCCAGATTTGATAGGTAATCAAACTTTCGCGTGGGTTTTCGCGACGCGAACCCACAATCAAACCATAGGTGTCGCCTGTCTTTTCATTCACGTTAGCCGCTGAGTTGGCGCGAATGACGTTATCTTGCTTTGCCATAGCATCGAGAGATTTTTTTAAGAATTTCTGTGTCAAAATTTCTTTTTCACCTGCCACCAAAGGACGGCAAGTGGCCTCAACACTCAATGATTTTGATAAATCATAAATTTTGGTGAATGAAATATTGTCCTGTTCAATGGTTTCATTTGTGAGAGTAGGAGCAGTTGCTGTTGAAATTAGAGGTTCTTCTGGGAATCCTATTTTGTAATCACAAAAATCTGATTCGTAGAGATTTTCAAAAGTTACAGGTTTGAATTTACTTTCCTGTGAAAGAGCAGGAAAACTCACAAAAACACATACAATAAGAAAAATTACAGACTTAAAGTGTCCACTCATCAGGGTTTGCCTCTTTTTGTTCACCACTCTCCATTGATTTTACCTCATGTGGGTTACCATCTTCAAATGGAGGGAACCAAACATAGGGAATCCCTTTCTTTTCTGCGTATGAGAGTTGCTTACCAATCTTTTGTGCGGCGTGATAAAGCTCAACCTTTATTCCACGTGAGCGCAATTCTCGCGCTGTTTCTGCGGCCTCTTCGTGTCTTTCCTTACTTGGAATAACGACCAGAACATCAGCAGGGCTTTTTGGTCCAGCCTGAATACGTCCAGATTGTTTTAAGACATCAAATAAACGGCTCAAGCCAATCGATATACCAACGCCTGGGAGATGTTTGTTGATGTAACTTCCTGCCAAATCGTCATAACGCCCACCTGAACACACGGAACCAGTAAATTCCGGAACATCCAGAAGTTGTGTTTCATAAACTGTGCCCGTGTAGTAATCCAAGCCGCGAACAATAGATAAATCGCCCACAACAGCATCTTTGGGAAGATGAGATAAATTATCAAGAACGTAGGAAAGCTCTTCAATTCCCTCTATCATCATTTCATTTTTTGCAGAAATGGTCTTTATCTCAGAAGCTAGGCCTTTGACCTCGCATAAAGATAAAATTTCTTTTATTGATTCGGAGCTTATAGATTGTTCTTTAAGTAATTTCTGAACTTCTCCAGCGCCAATTTTCTCTAATTTATCGATAACTCTGGTAACCTGTGTGACAACTTCCTCGTCTTCAATTCCTAATGAGCTTAGAAGACCAATAAGAATTTTACGGTTATTAATGCGCAGTTGAATGCGACCAATATTTAAGCCATCTAAAACCTCATAAATAACCGCAGGCATTTCAGCATCAAAAGAGAGAGGCAGGTTTTCAACGGCAATCACATCAATGTCACATTGATAGAATTCACGCATGCGTCCAAGCTGTGGGCGTTCTCCACGCCAAACCTTTTGCATTTGATAGCGTTTGAACGGAAAAGTTAAATCATTAAAGTTAAGTGCCACATAGCGCGCCAAAGGAACTGTTTGGTCAAAGTGCAAGGCTAGGCGCACCTCTTTGTCACTGTCTGGGTCAGCCTGTAGTCGATTAAGAACATAAATTTCTTTGTCGACTTCACCTTTGGCAGTCAGTACATCAACTTCTTCAACAGCAGCTGTTTCAATATTGCAATAGCCGTAGGATTCAAAAACCTTGCGGATGTGGTCCATCCATTGTTGTTCAACAATACGAAATTCTGGCAACCATTCAGGGAAGCCACTAATTGCATTTGGTTTGTAAACTGATTTTTTGCTCATTTTTTAGTATTCTTTTTTAGGTGGCCATGTACTCGTATTTGGGTATTTTTTGATAATCTCGGCAATTTTTCCGCTGTTCACAAGTTCGCTTATAGCTGTATCAAGCAAATATTTTAATTCTGTTTCGCCTTTTTTGACAGCCATTCGTTCTCCGAAAACCCAAGCCGGATTATCTTTAAGAATTTTCAATGTATTGGGATTTTTCTTATTGTAGTCACTATAAAATCCTAAGTCGGCAAACAAAGCATTGGCTTTGCCAGCTTTGATATTTTCTGCCATTTCAGATGCTACAGAGATGTTTGTTAGAAAAACTTTCTGTGCCTTTGGAAAAAGCTTGTTGGCCAGAGTTTGGGTAATATCACCATCAATGCCAACAACTGTAAATTCTTCGTTATTCAATAAGCTATAATCTTTGTCAAATCTAGTGTCGCCATCTTTTACAACTAGGTAAACGCCAGAATATAAAAATGGATCTATGAGAAGGGAATTACGTATGCGAGGGCCATCTGCCCATAGTGTGGCGCACATGACGTCAATACGATTGGAGTTTAAGTCTTCGGTATAATTCCCATATCCTGTTTCGTAGGCCCAGTTGATTTTTAGGTCTAGAGTTTTTCCAATTTCGGCCAAGATATCGACAAGAATACCTGACATTTTTTCTGTGTTGGGGTCTTTTTCAACAAATGGTGGCCATGCTGCATATCCGCATTTTATTTCACCCGAGCTTGTAACACGGTCAAAGGCAGTTTCTTTTTCATCTTTTGCAAATGCAGGAAGAGAGGTTAAACATATTAAAAATAGCAGTGCCAAATGTTTCATTTTACTCACGCTTTATTTCGTTTATTTCGAGGGAAGTATAAATTCCGCAACTAAAAGCACAAGCTATCATTTTGAAAAAGTTTGTTTGTTAGTCGATAGTGAATAGGCTCTCAAGGTGTTCAATCAACGCATTTCCGAGATCATCGGCATCACTGATTTTGAGAGCTTTGGAATAATGGCGCGTGACATCATGCCCAATACCAATAGCTGCGAGTTGGATGTCCGAACGGTTTTCAATCCATGTAATGACTTGCTTGAGGTCTATCTCAAGAATGTGCGAAGGGTTAACCGATAGTGTTGAATCATCCACTGGTGCACCATCAGATATCACAATCATGATTTTGCGTTGCTCTCCGCGCCTTGCCAGACGGTTATAAGCCCAAACTAAGGCCTCTCCATCAATATTTTCCTTAAGGAGGCCTTCTTTAAGCATTAGAGCAAGGTTGTTGCGTGCGCGACGCCAAGGCTGGTCAGCCGATTTGTAAATGATGTGACGAATATCGTTTAAGCGCCCTGGATTGATAGGGCGACCATTTTTTGTCCAAAGGTCGCGAGACTGGCCACCTTTCCATGCGCGCGTTGTGTATCCCAGAATTTCGGT